>CAMBSN010000043.1 GCA_945870505.1 Candidatus Kuenenia stuttgartensis | reverse complement strand
CCGGACGTTCACTCCGGCCATCCTGGCCTCTGTTCACTCGATGCTGGCTGCGCTTCGGCATCCTGCCTGCGCTGGCCAGCAACGCCGGCTCCGGGGCACGGGCAACCCTTCGCAGCCTTCCGTAGCACAGCCTTCCGTAGCACAGGTTGGCAACCTGTGTGCCTTCCTGGTTTGCATCGCGATCGAGCCAGCCCTACGCCGTGGCCTTCACGGCGTTGATGAACACCATCAGGCCCGCGCCCGGGGCGGCAGGGTCGAGACGGCCCGGCCACGAGGGGTGCTGCGTGGCGTCGATGAACCGCTCGGGATGCGGCATCAGTCCGAAGACGCGGCCGGTGGGGTCGCAGGCGCCGGCCACGTCGCCCAGCGCCCCGTTTGGGTTCGTCGGCCGGCCTGTTTCGTCGGCCGAGTACGTGAGCGGCAACTGCCCCGCGGCGCGGAGCGACTCCAGCCGCGTTGGGTCGCGGAGGACGAACCGGCCTTCGCCATGGGCCACGGGTAACTCCAGTTCGGAGAAGCCTTTGAGAAACACGCACGGGCTCGGGCCGCACGACAACCGCACCCAGCGGTCGATGAACCGCCCCGAGGTGTTGTGGGCGAGCGCCGCCTCCGGCAGTCCGGTCGTCGGATCGGCAAGCAGCAGGCCGGTCTGGAGCAGCACCTGGAAGCCGTTACAGATGCCGAGCACCAGTCCGCCCTTGTCGCGGAACTTCACGAGCGCATCGCCGAGCCGCGTCTTGAGCTCGAGCGCGAAGATGCGGCCGCTGGCGATGTCGTCTCCATACGAAAACCCGCCGGGGATGCAGAGGATCTGGCATTCGTCGGCGATCGCTGGCCGCTCGGCGAGGGCCCGCACGTGCACGCGGCGGGCGAGTCCGCCAGCCCGCTCAAAGGCGTGAGCGGTCTCGTGGTCGCAGTTGGTGCCGGGAGCGCGGAGGATTAGGGCTCGTGGCGACAGCATTCAAACGTTCTCCCCATGCCACGCCAGTGCCAGGCGGTCGACGGCGACGCGATCGATCGTGCCCGTCGTCGAGACGATCTCGAGTGCAGGGGTCGCGGCCACCTCGCCGATCCACGACCAGCGGATGCCGTCCATGCACCGGGCAAACTCAGCGGCGTGCTCGGGCCGCACCTCGCAGACGAATCGGCCCGGGGTCTCGGCGAAGGCGATGGCGAGATCGTGGTCTCCGGCCCCGGTCGTGGCCGGCACGTCGGCGAGTGCGATCCGCGCGCCGAGCGTGCCGGCGATCGCCATTTCGGCAACCGCCGCCGCGAGGCCGCCGTCCGAAACGTCGTGGCACGACTGCACGAGGCCGCCGCGGCGGGCTGCGGATACGGCACGGATCGCGGCGCGGAAGGCGACGACGTCGACAGTCGGCACGTCGCCACCGCTCACGTGGCCCGTGAGCGCCAGCTGGCTACCCGCCATGTCGGGTCTCGTCTCGCCCACGACCGCCAGGCGATTGCCCGCGGCCTTGAGGTCGGGCGACACTGCGCGGCGGACGTCGTCCAGCTGTCCCATCGCGGTGATCAGCAGCGTGGGAGGGATCGAGATCTCGCGGGCCTTGCCTACGGTGTCGGTGTAGGTGAACACGTTGTTGAGGCTGTCCTTGCCGCTCACGAACGGCGCTGCCAGCGCGATCGCCAGATCGTGGCAGGCGCGGCAGGCCTCGACGAGCGTGCCCAGCGACTCGGTCCGTCGCGTATCGCCCCAGCAGAAGTTGTCGAGCAGGGCGATCCGGTCGGGATCAGCACCGGCGGCAACGGCGTTGGCGATCGCCTCCGCGATCCCGCCGGCGGCCATCTGATAGGGATCGAGCCGGCCGATGTGGTGCCGGAGCCCCACGCCGAGCACAATCCCGCGGTCACGGCCGAGCACGCCGCGGATCACCGTGCCATCGGCCGGCCCCTCGCCGGGGCCCAGCAACGGCTTGAGCACCGAGCAGCCCTGCACCTCATGGTCGTACTGGCGGACGATCCGCTCCTTGCTCGCGACGTCGGGCAGCGCAAGCACCTCAACGACCACGGCGGCCACCGAAGCGACGCCCGACCAGGCAAGCGGCTCCTGAGGCACCGGCACGGAGCGAGACACGAGCCGCTGTCGCGGCCGCCCCTCGTGGAGGAAGTGGCAGTCGAGTTCACCCGCGATCTCGCCCTGCCACTTGAGCACGATCCGGCCCGAGCCGGTGAAGGTGCCGATCGCCGTCGCTTCGACACCCTCATCGGCGGCGATCTTTGCCATGGCTGGCCAGTCGGCCGGGCCGACCGCCAGCACCATCCGCTCCTGCGCCTCTGAGATCCAGGCTTCCGTCGCCGATAGTCCCTCGTATTTCAGCGGCACCAGGTCGAGGTCGACGTCGGCGCCGAGCGTGACCCCCATCTCGCCGACCGCGCTCGAGAGGCCGCCGGCACCGCAGTCGGTGATCGCGTGGAAGAGCCGCTGCCGTGAGGCCTCGAGCACGAAGTCGGTCAGCATCTTCTCGTTGATCGCGTGTCCGATCTGCACGGCGCCGCCGCTCTCCGTCTCGCTCTCGCTCGTCAGTTCGATGCTCGAAAAGGTGGCGCCGTGGATGCCGTCGCGGCCGGTGCGGCCGCCAGCCACCACGACGAGATCGCCCGGCTGCACGGCGGCCTCCGCGTGGCCCCGGGGCATGATGCCCACTGTGCCGCAGAACACGAGCGGGTTGCCGATGTAGCCCGGATGGAAGGCGACGGCGCCGGCGATCGTGGGGATGCCCATCCGGTTGCCGTAGTCGCGGACACCCGCCGCCACGCCGGCGAGCAGCCGCTGCGGATGGATCACGCCCGGGGGAATCTCGTCGGCCGGCGTGTCGGGCGGGGCCACGCAGAAAACATCGAGGTTGGCGATCGGCTTGGCACCGAGCCCCGTGCCGAGCACGTCGCGGATCACGCCGCCAAGACCCGTCGCTGCGCCGCCGTAGGGCTCGATCGCCGAGGGGTGGTTATGCGTCTCCACCTTCACGCAAATGTCGTGGTCGCCGTCGAACCGCACCACGCCCGAGTTGTCTTTGAACACGCTCACGCACCAATCGCGGGGGCCGAGCGTCTCGCGGATCTGTCGCGTGGCGGCAAACACCGTTTCCTTCAGGAGGTTGTCGTAGCGGGCAGCGCCGGCGGGGCCGACGTGATCGACGGCGCTGGTGAGCGTCTTATGGCAGCAGTGCTCACTCCAGGTCTGCGCGATCGTCTCTAGTTCGATCTCGAAGGGATCGCGGCCAACCGCGACGAAGTGATCGCGAACGGCGTGCAGTTCGCGGACGGTGAGAGCCAGGCACCGCTCACGGCTGAGTTTCTCAAGAGCGGCGTCGTCGAGGCCCACAAGTGGGATCGTCTCCCGGGCGAACGACCACGTGCGGCCCCCGGAGAGCGACGAGATCGCCAGCGGACCGACGACGACCTCCTGGATGGCGTCGTTGGCGAGGAGTTTTTCCGCGAGGCGGCCGATGTCGGCGGCGTCGAGCGCGGGCAGCCAGTATTTCCGCAGGCTGCGGACCACGACGCGGTGGCCGAGGGCCGCGGCGGCGGCCTGCGCCGTGAGGCCGGCTGGATCCGTCACGCCCGCCTTGGGAAGCACGTGCACCACCGTCGGCAGGCCGTCGAGGGGCTGTGCCAGGCGGGCCGCGCCGATCTCATCCACGACGGCCGATTCGGTCACCGGGTCGGCGAACAGGGTGGCGGCAAGCCGCTCGGCTTCGACGCGGGAGAGATCACCTTCGATCAGCCAGCCCGCCGCGGTGCGGGCCCGCCCGCAGGCCGGGATGCCGAGTGCCGCCGCTCCTGCCGTCACCTCGCGGGCGGCATGGTCGCCGGTGGCATCGCGAAGCGAGACGTCAACTACCCAGAGCATCGCGGCGGTCCTTGGCGCGGGTGAGGAGTTCAACGAGCCGGCGGCGGTCGCCGCGTTCGATCGCCGCGAGGAGTTTCTCGGCGGCGGCGGCGAACCGCTTCATCGAGTCGCCGACCTCCCCGGCGTTGTCGAGCAGGATATCGGCCCACAGCTCGGGGTCGCCGGCGGCGATCCGCGTGGTGTCGCGCCAGCCGCCGGCGGTGAACGTGCGGGCCGCGGGTGGCGTGGCCGCCGCGAGCGCTGCCGCGATCAGATGCGGGGCGTGGCTCGTGCTGGCGAGGATCCGGTCGTGCTCGCGGGGCGGCATCATGTAGACGGTCGAGCCGAGCGCCGCCCAGAAGTCGCCGATGGCGTCGGCGTCGATGCCCGGCGTCGCCTTGGCCGGTGTGACCACGGCGACGCGGCCGGCGAACAGGTCGGCATCGGCGGCCACCGAGCCGCGGCGGTGGCTGCCTGCGATCGGGTGGCTGCCGACGAAGCGACCGCGATGGCTCCTTCGCCGCCGCTCCCAGCCCGAGACGATCGAAGCCTTGGTGCTGCCCGCGTCCGTGAGGAGCGTGCCTGGGCGGATCACCGCGTCGACCGCGTCGAGCAGCGCGGGGATTGCCCCCACGCCCGCTGCCACCACGACGAGATCCGCGTCGGCCGCAGCAGCGAGGTCGGTGGCCGTTTCGGTCACGCAGCCGGTCTTCTTCGCCGCCGCGAGCGACTCGGCGGAACGACCGATGCCCAGCACGCGGCCGGCGAGCCGGCGGGCCCTGACGGCCTTGCCGATGGAGCCGCCGATCATGCCCACACCGACGATCGCGACGACGGGCCAGTGGGCTCTTGAAGTCATGGCAGAGGTGTCAGGTGGCAGGGACGGCGGTTGTACCAGATGGGGGCGGCGTGTGTTAGAACGCCTTCATTCGTGGGCGGAACTCGGGCAACGAGGGCGAGGATGGCAGGCTCGCGACGAATCCCCGACGTGGTGCTCGCGGACATCCTCCACCGGCTGTCCATCGCGGTCGGCGCTGGCATCGACCTGCGGCGTGCCTGGGCGTCTGAGGCACGTCGGGTGCCCGGTCGGTGGCGGCCGGCGCTGGAACAGGTGGGTGCCCGACTCGGGGCTGGCGACGGGCTCGGCGAGGCGTGTGCGGCCACCGGCGCGATTCCCGACGTCGTCGCCGGCATGCTCCTCGTGGGTGACCGCACCGGTCGGCTTGCCGAGGTGCTCGAAGAAACGGCCAAGACCCTCTCGCGGTCGATCGCCACCCGGCGCACGCTCCGAGCCGCCCTTGTCGGTCCGGCCATCCGGCTCGTCGTGGCGGTGCTCGCGATCGTGGTGATGATCATCGTCTCAGGGTTCGCTCGCGGCCTCGATGGTGCGCCGCTCGACTTTCTCGGACTCGGGCTCGCGGGTCAACGGGGCGTGACGCTGTTTCTCTCGGGGCTCGCCGCGACGGTCGTCTTGCTCGCCGTCGTGGGAGTGGCGGCTCGAAACAGTTGGCGACGGCGAGGGTGGGCTTGGAGTGTCGGCCGTCGTCTGCCGCTCATCGGCCCGGCGGCGGTCACGGCGGCGGCGGCAGCCTGGTGTCGAGCCGCGTCGCTTGCCGCGCACGCGGGCGTCAGCGTTGGCGAGATGGTGGAGCTCGCAACCCGCGCGGCGCCCGGTTTTGGCTGCGAGCGGCGCCGGGTGGAGGACCTCCTCCGCAGCGGTCGCGACCTACCAGAGGCGCTTGTGGCCACTGGCCGGCTGCCGAGGGCTGTGATCGAGGCGGTGGCCGTGGGCGAAGCCACGGGCACCACTGCCGAGGCGCTCGACCGTGTGGCCGACCACCTCGATGAGTCGGCGGTGCGGGGGTTTGCGGCGGCCGTGCAGGCTGCGGGATTCCTGACATGGAGCCTCGTGGCCTGTCTGGTGGCTACGCTCGTGATCCGCGTGGCCGCAACCTATGCGAGAATGATTCACGACGCGGCCCGGCTGCCGTGACCGGCACCCGGTCAAGGCTCGACCGGGCCGGAGCCGAGATCACTGCCATGATCCCGCGACGAACACACCTCTACCTGGCGGTTTTCGTGGCCGCCGCCTCGACCCTCGCGGCGACCGCCGACGAGCCGGCGAAGCCCACCCAGCAGGAGCTGATGGCCGAACGGGGATACGTCCGCCACCGCGGCGGCTGGCGAACCGCCCAGGAGATTGAGTTGATCGATCGGGCCGAGCGAGCATCGCTCGCCCAGAAGGAGTGGAACGGCAGGCTCGAGCGACTGCGGCGGCAGGTCGATCAGTCGGCGCAGGCCGACCAGGCGGCCGAGGAGATTCGCGAGATCTCCGATCCGGCGGCGGTGCCGGCGGTCGCGGCGGCGCTGGCCAAGGAGCCGGTCTTTCAGGTGCGAAGCTGGTATGTGGAGGCGCTCTCGCGGATTCGTTCATCCGACGCGGTCGGCGTGCTCGTGGCCGCGGCGCTCGACCATCCCGATCCCGAGACGAGGATCGCCGCCGTCGAGCGGCTCATGGTGATCGGCCCGCACATCGCCGTGCCCACGCTGGTAGCGGCGCTCAAGAGTGCCGACAACGCGCAGGTGAACCGCGCCGCGGAGGCCCTCGGTCGCCTCGGTGTGTCGGCGGCGGTGGGACCGCTCGTTGACGCCCTCGAAACGCAGCACATCGTGGTGAGCGGCGACGGCAAGCCCGAGGGTTCGACGTCGGCGACCTTCACGCCCTCGGGTGGTGGCCTGTCGATGGGGGGCGGCCCGAAGCGGTCCGCGGCGACGGTGCGAAACGACCGCGTGCTCGAGGCGCTCGTGGCGCTCACCGGCACAAACTTCGAGTGGGACGCCCGCGGCTGGCGCGTCTGGCTCGCGACCCGCCACGCCCCGCCGGCCAACTTCGATCCCCGCCGGGGGTGACGCGGGACGCATGCACGGCCTACCGGTCTCTCGTAGCACAGGTTGGCAACCTGTGTGTCTTCCAAGGTTTGCCGCGGGCTCGGGGCTGCCCGTGCCCGTCGCCGGACGCTCACTTCGGCCCTCCAGGCCTGCGCTCGCTCGATGCTTCCTCCGCTTCGCCATCGTGGCTGCGCGTCGGAAGCAACGCCGGCTCCCGGGCACGGGCAGCCCCTCGCAGCCCTCCCCCGTAGCACAGGTTGTCAACCTGTGTGCGTTCCAGGTTCGCTTCGGGCTCGCTGCCTCATCCCGCGCACATGTCTCCGGCCGGCTGCGGGACAGTACGAGTTGGCTCGAGCCAGACGCTCGCCAGCCTCGCCCCGATCCCTCCGCTTCACGCCGCGCGGCGGCGAGGGAACCACTCGGGCGAAAGCATCAGCATCGCCACGCGGTTTTCGAGGTTGGGTCGGAAAACCACCAGCAGCAGCACCGGCAGATACCAGGCCATGAACAGGCCACCGTTGTGGGCCTTCCAAAACTGGCTGCCGAGGAGCACGGCCGCCGTGCAGCTCATCAGCGTGCCGAGGTTCTTGGGGGCCGGCCAGATCGCAAGCGTCGCCATCATCGCCACGAAGGCCGCGAGCACCGGCAGCCGGTAGACGGCGTCTTGCGACGGCAGAGCCCAAAAGCCCTCGAGAGAAACTTCGTTGGGGAAGATCCAGCCAAACATCTGCCGGAGCTGGCCCAGGAAGACCGTGGCGTCGGGCGAGGTGAACCAGAGGGCCACGACGAGCGTCGCCAGCGAGGCGGCCACGCCAGCCGCGAAGCGACGCACCCCGCGCTCCCAGTAGAAGCTGCACCAGAGCGGCAAGAGGAAAACGGGATAATAGATCGTGCCCATCGCGAGGCCTACGAGCACGCCGGCGAGGAACGGGCGGCGGTAGGCGGCGATCGCCCAGAGCACGAGGGCGCCGGGCAGCACGTGATCGACGCGGCCCGTCATGGTGGCGGTGTAGGGCAGGAGCAGGTAGAGCACGGCGGCGGCGATGCCCAGGCGGGTGTTCTCGAAGTGCCGCCAGCCGATCACCACCATGCCGATGACGATCGCGAGCTGTGAGACGATCGCCATGATCCGAGCCGTGGTCTCGTGAACGGCGCGGCGGCTCGTGTCACCCGGCTCCGGCGGTGCGTCGGCTCCGTCGGGGGCGAAAAAGATCCGCTGGGTAGAGATCTGCGGAAGGACAAAGAGAAGCGGATAGCCGGGGCCGAGGCGGGCCAGTTGGTCGGCATCGACCTCCGCATCGCGGGCCTCGAGGCGATCGGCGGCGGCGGCGCCGGCCATGTCATCCCGCTGCGGCCGGGTCGTGATCACGTTGGCCAGCAGGAAGACCAGCAGCGACACGCCCAGGAAGACCAGGCCTCCCGTGGTCAGGTTCGGCTCCAGCATCGGGCGGCGGACCATCATCGAGTCGCAGAGCATCCTCGCGAGGAACCAGCCCGTGACCACGAAGATCCAGACGAACCCCAGCTGCTGGTCGGCGACGTTCGCCTTATACCCGCCGTATTCGACCGCCAGGACACCCGGAGCGAGGAGGATCAGCCCGAGCAGGTCGAGGTTCCGGATGCTCCACAGCCGGTTGAACTTGAAGAACAGCGCGATCGAAAGGAGCGAGGCGAAATAGAACCAGGTTGTCGGATTGACGCGGTGGTAGTGGAAGAGAATGTCGCTCATGCCGCCCTGATGCCGGTGGTCGATCCGCCGCAACCTCCTAGCCTATGCCGGGGGCGGACCGTTGAAAACCCGGCAATCTACGGCCAAAACGACCAGATCAGTGGGGCCAGGGCCACGGTGAGGGCCATCACGAGCAGGTTGAGCGGGCCGCCAAACCGCATGTAGTCGCTGAACTTGTACCCGCCGGGGCCATAGATCATCAGGTTGGTCTGGTAGCCCATCGGCGTGGCGAATCCGCAGCTTGCCGCGACCGTGACCGCCATCACGAAGGGCATCGGGTTGACACCGAGGTCGGCGGCGGTCTGCCAGGCGATCGGGAACGTGAGCACCGCGGCGGCGTTGTTGCTCATCAGTTCTGTGAACAGCATCGTCACGAGGTAGAGCGCGGCGAGCACCACGTAGGGGTTGTCGCCGCCCGCAGCGATCGTGGAGTGGGCGACCATCTCGGCGAGCCCCGTCTTTTCAATCGCCCTGGCGAGGCCGAAGCTCGCGGCGATCAGGAGCAGCGACTCCCACTCGATCGACCGTCGCGCCTCCGTTGAGGAGATGCATCGCAGGCCGACGACCGCCCCGGCCGCCACCAGGGCTGCCGCCACCATCGGCACCAGTTCCAGGGCGGCGGCCAGCACCATCGCTGCCAGCACGGTGCAGGCGATCCAGGCCTTGTCGTGCCGCGGGGGGGTGGAGCCCGTCACCTCGCTCACCAGGTAGAAGTGGCGGTTGGTTCGCTGCCGGTCGATGAATGCCTGCCCCGCCTCCACCAGCAGCGTGTCGCCCGGCTGGAGCACGATGTCGCCGATCTTGATCTGCAGCCGCTCGCCGTCGCGGGCCACGGCGATCACCACCGCGCCGTAGGTGGAGCGGAACTGGCCCTCGCGGATCGTGCGGCCCACCAGCGGGCATGACGGGGAGACGACCGCCTCCACGAGCACCCGCTCGCTCCGCGGGTCGTCGAGCTTAAACACCTGATCGGTGGCGGGCCGCAGGCCGCGAATCTTCTGCAGCTCGACCACGGAATCAAGCACGCCCACGAACACGAGCCGGTCGCCTGCCTGGAGCCGCTCGGTCGGGGCAACGGCGGCGATCACGCGGCCGCCACGGTCGATCTCCATGAGGAACAGGCCGTGCAGGTGCCGCAGGCCCGCGGCCTCGATCGTGCGGCCCACCAGTGGGCTACCCTGCTCGACCACCATCTCCAGGCTGTACTGCCGCGGGTCGTCGCTGGTGCTCATCGGCGGTCGCCGGTCTTTGAGCAGGAAGCGGCTTGCGACGATGAGGTAGACGAGCCCGATGACGAACAGCGGCACGCCCAGCCAGGTGATGTCGAACATGCCGAGCGGCTGGCCCCGCTTCGCCGCCACCAGGCCGCTGACGACGACGTTGGTGCTCGTGCCGATCAGGGTGCAGAGGCCGCCGAGCACGACCGCGGCGTTCATCGGCATCAGCAGTTTCGAAATGCTGAAGCGGTTCTTCTTGGCCCAGTCGCGGATCGCCGGCACCATCAGCGCGACGACGGGCGTGTTGTTGGTGAACGCGGAGATCACACCCGGTGCCACCATGGTGCGAACCTGGGCGGTGGCCAGCGACTTCGGCCTGCCGAGTGCCCGGTCCACGAGCGACGCCAGGGCGCCGGTCCGCTCGACGGCCGCCGCCACGACGAACAGTGCCGCGACCGTCACCATCCCCTCGTTGCTCATCCCCTTGAGGGCCTCGTCGGGCGTGATGATGCCGGCGGCCAGCAGGAGCACCACCCCGCCGATCATCACCATGTCGGGGGCCCGCTGCACGAAGAGCAGCGCGGCAAGCGTGAGGACGACGACGGCAGCGGTCAGTGCCGCCTGCCAGTGGCCGGCCAGCGGTCCGAGCAGTGCCTCCGGGCTCATCGCGAATCTCCGTGCCCGACCGAACGGGGCGGGCTTTAGAGGACTGTCACGCGGTCGCCGCGGCGACGCAAGGGCAAAACCAGCCGGCAAACCGGCGGCCGCAAAACCAGGACGTAGTTTTGGCCGCCCGCCCGCCGGCTTGGTAGCGCTGGGCCCGCCCCGGGTGGTTTCCGCGGGGCATGGCCGAAACCGTCGTCAGGGCGGGTCTTTTCGCCGGCGCCGTGGTTGTGCCAGCGGCCCTGACCACAGTCTGGTGCGCAGGTCGCTGGCATCGACTGCACACGCCGGAGGCATAGGATGACGGCGTGCCGGAGTTCCCATGCGCCTGTTTCCATCGGACCGCTACCCGCTGCCGCTGCCCGAGGGGCATCGCTTTCCGGCTGCGAAATACGGTCTGCTCCGCCGGCGGCTCGAGGCCCATGCGGCGGCAGGGGCGGCGCTTGAGTTCGTGGAGCCCCATGCCGCCACCGACGAGGAACTGCTCCGGGTGCACGACCGCGGCTACGTCGGCCGGGTCTTTTCAGGCACGCTCACGAGGGACGAGCAGCGGCGGATCGGGTTCCCGTGGAGCGAGCCGCTCGTCGAGCGGTCGCTGCGGAGCACGGGAGCCGCCATCGATGCGGCCGCAGCGGCGGTCGAGGATGGCATCGCCGCGAGTCTCGCCGGGGGCACGCACCACGCCGGCACGTCGTGGGGCGAGGGCTTCTGTGTGTTTAACGACACCGCCGTTGCCACGCGGGAGATGCAGGCCCGCGGCGCCGCGCGGCGGGTGCTGATCCTCGACTGCGATGTCCATCAGGGCAACGGCACGGCGGAGATCTTCGCCGCCGATCCGACCGTGTTCACGATGTCGATCCACGGCGCCCGAAACTTTCCGCTCCGCAAGCACCCGAGTTCGCTCGACGTTCCGCTCGACGACGGCACGGACGACGACGTCTATCTCGCGGCCCTGGCTCCCGCGGTGATCGAGTCGTTCGACCGCGGTCGTCCCGATCTCGTCTTCTACATCGCCGGCGCCGACCCCTACGAGCACGACCGGCTTGGTCGCCTACGGCTCACCAAACAAGGGCTCGGGGACCGGGATCGGCTCGTGCTTCATGCGGCGCGGGCCGCAGGGGTGCCGCTGGCGATCGTGTTGGGCGGTGGCTACTCAGCCGATCTCGACGCGATCGTCGACATCCACGCCGCCACGATGCTCATGGCGGCGGGCGGCTGACCACCGGCCGACGCGCTCACTCGTCATCGTCATCGGCTGCGGCGTCTTGGGCCGCGGCCTTGCCGCGATTGTCGAGGCTCCACGGACCGGTGCCGTTGGCGACCAGGAAGAGCATCGTGCCCATGAGCGCGAGGTTCTTCATGAACGCGATCAGTTCTCCCTGCATGGTGGCCGGGGGCGTGTCGGGGGGCAGTTTCCAGAAGTCGTGGAAGTAGTAGGTCGCGGCGCCGAGGAAGCAGAGCAGGAGGAAGGCCCCGAACCGCCCCTTGTAGCCGAGCACGATGGAGAGGCTGCCGAGGATCAGGAAGGCGATCGCGCCCCCAAGGAGGATCGTGGGCGACGGCACACCCTCCGCCGCCATCTTCTCCACGGTGCCGCTAAAGTTCATGATCTTTCCGGCGACGGCACTGAGCAGAAAGATCGTGGCGATCATCAGCCGGGCGAGCAGCGATAGCAGTCCACGGAACGCGTTCATGGCATCTCTCCGATGGCGGGGCGACGGCATGAGTCGGCCGTGCCAGAAACCTAGCACGGACCGCGGCCCATGGAGAAGGGGAATGAAAACGGTGACAGCCACCTTTTGTCTGGAGACCCCGGCCTTTGGCCGGGGCCGTGTCGCCTTCGGCGACCGGTAAAAGGTGGCTGTCACCGTTTTCAGTCGGGAGCCGCGACGATGCGATCGCGTCCGGCCCGCTTGGCGGCGTAGAGCGCCCGGTCGGCCCGGGCGATCAGTTCATCCGGAGCGAGGTCGCCCGTCGGTATCGCCGTCGCCACGCCGATCGACACCGTCACCCTGCCGGTCGGCGCCGCCGCGTGCGGCAGCGCCACGTCGCGAACCGCCTCCAGCGCCTCGCGAGCGACGTCGGCCCCGTGAGAGGCATCGCTGTCGGGCAAGAGCACGAGAAACTCCTCGCCCCCCCAGCGGCAGACGATGCCGCCCGGCACGTCGCAGGTGGCCGCGAGGATCGCGGCGATCGTCTTCAGGCAGGCGTCTCCGGCAGGGTGGCCAGAGGCGTCGTTGAAGGCTTTGAAGTGATCGACGTCGATCACAAGCACCGTGACCGGCGTTTGGTCGTGCATCCATCGGCTCCAGCCCCCTTGGATCACCTCATCGAGGCGGCGGCGATTAGGCAGGGCCGTGAGTGGATCGGTGAACGCGAGTTCCCGCCACGATGGAGCGACTGCGGGCTTGTGTTCGGATCCGCCTGAGGCGGAGGGGGCGGTCATCGGATCATTCCGGCGGCCGGATCGTTGCGGGAGCAGGGAACCGCGCGTGAGGTGTGCCCGGCCGAGCGTCGCGAGTATAAACGGCGGCGCGACTGGCCGCCGATGGTCGCGTGGCCGGCGCGGCTGTCGATCGAGTGGAGCTGATGCATGACCGCGATCCGTCCTGGCCGCTACCGCCACTACAAGGGAAACGAATACACCGTGCTTGGCATGGCGCGGCACAGCGAGACTCTCGACGAGCTCGTCGTCTATCGCCAAGAATATGGAGATCACGGCCTCTGGGTACGGCCGGCGGCGATGTTTCTGGAGACGGTCGAGATCGAAGGCAAGAAGGTGCCCCGCTTCCGACTGATCGAGGACGTCTGATACGGCGATCGCTTGATCGGGGGCCGTTTTGGTCGCCCGTAGCATAGGTTTTCAACCTGTGTGCCTGTCCCCCCGTAGCACAGGTTGGCAACCTGTGTGTCTTCACGTCTCGCATCGCGCTCGGGGCTGCCCATGCCCGTCGCCGGACGCTCGCTTCGGGCCTCCTGCCCTTCACTCGCTCGATGCTTTCTCCGCTCCGCCATCGTGGCTGCGCGGAGAAAGCAACGCCGGCTCCCGGGCACGGGCAGCCCTTCGCTGCCCTCAGTAGCACAGGATTTCAACCTGTGTCTTTTCATGATGCGCAGCGCGCTCAGGCTTGCCCACACCCCTCGCCCCCGCCTCAGCTACGCCGCCTCGGGAAGCGGCGGCTGGCCGGTTGCCGCGGTGTCTTCAAGCGACAGCCGCGAACTCGCGAGCGTGCCTGGCAGTGTGGCCTGCTCCCGCGCGTAGAACTCGCGGAGCCGGCGCGAGTCGATCCCGAGTTCCCGCCGCACGGCTCCGAGTGGCCGGTCGAGCATGTCGTCGCGGAGCACGCGGTGCAGGTCCTTCACGTCGAGCTCCCGGCCCGCCTCGAGGCCGAGGTCGTAGGCCGCCAGCATTCGCTGCGAGATCCGGTAGGGTTCTGGATAGAGCCGCGACACCACGAACCGAAACCACGCCCGCTCTGCCCACGACACCGCCTTCGTGCTTCCCATCGTGAAGCCGATCACGAAGGCCTCGTCCTGGTCGAGCAGCCCGCGGCCAAGCAGCACGTGGATCGCGTCGTGGTCTTTGAGGTGGATGGCGCCGTGGAGCCGCAGCCAGCCCTCGGGATTCTCAAACAGCCGTACGATCCAGGGGATTGCGGCGGCGGGCGCTGCCGGCAGTTCGGTGAGCACCTCGCGGAGTGTGCGGGCGTTGTTGTCGAGCCCCGGAAACCACTCCCACCAGGCGCTGGTTCGTGTGTCGCTCGTCTTGGTGGCGCCTGCGGGCAACTCGAGCGCGGCCTGGGCGTCGAACCGCGTGAGCACACCCTCGCGGTCGGGGGCATGCGCGGTGAGGATCGCCAGTCCCGCGCCGAAGCGATGCAACTCGCGGGCCACGAGTTCCCGGACCGCACCGACCGTGTCCGGCGGCAGAGTCGCAGCGGCGGTGAGTCGTTCGATGCCGCGGACGATCCGCTCGGTTGAGTCTTCGACGTCGCGGCCGCCCGGCGTGAGCAGCCGCGGCTGGAGAAACCCACCCGTGGCGAGCCCTCGCGCCACGGCAACGGCCACGGCCGTGGGCTCGTCGTCGGCCGTGGCATGGCCGGTCGTGTATCGCGGCCGCGCCGGGTCGAGAGCCCGCACCAGTACCGTGGCCGCACAGCCCCGGCCGTCTTCGCTGGGCCGCGCCAGATCGCACGCCGCGATCGCGAAGGGAACCATCGAGAGCGACTGCAGGGCGGCGGCGACGGCTGCCGCGAGATCGTCGCCGGTGCCGATGAAGGGCTCGATCCCGCCGCGCGGCCCGCGGATCGGGATCGTGACGTGGGCTTCCGGTTGTACCGTCCAGGTGTCGTAGCCGAGCATCGCCCGGCCGAGGGCGATCCGCCCCACCGGCATCAACGTCTCGGACTGGTCGCGACGCGTCATGACGACACCCGCGCAATCCTATTCAGCGGCCTCCCCAAAGGACAGGCAGGCGGCTCATACGGGTCGCACTTGATCCTCGCGCTCAAGTGCATGGCGAATGAAAGCCGACCAGCCGTGAGGCTGCGGGCGAAACACGCTGGACGCGGCATCGTGTGGCTAAAAGCCCCACGCCTCACGGCGTTGGGCTTGGACGGCATCTGCGCCAGGATCTTGGAGGACCCGTAGAAGACGGCCAGCGGCACCTTCGGCGTGTCATTGCCCCGCGGGTCAGCCGAGCAGGCGGCCGAGGCAGGCGGTGGCGAGGCGTGCCTGGCCGAGCGCCGTGTCGGCGTCAGCGGCGTCGTACTCGTCGGTCGGGATGAAGTCGATGTCGCCGTAGAAGCTGAACTCCCGCTCCTTGCGGAGTTCCTTCGATGCTTCGGCCAGAGCGGTCAACTCGTGGCCGCTCACGCCCTTGAAGCGCTCGGCGAACTGGAGCACCAGATCGCCCACGTCGTGGATCTTCGGAGGGTCGATGCCAGCCCAGCGCAGCATGCCCTTCAGCGCGAGTTCGACCACCTCCTGGCTTTCTCCAACGACATCCGAAAACGCGGCTCGGGCATGCAGCACCTCGAGCGCTGCGAGGCGGTCGTTGCACTTCCGGTAATAGCCTGCCGCCAGGTCGTTGGTCGTCATAGTTCGACCACATCGCCCGGTCGGAAGTCGGGCTTGTAGTCCCAGAAGGCGCCTCCTTTGAACGGCACCCTCCGCGAACCGAGTGCCCGCATGCGCTCTCGCAATCCTGCGAGGAACGCCTCGAGCATGCCGCCGCGATCGAACAGCACCACGCTCCACAGCGTCATGTCGAGATACAGCGGACTGCCGGCCGCGAGTTCTTCCGGGGTCTTAAACACCGGGGAAAGTTCGATCTCCGGGCCCTGATCCGACCACACGCGCGACCTGACCGCCCGGGTGGCATCGGCCACGGGCCGAAACTCACGCACTCGCTTCATCCGGCTCGGCGGCAGCCGCTCGGCAACGATGAGCAGATCTAGGTCGGACGCCGGCGTGGCCGCACCCCGGGCCCAAGACCCGAAGATCGCAACTGCGATCAGCCGCTCGCCGTACATGGCGGCAGCCGCCTCATGAACGGCTTTGAACAGGTCATTGCGAGTGGAGGAGCTCATCGAGAGGCACTGTAAAGCATCGGATTGCCATCGGCACGCTTGGCGTTTCGCCGGAGGCGAGCCGTTCGTAATCCCTATTCAGCGGCCTCCCCGTCGGGTCCGGCATCCGTCCAGACGAGCCGTGCCTCGCCTCCCCGGCTGCCAGACACGATGGCGTATTGCTCGAACTCAACGGCGATGCTCACGGCGTCGGCCTCGGAGATCCCGAGCACGAGCAGGCTTGGCTCCGGCGGCCAGTCGCCGTCGTCGGCCTGGCCTTCGCCCTGGAAACAGTTGAGGCCGCGACCGCGAACGACCATTTCGAGCCGCATCATTCGCTCGGCGTTGGTGTCTTCGTCGAGCGGCGCCGATCGCGGATTGCACGCCGTGATAAACGCCCAGTCGGTCGCCCGCGATTCGGCGAGCAACAGGTCGAGCGGCATGCACCGCGCCCCGCAGCGGATCGAGATCGGTTCCCGGCCCGGCACGATCACCGAGTACGACGTGGACCGATAGGCAGATTCGAGCTCTGGATCGAGCATGTGCCACCGGGTGAATAAGGTGACAGCAGGCGGCAGGGAGACGAGAGTCTCCGAGCGGATAGTCTAAAAAACACGGGGTGCTCTTCAACCCTCTCGTCCCAAACAGCAGAGGTTCGCGGGCGGCCGAAGCCGCGGCCTGACAGCGTGCCGTACGCCTTACGGCGTGACGCTTCCTCGGAGCCGCAGGTTGGTAACCTGCGGTGCATCCGCCCCATCGCGTTCTGAGTTCGATATCAGGAAGGCCCATCGCGTCAGCGATGAGGGCCTGGCGAGGCTCCGATGGGTGGGGCAAATCGCCCCAAACCCCTCTTAGGAAGTGGGGCGAATCGCTCCACCCCGAGGCCGTTTCTGCCCGTTTCGTGCGCGCCATGCCCGTTTCGTCCTTTTTGGAGGATTGGCACGGGACTTGCATATGTCTCGCGGCATGAGCCGAGCCGCGAGGTCGGTTGCCACGAGCCACAAGGGCCACCGTTCGCGGGCGGCTACTCCGTACCCGTCTGCGCGGTTTTTCGTTCCCTTCCAACTCATTGTCGAACCCACCAAAGGAGATTCTCTCATGAAGAGGCTTTTGAGTTTGTGCGCCCGTATGCCCCGCTTCGCCGTTTCCATCGGCGTGGCGGCCGTGCTTGGTTCGCTGGCCGTTTCTGCTCATGCCGTCACGATCCCGTGGGTGACGGTGGGCGATCCCGGCAACACGGCTGACACCACTGGTGACCCAAACCCCGCCGGTGCCGTCGCTACTTCATTTCAGATCATGAAGTACGAGTTCACGAACCAGCAGTACACGGACTTCCTGAACTCTGTGGCAGCGACCGACACCTACTCCCTCTACAACGCGGACATGGACAGCGACGCCCGCGGCGGCATCACGCAAAGCGGTGCGTCGGGGTCGTTTACTTACTCCGTGAAGACGAACATGGGCGACAAGCCTGTGAACTTCGTGAGTTGGTTCGACGCGGCGAGAGTTTCCAACTGGCTGATGAACGGGGGGACGAGTTCGTCGAGCACTGAGACGGGTGCCTACACGCTCAATGGCGCTACCAGCGGTAATGCCCCAGCGGTCAGCTCGGGCGCGACGTTCTACATCCCGACGGAAAACCAGCAGTACAAGGCGGCCTACTACAAGGGCGGCGGTACGGATGCGGGCTATTGGAACTACGCCACGCAGAGCGACACGGCTCCGACGGCGGTGACGGCTGATTCGACAGGTATTGGCTCCGCAGGCAGCACGGGCAACTTTGTGAACTACAACCGCGGAGCCGAATGGGACAGCCAAGACGGTAACGTGACAACGGTGGGCACCAACGGCGGCCCGAGTGCGTATGGCGCCTTTGACATGAGCGGCAACGTGTCTGAGTGGAACGACCTCACGGGCTCTGCCGACTCTTCTCGTGGGCTTCGGGGCGGCAACTGGAGCAGCGGCCAGGTCGGTTTGTCGGTTTCCCGCAGGTTCACGTTCGCCCCCTCGAGCGAGAGCTTATACGACGGTTTTCGTCTCGCAAGTCCGGTTCCCGTGCCCGAGCCATCGACCTACGCCATGGCCCTCGCCGGTCTGGCCTGCGGCGGCTACTCGGTGTTCCGCCGTCGCCGCGCTCGCTGACCTGAGCCGTTCGCGGCACTCGTGATCTCACGCTGGGCAGGGCATCGCAAGGTGCTCTGCCCAGTGGTGTTTTCTGGGCAGGGCCGATGAGGCCGAGCGAAGCTGAGCGAAACTGTGACAGCCACCAAATCTGGGTCAGTCGGTGATTCCATTCGGCAGTCTCGGGCTCATGGCGGATCGGGAAGGCACACAGGTTGAAAACCTGTGCTACGAGAACCGGGAAGGCACACAGGTTGAAAACCTTTGCTACGAGCGGGATTCAGAAAGGGACACAGGTTGAAAGCCTGTGCTACTTGAGAACCTGTGCTACGAGGAGGCCCGAGCACCGTCACCGGAGGCCTGCAGCCTGCCACGGTGAAAACCAACACACTTCCGACCCAAAAAATACTCCCGACTGGGATCGAACCAGTAACCTTCAGCTCCGGAGGCTGACGCTCTATCCAATTGAGCTACGGGAGCAGCAAACCTGCGACAGTCTAGCAGCAGCCCCACGGCCGAGAAAGCAGCGGCGTTTCGCAGGCCGCGCCACGACAGACGGCCAGCCGGCTGCGGTCATGCCGACCGCTTGAGTTCCCGGGCCGGCTGGTCGATGTGCGGCCGCGACATCTCGTGGGATTCGTCGATCCGAAAGGTGCGTGCCGACGAGTCGCCCCCCGCCTCGCGGATCGCGGCCTCGCGCATCAACGCCCGGAGTTGGCGGGTGCGGCCGAAGCACGAGCCAAACTGCACGAGTGCCGTGAGCCGGCCCGCGAGCATCGCAAACGTGCCCACCGGCGCGGTCAGCGCCGCATGCCGCAGCACCTCGCCGCCATGCGCGAGGAGCGCGGGTACGGTGCGCTCGCACGACAGCGATCTCCAGAAGAGCCGCTCCGCATGCAGGCCCGCCACGAATGGCGATCGCCGCTGCTGCGGAGGTCCGCTGACGACCCGTGAGTCGGGCTCGAGGACGACGTCAACCTTTGCGGCGGTGAGTCCGGCTGCCATGTCGGCTGCCGCGAGCGCGTCGCCGCAGGCGGTCGAGAGACCGATCTCACGAATCACGTCGGCACGCCAGAAGCCCGCTTCGAGCAGCGGCGCCGAGGGCAGGGCGCCCGTCACGATGCCGCCGGCCTTGCGGCGCGGCACGACGGCGACGCTTCGACCGGCGGCCGTCCGGCGGATGCCGGCTGAAATCGGCTGTTCGCGGTCGGCCTCGGACACCGCCAGTGGTACCACGGCCGCGACCTTTGGTTGCGCGAAGTGCCTGAGAGCCGCGTCGGCCCAGCCGTCGGTCGCCTGCCAGCCTGCGGCCAGGATGTGGATGACGTCTCCGCTCGCCGCGGCGATGCCCGCGGTCACGCAGCCGACGAGGCCCGAGCCCTTCGCCGCGTCGACGAAGGTCACTTCCTCGCGGATGTTCCACGGGTCGTCGTAGGGAGTACCCAGCGCGACAACGATCTCGCTGTACTCCGGACGGTGCTCGAGGACGCTGACGAGCGTCTCCTCGAGCCCGGTCACGTCGGTCGCAGGGACCACCACCGAGAGCCGACGCGATCCGCCGGTCTGACGCTGTATCGCCATGATCCCCCGCTCCGTTCCCCCTACCGACCGCGCAGACGATCCCCCCGGATCGGCTGCGATACTCGCTGTTCCCGCACGTCAGCCCACCGCGATCAGGCGGCGACCCGCTGAGGCTGCAGTTCCGTAAACAGGTTCACCGTGTGCAGCATCTCGCCGTCGGCGTCGTAGAACTGCAAGACCCCGACATCGATCAGCCACATGGCAAACATGTCCGCCACGCGATAACAACGTGCCACGCAGCGACCGCGGTCGATGCGGATGTTTTCCTGCAGGTCGTCGACATCGGCGCCATCGACCCCAAGTTTGAGGAAGTGGCGAGAAACAAGGCCACGGACATCCGCGGCGTTCATGTGCAGACGCATGGAAGGCAACCTCCTGTTGCGGGCTGTCGGATCGACCTCCTGTCGATCGGGCCGGGAAACCTAACGGGGCGTTGCCGCCGACGATAGGCTGGTTTGCCGCCGGGAGTTCCCGGACGGCCTCTCGACCCGCCACTACTGTTGAGCATCGACCGCCCCGGCTCCCGGCGATCACCCCCGAAATCGATCACTGCCCATTCGGCATGTCCGTCTCGGTCAGCCCAGCCTGCCCGCTCATCGCAGCCTGCGCCGATGCTATGGCAGCCGGTGAGTCCAGGCGATGTCGCGATACCGATCCCGCACGAGTTCCGAAACGCGATCCTGCGGCCATTCGTGCCGCTGCTCCACGGCTGCAAACGCCCGTCGCACCGCTGCCTCGAGCGGCACACGGCCCAGACCGAGGTTGGCGAGGAACGAACCGTGGTCGCGGCCCGAGCGATACTCCGGCTCCCGCGGAGGATGCCTGAGCACCCGCGACACGAGGCCGAGATCGAAGTCGTCGAGCAGCGTGCCGTGGTAGAGAACCGCCTGCCGGCGCACGCGGAGCGCGTTGCCCGACACCTTGCGAAGCTCGCCCGATGTGTCGATCGCCAGATCGCTCGACCCACGCCGCACCACCGCACGTCCCGCGATCCGCAGCGCCGCCGCAAGCGGGTCGAGCACCGCCGCGTGCACGCTGTCGATAGCGGGAGCGGGTCCGGGCCACATCGCCACCACGGTCCACATCAAGCAGCCGGGGCCGACGACGACGGTGAGCCCGCCGCTCGGCCGCCGCACCACCGCCACCCCTTCCGCTTCGCAGGCGGCGAGATCGACCTCCTGCGACACATGACTCGACGATCCCAGCACCACGGCGGGCTCGCGGGCCATCCAGGTGCGGACCACCAGCCCCGCAAAAAGTCCGTCGTGTGCCTCGGCCAGGAGCTCCTCGTCGAGGGCGAGGTTCTCGGCCACGCTCGGCAGTTCGACGTCGAGCCAGCGGGAGGGGCCGTCCGCGACGGGACGTTGACTCACTTTCCGAGCCTCCTAGACTTCACGCATGAACGAACAACCTCGCCACGGCATCCGGCCCGACGACTCCCTGCCGCCCGTCGAGCCGCCGAGCGCGGGATTTCTGGTGCAGTTGTTCGTGGTGCCGCTCACGATCGTATCCTGCGGCCTGTTCGTGGTCTGGGGATTCTACTGGCTCGCCCAGATGGGCAACGATCCGGAGAGTTACGTTCGCGCCCTTCGCCGCAACAACGAGGGCCGCTGGCAGGTGGCGCTCAACTTCGCCAACGATCTCCGGGGGTCCGGCGGCGCGGCCCTCAAGAACGACGCGAAACTGGCGGGCGACCTCGCCGGCATCCTCGACGACGAAATGGTTAGCGGCCGCACGCGCGGCAGCGGCAACGCGGCTGAGCAGGCGAAGACGCTCTGCAACTATCTCTGCCGTGCCCTCGGGGAGTTTGCCGTGCCGGAGGCGGCGGTGCCGCTGGTGAAGCGGGCGGGCGATGCCAACGATCCGCAGACCGCGCAGGCGGCCGTGGAAGCGCTCGCCGTGCTCTCCGCCAACCTCACTGCCGCGGGCAAGAGCTTCGATGATCCCGCCGCCGTGGCCGCCGCGGTGCTCAAGGCATCGACGAGCGACCTTGAGTCGCTGCGATCGTCGGCCGCGTACACCCTCGGCGTGCTCGGCGGCAGCCCGGCGATCGAGCGGCTCCGGCTACTCGTTGAAGATGCCGGCGACGATGTCCGCTATAACGCCGCGATCGGCTTGGCCCGGCAGGGAGACGAGGCTGCCTGGCAGACCATCGAAGAGATGCTCGCGCTGCCCGACGCCGTGCCCGCCGCGGGCGATCAGAAGGGGCAGGCCGAGCGGTATCGCCGCGCGATGATCGTGGTCAACGCGATCAAGGGCGTGGGCCTACTCGTTGACGCCACGAAATGCCCGCCACCCGTAGCCGTCGCCAAAATGATTGCAACGCTCAGCGGCGATCCCGTCGCCGACGTGCGGACGAGCGCCGCGGCCCTCACCCGCCGGATCGACCGGCTCGACGCAGCCGGCTGACCCGCTAGCTCAGGAACTCTTCGAGCGCTTCGCGGAGCATCTCGGCATCGGGCTCGATGCCGGAGAGCGAGTGAAACTCGATCGCCGTCTGGGCAGCGTGGATCTCGATGCCGTCGACCACGCAGCAGCCTCGGTCGGCGGCCTGGGCGGCTGCCGCCGACAACTGGCCTGAGAGGATGGCGTCGGCCACCAGCAGGTCGGGCCGCAGCGCCTCGAGCGAGACGCGGACCGACGGAATCGGGCAGATCGTGACGATACCGACGTGATCGGGCACGGCCAGCGACGCGGCCCATTCCATGGTCGATGCCTGCGTGCCATGCACGGCGGTGAGCGCCTCAACGAGGCCGGCGGCGGCGGCCGCATCGGGATCGGCCACCACGAGCGCCGTGGCACCGGCGAGGGCAAACTCGAGGGCCGCCGCCCGGCCGCAGGCATCGGCACCGACCACGAGCACGGTTTTTCCGGCCGGATCGGCGTGGGCCCGCACCGCCTCCACGATGCCACGACCGTCGGTCATGTGGCCCGCGAGGCCATCGGGGCGTCGCTCGATCAGGCTGATGGCGCCGGCGAACGCAGCAGACGGGCTAACGGTGGCGACGTGAGCCAGGGCGGCGGCACGAAGCCGGCCGGAGAGCAGGCAGCCGCGGAAGCCGAGGGCTCGTGCGCCCGCGATGGCCTCCGCGACGTCAGCCTCCGCCACATCGCAGGTGACGAATCGCCAATCGAGTTCTGCCGCCTCGATGGCCCGCTCGTAGAGATACTGCGCCGGGTTGCCGGCGGCCGGGCAGCCGAGCAGCGCGATGATGTCCTGGAGGGCGGAACTCGTCATCCGGGAACCGTCCTCGCGGCGGCATGTATGGAGCGGGCATCGCCGCGGAGGCGTTTTGGTGGCCGTGGGTCACACCACCACATGCGTCACGGCGACGAACCGCGGATCGCTCCGGATCGGATCGAAGTCGCGCTCCTCACCGGTGAGGTCGCGGAACTGATCGTCGATCGAGATCGCCTTGGTGAGATGGTCGACTGCCGCCGTCACGTCGCCTGCGAGCGAGTGGTAGCAGGCAAGATTATAGAGAAGGAGCGGCTGGCTCGGCGCGGCCTCCAGGCCGGTCCGCAGGGCCGTGATGGCGTCGCCGAGCCTTCCCAGCCGCTTGTAGCACCAGCCGAGCCCCAGCCAGGCCTCGAGTTGCTCAGGGGCGGCCTCGGCCACCCTCTGGAGCGGACAGACGGCGGCCTCGAGGTCGCCCAACGCCCGCAGAGCCCGGCCTTCAAGCAGGCTCGCCGACGTCCCCAGCCGAATCGAGTCGGGCAGTTGCGAGAGTTCTGCCAGGCCCCGGCGGAGGAGTTTGCAAGCGTTTTCCGGCAGCGGGGCATCGCCGTCGGCGAGGAGTTCGCCGAGTTCGATGTATCCCGCCGCCTGGCGGAGAAAAAGATGTCGACGATGGCTGTTCATATGGATGAACCCCGGACGGGCCGTCGAGCCTCCGTCCTGATTACTCGATCCGACCGTGGAAAGTCTATGCCTCGACCCTGAAACGCCCAACCCGGACGCCACCCACCAGTACGGAGGTTGGGCCTTCCTGGATCGCCCTGACCCCCAGTTTTTCCCGTGAAAAAAATCTGCACGAAATCTGCCGCGAATCGCCACTCCTTTCCTGGAGGAGTCTGCCGTGCGACTGACCGTGAGAACACTGCTGGCGTGGATGGACGGGCTATTGAGCCCGGAAGACCAGGCGGCGCTCGGGGAAAAAGTTCAGGCGAGCGGCGTGGCCCCAGCCCTCGTGGAACGCGTGAGGGACGTGATCGCCCGGCGGACGCTCTCCGCGCCGCCTCCGGCGGGCCGCGGCCTGGCTGACGACCCGAACACGGCCGCCGAGTTTCTCGATAACGCGCTCACCCCCGATCGCCTCGAGGCGTTCGAGCGGGTGTGTGTGGAATCTGACATCCACCTCGCCGACGTCGCCGCATGCCACCAGCTGCTCGCCGAACTCGCCCGCGAACCGGGGGCGATCGAGCACATTCCTGCCGCCGACCGGCGTCGCCTGCTCGAAACGGCAAGCAGCCGGCTCGATCCGCTCGCGGCGATGGAGGTCGCCGGAAGTGGCCGCAGGTTGACGCGAGCGGGGCGCGCGAAGCTGGCATCGCCGGCGCGGCCGCAGGGCCGCCGCGCGCCGCTCGCGGCGTGGGTGTCGGTCGCGGCGGCGGTCGCGCTTCTCGGCGTGCTCGCTGGCTTCTTTCTGTGGTCGGTCAATCGCGGAACGAAGCGAACGGTGAGCTCGGAGGAGGTCGCCGTCGCCCCGGCCGAGGCGATGCAGGAACCCGCGGAGGTCGCGCCCGCGGAGCCGCCGCGTGCGCCCGCGGTGGAGCCGCCTGCAGACGAGGCAGAAGCGACTGCGGCGGTCGAGCCGGTGGCTCCCGCACGCGGCGATGAGCCGGTCCAAGAGGGCCCCCCGGCACCATCAGTCGTAGCGGCGCGAGCCCCGATCACACCGGTCGATGGCCTCCCGGGCACCCCAGCCGCGGAGCCGAGCCCTCCTGAACTGGCTGCATCAGAGCCGCCGCCGCCCGCGGCAACGGTGCCCCCAGATACGGCTGCCGCCCCGCCGCCTGGTGATCAGCGGGTGCCCAGTGGCGACGCGCTGGCGATTGTGGCGGCTCCCGCCGCGGCCGAGCCGGCGCTGGCGGCCGCGTCGATTCCTGCGGCCGCGGCCGATGCGCCGCCGGCCGACGGAGCGGCAGGTCAGGGCATCGGCTCGGCGGCGAAGGTCCGCGACGGGGGCCTGCTCTTGCATCGCGGGGAGATCGACGGTGCGGCCGCGTGGCTTCTCGTGCCCACTGATGCGTTGCTAGCAGACCGCGAAGACCTGCTCGCGCCGCCCTGGTGCCACCCGGTGTTCTCGCTCGGAGGGATCACGATTCGGCTCGATCCTGGCTCCAGGGTGGTGGTCACGCACGACGCCGACGGGACGCCTCGTGTCGAGGTCGTGTTTGGCCGCGCGATCGTGTCGGGTGAGGCTGCCGATGCGCGAGTGGGTGTGATGGCCGGCGGACTCCACGGCGTCGTCTTGGGGATGATGCGGCAGCCGGCGGGCATCGAGGTGCTGCTCGACCGCGCTCCCGGCAGCGCATCGACGCCGTCCCGTCGGGCGGTGATCCACGCCGGCGCCACCGAGAAGGTCTGGCAGCAGGTGGCGGCGGACGGCGGCTTGCCGCCGCTGGCGGGCCTACCCCCGGAAGTGCTCCTGGCGCCGCGGGCCGCCATCGCCTGGGACGAGCGCGACCCCGCCGCCGCGATGCTCGTGCCGCCCGCCACTGAGCCGGCGTGGATGCGCTTCCCGGCCGGCGGCGATCGCATCGAGCGGTCGGCGGCGAGGGCGC
>CAMBSN010000042.1 GCA_945870505.1 Candidatus Kuenenia stuttgartensis | reverse complement strand
CATCCGCTCACTGCATGTCCGCTGCGCTTCGCCATCGTGGCTCCGCTTGCTCCCATAGCCCGGCTCTGAGGCACGGACAGTCCCTCGCTCAGTCGCGCGTTGCATAGGACGGAACCCTGTGCCACTGCTCAACGGCAGCTCGGGGCTGCCCGTGCCCAGGGAGCCGGCGTTGCTGACAAGCGCAGCCATGGATGGCGAAGCGCAGTCAGCATCGAGCGAGCGAAGCCCAGGATGGGCGCAGCGAGCGTCCGGCGACGGGGCATGGGCAGCCCCGAGCGGCAGCCCAGCGACTCCGACGCCGACCGCTGACGATCACCGCACGCGAACTCGGACCGGCATCAGCAGCTGCGGCCGCCCTGAGAGCACGAGCGAGAGCGTGCTGGCTTCAGTGGTCAGCCATTCGAGCCCTGGCAGCCCCGCTATTCGGGCCATAAGCAGGTCTTGGAGGCCGCTCGTCCCTGCGTGTACGCCCGAGATGCCCGCCATCCAGGCGACGGGATCGCCCCCGGCAGCCGCCGAACCGAGCAGGTCATCGAACAGGCCGCGGGGCTCGGGCAGCAGCACACGATCGACCTCGTCGCCGGCGTCGATCCCGGCGAGCTTCTTCGCCTCGTCGATCGCGTCGTCGAGCGTGCCCAGCCGATCCACAAGCCCGTTTTCCTTCGCCTGCCTGCCGGTAAACACGCGGCCCTCCGCGAGTTTCTCAACCGTCGCCTGTTCGAGCTTGCGGCCGGCCGCCACCTTGGACGTGAACAGCCGATAGACCTCCTTCATCGTGCCTAGAAACGCCTCCCGTTCGCCCGGCGTGAAGGGCTCCTGCATCGACAGCCAGCCGGCGTTCTTTCCCTTGCTGACGACGTCGGTGTGCACGCCGACCTTGCCGAGCGCGTCGCCGACGGCCACCTTGCCGCCGACCACCCCGATCGAGCCGGTGAGCGTGCCCGGCGCTGCCACGATCCGATCGGCAGCGGCGGCGATGTAGTAGCCGCCGCTGGCGGCGATGTCGGAGAGGCTGGCAACCACCGGCTTCTTGGCCCGCTCGGCCTCCCGCCAGATGAGGTCGCTCGCCAAGGCCGATCCGCCGGGAGAATCGATCCGGAGCACGATCGCCGCAACGTGCTCATCCTTGGCGGCGTCACGGATCGCCTTCATCACGGTCTCGGAGCCGGCCGCGCCTCCCATCAGGACGTCATCGGCGCTCTTGCCCTCGCGAATCTCGCCGGTCACGTGGACCACGGCGATCCGCTTGTTCTTCCCGAGCGGGGTCGCCTGCTTCTGCCCTGAGAAGAGTTCCATCAGTTTCACGAGGCCTGTCATGCCTGAGAAGTCCTGGTCGAACTTCCGCTGGGCGTAGTCACGGGCGAGCTTCGGCGACTCCTCGCCGACCTGCTTCGCAAGCGTCGAAATGACCTCGTCTTCGTAGCCAACCGCATCGATCAGCTTCACGTCGCGGGCCGCGTCGGGCGTGAACACGCCAGTGTCGATCAGTTCCCGCACGCGATCGGCGGTCAACCCCCGATCGGCAGCAACCCGCTCGACGAGTTGCTCGTAGAGGTCGCCGACGAAGCTTTCATACTGGTCCCGCAGCGCCGGGCTCATGCTGTCGCGGGTGAGGGGCTCGCCAGCCCCCTTGAACTCACCCACCTGAAGGATCTCGGCGGCCACACCGAGGCGATCGAGCATCGACTTGAAGAACATCATCTCCGTCCGCACACCGGTCAGTTCCAGCGTGGCCGCGGGCGGCATCGTGATCGTGTCGCAGGCCGAGGCCACGGCATAGTGGGCCGCAGCGCCGCTCACGAGATGGGCGGCCACGGGCTTCCCCGCCTTTTTGATCCGCTCGATCGCGGCGCGAACCTCCTCCGCCCGACCACGGCCGAGGTCGGGTGAGTCGATCGCCACCACGACGCCCTTGACGCGGCTATCCGCTGCAGCCTTGTCGAGCCGCTCGACGAGTCGGTGCAGATGGGGGGCCACGTCGGCGAGGAGCCCGCCCTGCCCTACTCCGTCGGGTAGGCTGCCCGCGATCCGGACGTGGGCGATCGTCCCGGCTGACTTCTTTACGACACCCTCCCGAACGGCTTCGCGTACACCGTCGCGGGCCTCCGACGTCACACCGTCGGCCACCGCCGTGGGCGGCTCCTCAGCGCCACTGGGCCTCCAGGCAATCGCCACCAAAGCCACCACGATGCCCACTGACCTGCCGAACGCCCGCCGGCCGAATATCGCGCTCATGCCATCCTCCACGGTGTATGAAACCAGTCCATGCATCCTACTGGCGCGGGAGCGGCGGAGGCGAACCGTCAACTCCCACTTGAAAATGAACGGCCGTATACTAAGATACTGACGTCCATACCGGCTGATGCCGATATGCCCTTCATTCCCGCACAGGAAGCGGCCCTGCCGCTCGATCGCCATGGCTAAGCGCAAAGCGTCGCCCTCTCGAGCCTCCACGAACTCGAGGCCGAAGCCCCGTCGCGTGGCGGCCGCCGTCGCCGCCGTCCGCGGCAACCCGTTGAACCTCCCGACGAAGGTGGAGGCGGAAGACGCCAGCGACGTCCCGACCGAACGGCAGATGGAGATCTACGCCTTCATCCGCGACAAGATCCACTCCCGCGGCTATGGGCCGACGGTCCGCGAGATCGGCCAGGCCTTCAAGATCCGCTCGCCCAACGGCGTGGTCTGCCACCTCAAGGCCCTCGAGCGAAAGGGCCTGATCACCCGCGGCAAGAACATGTCGCGGGCGATTGAGCTGGTCAACGAACCGGCGCACCTCCGGGGCCTGCCGATGGCGGGCTGGGTGGCGGCAGGCGCGCTGCGGCCGGCGGAGGAGCAGGCCGAACGAATCGACTTCGAAACACTCTTCAATCGGGACAACCACTTCGTACTCAAGGTGATGGGCGAGTCGATGATCGACGCGCAGATCGCCGACGGCGACTGGGTGGTGATCCAGAAGAAGCAGACCGCTCATTCCGGCGACATCGTCGTCGCGCAGACGGAAGACGGCGAGGCAACGCTCAAACAGTGGTTTCCTGAGCGTGACCGAATCAGGCTACAGCCCGCGAATGCGTCGATGAAGCCGATCTATGTCAAAAACGCCCGTGTGCTCGGCGTGTTGGTCGGCGTCGTTCGCAAAACGTGACAGCCTCGTAGCACAGGTTTTCAACCTGTGCTCATATCCGCAGCACACGTTTGCAACCTGCAACGGTCCGCGTCGCTTGAGGCCGCCCACGCCCCGTCGCCGGACGCTCACTTCGGCCTTCGTGGCCTTCGCTCGCTCGATGCTGACGGCGCTCCGGCATCCATGCCTGCGCTGGTCAGCAACGCCGGCTCCCGGGGCACGGGCAGCCCCGAGCGAGCTCAGTTTCCCCGAAGCACAGGTTGTCAACCTGTGCCTACCGGCGCTCACGCGGTCTTATCGAGCGGGCCGTCGTTGAGTTGGTGGAGCTTGTTGTAGAGCGTCTTTAGGCTGATCCCGAGTTCCTCGGCGGTCCGAGCCTTGTTGCCTTTGTTCCGCTCGAGCCCCTCGAGGATGGCTCGCATCTCCAGTTCGCGGAGGCTCTCAGGGCGGCCGCAGCCCGGTGCGCCAGCTTCCACCGCCAGCACAGGCTGAGTGGTGACCGGGGCAGGCCCTGTGTCGGCGGGCCGCAGAGTCGCAAACCGCGCCGGCAGATGGCCGAGCAAGAGCGGCAGTTCGTCGCAGAGCACCAGGGCGTGCTCCACCGCGTTGGCCAGTTCGCGAATGTTTCCCGGCCAGCGGTGTGCGGCCATGGCGGCGACCGCGTTGGCATCGGCCACGACGGCATCCGGGGGCGTCTGCGGACGTGCCCGACGGACGAAATGCTCCACCAACTCAGGGATGTCTTCGCGGCGATCGCGGAGCGGCGGCACCGTGATCTCGAACGTGTTGATTCGGAAGAGGAGGTCTTCGCGGAAATCACCGGCCTTGACCATCTCCTCGAGCGATCGGTGGGTGGCACAGACCACGCGAACGTCGACCGTGATCGGCTGATTATCGCCCACTCGCCGAATCTCGCCGCTCTCGAGCGCCCGCAGCAGTCGCGACTGCAGGGGCTTGGAGAGTTCGCCGATCTCGTCGAGGAACAGCGTCCCACCGTCCGCCACCTCGAAGAGCCCCGCCCGGTGCTCGTCGGCGCCGGTGAAGGCACCCTTGCGGTGGCCAAAGAGTTCGCTCTCAACGAGGTGTTCGGGAAGCGCGCCGCAGTTGACGGCCACGAGCGGACCGCCGGCCCGGCCGCTGCCCTCGTGGATCGCCCGGGCAACGAGTTCCTTGCCCGTGCCCGTCTCGCCCCGCACGAGCACCGAGGCCTCACTCGCCGCCACGCGGGCGACGAGTCGGCGCACCTGCTCGAGCGCCGCCGACGCCCCCACGAGGTGCGTGGCACCCTCGGCCCGCCGGACCCGCCGTTCCAGGGCTCGCAGCCGAACCGTGATCTCCCGTTTTCTCCGCACCCGCTCCAGCACCGCCTGGATATCGGCGAGCTTGCATGGCTTCGTGAGGTAGTCGAACACACCGTGCCTCACCGCAGCGACGGCGCTCTCCACCGACGACTTGCCGGTGATGATCACCGTCTCCGTGTCGGGTGAAGTCTCCCGCACGCGGGCAATCACCTCGAGTCCTCCGACTCCGGGCATGTCGAGATCGACGATCACGCAGTCGTAGGCTGTGCGATCAAGAGCCGCCACCGCCGTGCGGCCGTCCGGGCAGACCGTCGCCTCGTGCCCGAACCGGGGGAGTTCGATCCGCATCAACTCCTGCAGGGAGGGCTCGTCGTCGGCGAAGAGAATCCGCATTGGTCGGCCGGTCATCTTCAACGATGTCTCCTTCATGGTTGTCGGGGCATGCATGATCAGGCGGCGCGGCCGGCAGTGTCCGCGCTGGGCCGAGTGGACACTGAGTCGACGCCGACTTGGGCCAGCGGGAGCGTGACGCGAAACGTCGAGCCCGAGCCGGGCCCGTCGCTCGCGGCCTGAATGCGGCCGCCATGGTCGGTGACGATTCGGTGCACGATCGAGAGCCCGAGGCCGGTGCCCTGCCCCGTCTTCCGCCTGGTGAAGAACGGCTCGAAGAGGTGTTCCTGCACCTCTTCGGTCATTCCGCAGCCATCGTCGGTGAACGTGAGCACCGCCTCACCTCCCGATCGCTTCGCCGCCACGCGGACCTTTCCCTTCTCGTCGATCGAGTCGAGGGCATTGACGAGCAGGTTGAGCACCACCTGCTTGATCTCCTGAGGGTTGACCATGACGAGCACGTCGGCCCCCTCCTCGATCTCGATCGACCGCCCGGCAAACCGGCCGACATGCCGCAGCATCTCGGCCACGTCGGCCACGAGCCCCATCAGGGCGGTGGCCTGGCGACGCACCTCGCCGAGCCGCGAGAAATCGAGGAGCTTCTCGGTGATCCCCTTGCAGCGAAAGGCCTCGCTCTGAATGAGCGACAGGTAGCGGCGGGCGACCTCGACGTCGGCCGCGCCCTGAGCCAGCTCCTCGATCCGGCTCTCGAGCGACTCGGCGCACATCGCGATCGATGCGAGCGGGTTGTTGATCTCGTGCGCGACGCCGGCGGCGAGGAAGCCGACGCTGGCGAGTTGCTCGCCGCGAATCACCTCGCGGGTCCGCTCCTGAACTTGGCGATCGAGGTCGTCGCGGATCTCCTGAAAGCGTTCCGTCATATCGTTGAAGGCGTCGGCGAGTTCCGCCATCTCGTCACGGGTGTCGAGTTGGATGCGGTAGGCAAAGTCGCCCGAGGCCACGCGGCGGGAGCCGTGCCCAAGCATCCGCAGCGGCCGAAAGACCCAGCGGTAGGTGAGCACGCCGATCGCCGCGAGCAGGCCGATCGCCGTGAGGGCGGCGGCCCACGTGGTGATGATCAGTGTCCGGTAGCGGGTCCGGACCTCGCTCGAGAGTTCGTGGAGCCGCTGCTGGAGGAACGAGGGAAGCTCGGCGGAAAGCGCGGCGAGCGCCTCGAGGTGCGGCTCAACCGCCAGCAACATGCCACGGCTCGCCGATGGCAGATCGGCCTCGGCCGGATCGGCGGCGTGCTGCCGAGCGATCGAGTCGACCGTCGCGAGGCAGTCAGAAATTCGCTGGGCGGTGCCGGCCTCACGGGTGCGGTCGGCAAGACGGGTGTCGTCGAGTTCGAAGGCCGCCAGTTCCTGACGGTAGGCCTCGAGCGCCGTCTCGGTCGCCCGGAGCCCCGAGAGAAACGCCTCCTCCTCGGCCTCATCGGCGGCGAGCGCCCGGGCGTGGGCCAGGCGAAGCATGCCCACGCACTCGCCCAGTTCGCTGGCCAGCGGTAGTTCTGCTGCGCGGCAGGAGAGGTCGCGAACGAGCCACCGGTAGGAGTAGATGCCGAGGAAGCCGCTCGCCCACAGAACGGTTACCATCACGCCCAAGAGCAGGGCGCCGAGCAGCAGTTTCTCGCGGATGGCACGGCGACGGGCCACGTCCGACCTCCCTGTCGACGCGAAACACACGACCCCGCAGGCGAGTCACCCTGCGCGGGCTGGGGAGAGTAGCAAAGCACTCGCCCTCCCGAAAGGCGGAATCGCCGCGGCTACACGAGCCCCCATCGCTTCCGCAGGAACCACTCCGTGCCCATACACGCCACCATCAGAAGAAACATCGGCCACGTGTCCCACGGTGCAAACGACCACTGCTCCTTCGACTCGAAGGTCGGCGGACGCGCGGCGATCTCCTCAAAGATCGCCGGCAGTTCCTCTGGCAACCTGACGCCGCCGGTCGTCGCCTCGGCAAGCTGCCGCATGAGCAGCGGATTGGCCCGCGGGTTCGCGAGTTCGAGATCCTGGCGAAACACCGTGAACCTGGCCGAACGCTCCCGCGGCACGCCTTCACCAGGCTTCATCGCCTTCACCACGAGTGACCAGTCCCCGGGCTCGGAGCACTCGGCGATCACGCCAGAGAACGTCTCACCCTGCCGTCCGACGCGGACGGGCCGCCGCTGGCCATCGGGCGCGACGACCATGGCCTCGAGGGTCACGCCGGACTCGACGGTGCCGTCGGGCCTGGTCAGCCCCGTGTCGAAGGGCAGCGGCGTGCCCGGGGAGATGCGCCGCTGCGCCAGCCGCACCCAGAGCGTGTCTTGCTCCGCATCGTCCTGACGCGCGAGCCAGAGCACGAACTGCCGCCAGAAGCGACGATGCTGGTCGCCGGCCCCCTGCATCACCCACCGCCAGGTCGAGTCGGCCGCAAAGGCGAGCACCCGCCCCTGCCCATACTCACGACCCACGAGCAGGGGCGTGCCGTCGCCGCCGGCAGCGAGCGTCTTCACCGTGGGCATCAGGCGGCCGAGGCGATTGGCTCCCTCCAGGGTCGGCATCGCCTCCCAGGCGGCACGGCTGTCTTCATCACTCTTGCCAAGCCTCAGGATCGAGATCGAACCGAACCGCGGATCCGGCATCATCCGCACCGCTCCGTCCACGTGGAGACCTTGGCGGATTGGCTCTTCGAATGACTGCCTCGCGAGGCGATCGGGCTCGAAGGGTAATGCGGGGCCGAGCGGTGAACTTCCCCAACCTCCCGCCTCGAACGCGTGGAAGCCACCGATCAGGCCCAAGCCGGCGCCGGCGTTCACCTTGCCGAGCATCGTCCGCAGATCGTCGGGTCTGACCGCCGCCGAGTCGAGATCGCCGATCAGGAACACGTCGTAGTCGCCCGTGAGCCGGCGGGCCAGGTCCACCGGCCAGCGATCCCGCCGCGTGGCGTCGATCCACTCGAAATCGACCTGCATGTCGGGGCTTGCCGCGAGCACCCGCCGTACATACCGCTGCTCCACCCGCAACGCACCCTCCAGATACAGCACGCGCAGGCCGCCGTCGATCACTTCCACGAACGTCGAGAGTTCGTTGTTGGCGAGGATCACCTCGCCCTCTTGGGGCTCCACGCGGAGCGTCAGCTTCCGCTCGCCGAGGGCCGTTGGCGTCCAGGCGAGTCGCACCGCCTCCTCGACCGCGTCGCCGGTGGCCCGCACCCGCGTCCGCGCGGCTTCCTCCATCACGCCCGAGGCGTTCTCCGCGAGGAGCACGACCGTGGCTTCGCGTCCCGCCAGGCCGTCGAGTCGCACCCGTCCCGCCACCTCCAGCATGTTCTTGAGATACACGGTCTCGGCGACCGCGAGATTCACCACGGCGGCATCGCGGCCCTGCCCTTCTCCGCGCTGCTGCCCAAAGGTGACGCTCCACAGCGGCGTGCCCGCATCGACGAGTTTGCGCGCCACCGTCTGCGGCGGCAGGTCGCGGGGCGCGTAGGCGTGTTGCGCGCCGTCGCTGAGCACCACGACCCCCGCAAGTTGCTTCCCGACCGTCGCCCGGAGCCCGTCATCGATCGCTCCTCCGATCGACGTCTCGTCTGCTGTCGGCACGTCTCGCCATGCGGCGAGCGGAAACGGATCGTCGCCGACCGGTGCCACCGCACGGGCCTCGCGGTCAAAGAGCCAGACCGCGATGTCGAAGTCGCCGGCCCCAGCGAGCTTCTTGGCCGCCGGCCTGGCGGCCTCCAGCGCGCCGACCATCTCCTGCCACCGTGTCCGTCCCGCGGGACCGTCGGCCACCGTCATGCTCTCCGACGCGTCGGCAAGCACGATCACGGTGCCCTGCTGCCGGGCCTTCTGCACGGCCACAAACGTGGGCCGCAGCATGCAGATCACCAGTGCCAGGAAGGCCCCCATCCGCAGCAGCACCAGCGCCATTCTCCCAGCGGGCGAGAGCCGCGACCGGTCGGGCGGAAATGCCAGGAGCACTGCGAGCAGCCCCGCCGCGACGGCCGCAACGAACACCCACGACCAGACCGGGTCAAAGTGGAGCGACAGTTCCTCGAGCAGCCGCGGATCGGTCATGCCGGCACCTCTGGCGACGGCACCGGCGGCGGCACGGCGGGAGGCACCGGAGGTGGTCCGACCGCGTGCGATTCCTCGGCGGCGAACTCGGCGGCGGCGGCCCGCTCCGCCTCGGCGCCCTCGCGAGGCGCGTAAAAGCGATTGGCGACGATCCAGTCGGCCGCCATGGCCAGCGCCACGAGCACAATCACCCAGGGAAAGAGTTCCGAGCCCACCCGCTCACGATTGACGTCGCGAACGATCTCCTCAGCCGACTTCGCCAGCCGATGGCCCGGCCCGAGCACCGCGGCGAGCGCATCGTCCGACAGTCGGCTGAAATCAGTGGCCGGCGGCGGTAGGTTCACACTGAAACCCTTGGTGATGCCCCCGATGTCGCCTCCGGCCCGCACGGTGTAGTTGCCAGGCACCTGCGTCGTCGTGACGGTGATGGTGCCCCGCTTCTGGTCGACGGCCGCCGGAAAGTCGTCGCCTGCAGGCGTGCTGACGATCGCGGCCGGCATGTCGCGGCGATCGATGTGCAGCACCGCCGGCGCCCCGGCAAGCACGTTGCGGTCGTCGGAGGTGTCAACGGCGTGCAGGAGCGTCTCGTTGGCGAGAATCACGAACGGCCACGGCTCGAAACCGGTGGCCAGCGTATTCCACGCGTCCGGGTCGGAGGCCGACAGGGAGACCGGCATCGTCACCACCACGACATTGCCGCCGCCGAGCGTGCGATCGAGCACCGCGGGCAGGCCGTTGCGGTAGACGGCGACGGTCGCCGCCGCGTCGGCCGCCGCCTCGGCAGGCTTGAACTCCCAATGCCGCGACACCGGAAAGTCCTGCCAGGGAACTGCATCACCCACGCGGCGATACGCCGCCATGATCGGATGGTCGAGGGCTGCGGGGGCGAGATAGTTGCCTTCGGGACTCCGCCACACCCGAACGAGATCTCCGCCGAGCACGCGGCGGGAGGCGTCGGTGTTGAATCGCTCGGCGTTCCCAGCCCGCGGCCCGAGCCAGACCACGAGACCGCGGCCGCCGGCCACCCATCGCTCGAGCGCTTCCCAGGTCTGGGGCGGCAGCGGCGGCGGGTCGAGGAGGACGATGCCCTGAACAGCATCCCACGAGACGGTGCCCAGCGACTCGACGTCGATCACCTCGGGCTCGAACCTGGCCTTACCCGCCTTGGCCAGCGCCGTGGGCGCGATCGCCTGCACGAGCAACGCGGCCGTGCGGGCCGCGGGCCGGGGTGCCGCCACGATCACCTTCGCCGCAGCGCCAACCTCGACCGTGAACGAGCGAACGTTATCGGCCTCGAGGTCGTCGGAGCCCTCGATGACGACGCGTCCCTGCCGGGTCCCGGGTTCGAGGCCGGCGACCTCAAAATCGACCTGCACAGGCCCCGCTGCCTTCCACTCCACCGGCTTGACTGCCCGGCGGACGTACATCCCATCACGCCCGAGCACCTCCACGGCGACAGCCCTCGACGCGTCGGGCCCGGCTCGCGCCGCCGAGGCCGTGACCGCCAGCGACGTGCCCGCCGAGATCCGTTCGCCCGAGAGGTCGAGGGCCTCGATGGAGAAGTTCCGCGGATGCGCCGCCGACACGTCGATGAACAGGACAGGGGGCTCGCCCGCGGCGGGCTCCGGCTGGGAGGCGACGTTATCCCACGCCCCATGGGAGCAGTCGGTGAAGACATAGAGTTCCTTGCGTGCCAGCTCCGATCCTGCCAGCAACCGCCGCGCCTCTGCGATCACGGCCGGGATCGATGCAGCCTGTGCGGAGGCAGTTAGCCGGTCGATCCGGGCGCCGGCAGCGGCCGATGAGGGGGAGAAGGCCGCCGTCGTCCCGGCGGTGTCGAGCACTGCCACCTTGCTTCCCTGAGGCAGCTTGTCGAGCAGCACGCGGGCGAGCTTCGCCGCCCGTTCGAGCCGTGTCTCATTGGCTTCCCGGAGAGCCATTCGCGGTGCCGTGTCGATCACGAGCGCCGCGGCCACGGGCCCTTCACCGTCGGCGAGCCACCCGGCCCCCCGCAGCACCGGCCGCGCCAAGGCAAGCGCCAAGAGCGTCAGCGCCGCCATCCGGAGGAGCAGCAGGAAGACGTGACTCACCCGCAGCCGCCGACGATTGGCCACGGCACGGTCGCGGAGAAACCGCAGCGCCGGAAACTCGTGCGGCACGGGCTTCCGCCGCATGATGAGGTGCAGCACGATCGGCACGGCCATGAGCGCCGCACCGCCGAGGAGCATCGGGGTGATGAACGACAGACCCATGCGTCAGAACCGGTTGCGGCGGCTCACCAGGTATTCCATCAAGGCGCGGTCGAACTGCATGCTCGTGTCGAGCGGCACGTAGTCGATGCCGGCCCGGAAGCACGACGCACGATAGTCCTCGCGGAAGGCCCCGACGGCGTCGACGTAGCCGGTGCGAGCGGCATCGGCATCGATCACAAGGCGGTCGCGGCCCTCCGGCTCCGTCAGCTCCACCATCCCTTCGAACGGAAACCGCACCTCGGCCTCATCGAGGATGTGGAACAGGATCACGTCGTGGCCGCGGTGCCGCAGTCGTAGGAGCGCGTCTTTGATCGGCGCCGGGTCGGCAAGGAGATCGCTGAACACCATTAACAGCGAGCGATGCCTGAGCATCGCCGCCACCTGCACGAGGCTGCGGGCGATGTCGGTCTTGCCCGAGGGCGTGACCTTGGAGAGCACCGAGAGCACCTGGGCGATCTGCGACCGCCGGGAGCGGGCCGGCAGCGACGCGTGGAGCTTCTCGTCGAAGACCATCAGCCCGCAGGGGTCCTGCTGGTGGATCATCAGCCAGCAGAGAGCGGCCGCCAGCGAGATCGCATAGTCGAGCTTGGTGAACTGCTGGCGATAGGTGTAGGCCATCGAGGCGCTGGTGTCGATCACCAGGTAGCCGGTGATGTTGGTCTCCGCCTCGAACTTCTTGATGTAGTGCTTGTCGGTCTTGGCGTAGACCAGCCAGTCGATGTCCTTGGGGTCGTCGCCCGGAGCGTACTTGCGGTGTTCGCTGAACTCGACCGAGAAACCCTGATACGGGCTGGCATGCAGCCCCTGGAGGAAGCCCTTGACGATGAACTGCGCGCGGAGATCGAGCCGGGCGATCTGCCGCACCACTTCCGGCTTCAGGTATTCCTCGACCGCGCGAGCCATGCTAGATCCAAAAGGTCGAACATTCAGAAAACGAGGACATTCCTCAATTTCTTTCTGTCCTCACTTCACGAGCTTCGGGATCTCCGGCTCAGGCGTCTCGCGAAGGAGTCGTTCGACGATCGACTCACTGGTGAGCCCCTCCGCCTGGGCCTGGAAGTTGGTGGCGATACGGTGCCGGAGCACTGGCACCGCCACGCGGCGGACGTCGTCGAGCGACACGCTGAAGCGGCCGTCCATCGCCGCCATCGCCTTGCCGCCCTGGATGAGAAACTGCCCGGCCCGTGGCCCGGCGCCCCAGTCGACGAGTTCGGCCACGTACTTCGGGGCCTGCGGATCCTTGGGCCGCGTGGCCCGCACCAGTCGGGCGGCATACTTCACGACGTATTCGCTGACCGCGACGCCGGCGACGAGCTTCTGGATATTGCTGATCGCACGGCCCGAGAGCACCTTGCGGACTTCCGGCTTCTCCGACCGCGTGGTGGCCATGAGGATCTGCTCCTCCTCGGGCGCCGTCGGATAGCCCACCTTGATGTTGAACATGAACCGGTCGAGCTGGGCCTCGGGCAGAGGGTAGGTGCCCTCCTGCTCGATCGGATTCTGCGTGGCGATCGTGAAGAACGGATCGGGCAGCTGGTAGGTCTCCTGCCCCACCGACACCTCCCGCTCCTGCATCGCCTGCAGGAGCGCGGCCTGTGTCTTCGGCGGCGTGCGGTTGATCTCGTCGGCCAGCAGGATGTTGGTGAAAATCGGCCCCTCGACGAACCGGAACCGGCGGCGGCCAGTCTCGTCTTCCTCCAGCACGTTCGTGCCCGTGATGTCGGACGGCATCAGGTCGGGCGTGAACTGCACCCGCTTGAAGCCGACGTCGAGGATCCGGGCGAGCGTCGAGACCATCAGGGTCTTCGCCAAACCGGGCACGCCCTCGAGCAGGCAGTGGCCGCGGGTGAAGATTGCGGCGAAGAGCTGCTCGATCACCTCGTGCTGTCCGACGATCACCTTCTGCAGTTCCTCCTGCATGAGGCGGCGGTGCTGCGAGAACTCCGTGAGGATCTCATCGAGCGTCTTGGGCTTCGAGGCGGTGGACACGCGGCGATCCTTCGGCGGGAAACGGTCGGGGGCGGAACCCGACCAGTATCGGGTGTGCCAGACGGGGCGGCAATCGACCGTCATGCTCCACGGCACCGTCGCGGGCGGCACATCCTGCGCGGTCGGCCAACCTGCTAGGATGCTCGGTATTGCCAACGGCTCCGTACGCGGTCGTGCGGGCTCGCCGAGGCGACCACCGGACCCCGCGGCGTGGCCCTTTCGTCGTTCCCCCGTCTCGTCCGTCGCGGCCTCTGGATCGCAGCCGCGGCCCTGATGGCGGTTCTCTGCCCACAAGCGGCCTTGCCCGCCCCGCCCCCGGGCCCCGCCGACATCCAGACGGCCGTCGAGAAGGCCCGCGACTACCTCATCACCCAGCAGCGCGACGATGGCTCGTGGGAGGCGATGCGGTCGGCCGACAAGCGGTCTGGCGCCACAGGCTTGGTGATGCTGGCGCTCGCAAACGCGGGCGTGACGGCCGAACAGCCCGCGATGCGGCGGGCGCTCGCCTGGCTCCGCCAGCAGGAGCCCGACGAGACCTACTCCGTCGCCCTGCAGACGATGATCCTCGCGATGCTCGCGCCGGAGGCCGACCGGGCGATCCTCGAACGCAATGTCGAGTGGCTGGAACGGGCGCAGGTCAAGCAGGGCCCAGGGTCGGGCTCCTGGACCTATGGCCAGACCAACGGCGCGGGGATGGGCGACAACTCCAACTCCCAGTTCGCGGTGCTCGCCCTCCACGAGGCGTCGCGGGCCGGCATCCTCGTCCGCGACGACACCTGGATCCGCGCCCAGCAGTACTGGGTCGCCTGCCACAACGCCGACGGCTCGTGGGGTTACACGCTCGGCAACGCCGGCGGCTCCGGCAGCATGACCTGCGCCGGCATCGCCAGCGTCTGGATCACGTCGGAGCACATCGGCACCCCTGATGCCCGGGCCGTCCGCGACAACGTGGCCTGCTGCGGTGGTGGCTCGACGCCCCGGGTGCTCGAGAAGGGCCTTACCTGGCTTGGCAAGCGGTTCACGGTGATGCAGAACCCCGGCACCGGCGGCGAGACGTGGCTCTACTACTACCTCTACGGCCTCGAGCGGGTGGGCCGCTTCACCGCCCGGCGATACATCGGCGAACACGACTGGTATCTCGAGGGGGCGAAGATGTTCACCGCCACTCAGGACCGCCTCTCGGGCAAGTTCGTCGCCAACCGGATCGAAGACTCGATCGTGGCCACGAGCTTCGCGCTGTTGTTCCTCGCCAAGGGCCGGCGGCCGGTGATCGTGGCCAAGAGCAGCCATGACCCGGCGGCCGACTGGAACCGCCACGGCCACGACATCGCCCACCTCGTCGACTACGTCGAATCTCGCTGGAAGAAGGACTATCCGGCCGGGCTCTCCTGGCACGTGCTCGACACGCCGACGGCCGGCCAGGACGACCTCCAGCAGGCGCCCGTGCTCTGGATCTCGGGCAAGTCCGACTTCAACCTCGGCCCCGACGCAGGCCGGCGGCTCCGCCATTACATCGACAACGGCGGGTTCGTGTTTGCCGAAGCCTGCTGCCCGAAGAGCGAGGATTTCGACCAGCGACTGCGGCAGCTCGTCGGCGAGATCTTTCCGGAGCCCGAATACCGGCTCCACCTTCTGCCCCCCGAGCATCCTGCCTGGCACGCCGAGCAGATCGTGCCGCCGGAACTGCACCGGCCGCTGATGGGGATCGACTACGGCTGCCGCACCTGCCTGATCTACGCGCCGCCAACCGACCTCGCCGACCCTCAGTCAGCGATGCCGAGCCTCTCGTGCCTCTGGGAACTCGGCGGCCGGTCGCGAGCCGGCCTGTCGCCCGCCGTCGCCCGCGAAGTGGAGGCGGCCCTGGCGATCGGGACCAACGTCCTCGCCTACGCCACCAACCGCGAACTCAAGAGCAAGGATGCCTTTTTCGGGATCGCCCCTCAGGAGGATCGGCAGTCCGACCCCCTCGTCCGCGGCCAGCTTGCGATCGGCAAGCTGCGGCATTCGGGCATGTGCGATGCGGCCCCGGCGGCCCTCGCCAACATCCTCCGCGCCGCCGCCCGCGAGACCGGCATCCGGGTGGACGACACGCCGGCGCTCATCGACCCCGCGGACGATGCGCTGTTTGACTATCACCTCGTGTTCATGCACGGCCGTCAGGGCTTCACCTTCGACCAGCCGCGGCGCGAGCGAATCGCGAAGTTCCTCGACCGGGGTGGCACTCTCCTCGCCGACAGCGTCTGCGCGGCGGGGGCGTTCACCAAGGCCTTCCGCGACGAGATCGCGGCGATCCTCCCCGACCAACGAATCGAGGAGATTCCCGCCGGCGACCCGATCTTCACGGCGGCGGAGTATGGCGGCTTCGACATCCGGCAGGTCACCCTCCGCGAACCCTCGGGGGGCGAAGGCCCGATGGGCGTCCGCAAACGGCAGATTCCTCCGAAACTCGAGGGAGTGCGGATCGGCGACCGATGGGCGGTGATCTTCTCGCCCTACGATCTCTCCTGCGCCCTCGAGAAGCAGAACTCCATGGAGTGCACGGGGTATGGCCGCGACGACGCCGAGAAGATCGCCCTCAACGTGCTGCTGTATTCACTGAACCATTGAGTTCGAGCGGCCGGAACCCGTAGCACAGGTTTTCAACCTGTGTTTGTGCGGCACCGCTCGGGGCTGTGTCGTTCCCCCGTAGCACAGGTTGTCAACCTGTGCCGAATCACACGGGGCCCTGTCGGTCGATCCGACCGCGGCGTGACGATCTATCGGTCGTCGCTGGAGCCGCCAACGAGGTAGCTGGCGTAGTAGAGCAGCGTGAGGATGCTCTGGAGCGTGCCGGCGACGTACGTCCAGGCGGCGGCATTGAGCACGCTATTCACCGCCGGCATGTCGGCCGCGGGAACGATCCCGAGGGTGACGAGCTGCGCCTTCGCCCGGTTGCTGGCGTCGATCTCCACCGGCAGGTTTACGAGCTGAAAGAACACCGTGCCGGCAAAGAGCGCAATCCCGAGCCACGCGATCGGCTTGAGCGCCATCGCTAGGCCGATCATAAACACGAAGAAGCCGAGTCCACTGCCGAAGTTGGCGACGCCGACCGCAGCGTTGCGAACCGCCATCAACGAGAAGCCCTGCGCGTCCTGGAGCGCATGCCCGGCCTCGTGGGCGGCGATGCCGACCGCTGCCAACGACCGCGCCCCATACACGCCCTCCGAGAGTCGCAGCACCTTCGACTGTGGGTCGTAATGATCGTTGAGTTGCCCGGCCACAGCCTCGATCTCCACATCCTGCGCACCAGCCGAATCGAGGATGTGGCGGGCCGCCGCCGCGCCCGTCAGGGCGGCGGGCTCGCGGGAGGCCGCCGCGAAAGCCGAGTGCACCCGCCACTGGGCCCACATCGCCAGCAGCATGGCCGGGGCGATCCAGATCATGTAAGCGGGGTCGAAATAGAAGCCTGGCATATGCCGTCTCCTCCTGATGCACCGACCGGAATCACATCTGCCGCCTGACAAGCGGGGCAAACCGACTCCAACTATCCTAGGCGGCAGGCCGGTGGATGCCCCATCGGCACCGCCGGCCTGTTCATGCTTTACGCACCGCACCACCTCCTTGTTCCCTCCCGATTCGCGGAATCGCTCCTGGCCTGCCTGGCGATCGCGGCCCTCGGCTGCGGCGGCGAGAAACCGCCCGCTCCCTCCGCGGCGGCGGCGGTTTCAGCCGACGCGGATGGTCTCTGCCGGCGAATCGACGCCGTGCTCCGCCACACCCAAGACGGACGGCTCCTCGACGCCGGGGTTCACGGGGCGTGGCAGGTGGTCCACGGCGTCCTCGCCTTCGGCCCCGACTTTCCGCTCGCTGCCAAGGGAGGCACCGCTCCGGCTCTCGGCTACCTGCTCGAAGGGGGTTCCCTGGTGGGCTGGAAACTCCGCCCCGGCTCGCCGGGCGTGATCGCGATCGTCGAAGAGGGCAGCACCATGGGCCAGGGCCATCCCGACCAGTGGCTCGGCTACCTGTCCCAGTGCGGCGTCGGCGCAGGCGGAGACCGGCTCACCGGCGGGATTCCCCTCGACGCGCCGCTCGTGGTGGGCGGCCGAACGTTCACCGTGGCCGATCTGCTCGCCCAGGCGCAACACGACATCCGCGCGGGGCAGGAGGCCACGTGGACCCTGATGGCGCTGTCGGCCTGGCTGCCGCCCGCTGCGTCGTGGACGGCGGGCGATGGCGAGTCGTGGACGACCGAGCGGGTGGTCCAGATGGAGGCCGCGGCTGACATCCCCTCAGCCGCCTGCGGCGGCGCGCATCGCCTGTATGGCCTGGCGGCAGCCGTCAACGCGCATCGCCGCGCGACCGGTGGGCCTCCGACCGGAGGCTGGGCCGAGGCGGCTCGCGTCGTCGATGCGTCGCTCGACCGTGCCCGCCGCTTCCAGCAACCCGACGGTTCGTTCGCCGTCCGGCCCTTCGAGCGGCCAGGCACGTCGCCCGACGTGTTCGACCGCCTCAGTGCCACAGGCCACGTGTTCGAGGTGCTCGCCCTGGCGCTCGACGACGAGCGGCTCGCTGAGCCATGGGTCGCACGGGCGGCGGAGCGGCTCGTCTCGCTCATGGAGCAAACGGCCGATCTCGACGTCGAATGTGGCGGCCTCTACCACGCAGCCCATGGCCTGGCTCTGTACCGCCACCGCATCTGTGCGCCCTAGCCGGCCACCTACGTGTGCTTCGCGGCCTCGAGCTGCGAGTGCACCGCGTCGGCGAGCACGTGCAGGTCGCCGTGCCAGTCGATCGTCACGCTCTGCTGCGTCGATAGGTTCTTGAACTGCGCGGTGCCGGCGGCAAACTCGTCGCTGCCGATCACCAGCGCCGCGGGGAAGCCCCGCTTTGCCGCCAGCTTCAACTGCTGCCCGACCTTTTTCGCTTCCGGGAAGAACTCGACGGCCATACCGGCCGCACGAATCGCGGTGGCGATCCGCAGGTAATCGGCGATGTGTCGCTCGTCGAAGTGCACGAGGAACACTTCGGCGGGCGTCTCCACCGTCGCCACCCGGCCAAGTTCCTCGAGGCCGGCAAGGAGCCGGTCGATGCCGAGCGACGCCCCGACGCCCGGCAGGTGCTGCTTCGTGTACAGCCCGGCGAGGTTGTCGTAGCGGCCGCCCGAGCAGATGCTGCCGAGCGCCGGTAGATCGTCGAGGAAACTCTCGAGCACGATGCCTGTGTAGTAGTCGAGGCCCCGAGCGATCGAGGGGTCGATGGCGACGCGGCCATCGGGCACACCCGCCTCGCGGGCTCTCGCCACGATCACCGCAAGCGCCGCCACGCCGGCCCGCCCCTGCTCCTCGTCGCCGACGAGGGCGCTCAGCCGCGCGAGCACATCGACCGGCGGCCCGGCGAGACTCGCCATCTCGAGCAGCGCCGCAGCAGCCTCGGCCGCGACGCCGTGCGCCGCCAGTTCCGCGGCAACCGCCTCGGGCGTGGCCTTGCCGAGCTTGTCGAGGCTCCGCAGCACCGACATCGACTGGTCGGCAAGGCCCAACCGGCCCAGGATGCCAGCGAGCACGCGGCGGTCGTTGAGCCGGATCGTGAATCGCTCGATGCCGATCGCCGCGAGGAGATCGTGAACGACAAGCACCATCTCCAGGTCGGCCACGGGGCTCGCGGTGCCGATCGTGTCGAAGTCACACTGCATAAACTCCCGGTAGCGGCCCCGCTGCGTGTTCTCCCCCCGCCACACGGCCGCCATGTGATACCGCTTGAACGGCAGGCCCAACTCGTGCACGTGCTGAGCCGCGAACCGGGCGAAGGGCACGGTGAGGTCGAACCGGAGGCCGACGTCGCGGCCGCCGTGATCCTGGAAGCGATAAAGCTGCTTGTCGGTCTCGTCGCTCCCCTTGCCCGTCAGGATCTCGAGATACTCCAGCGCCGGCGTGTCGATCGGCGCAAACCCATACGACCGGTAGACGCGGCGGGCGATCTCCAAAACCCGCTCTCGGGCCAGGGCTTGAGCCGGCAGGTGGTCTCGAAATCCCTTGAGCGTGCGGGGCTCGATCATGAAACGATCGGCAGGAGGGCGGGCTTCGGGCTGCGGATCGACTTCCCGCGGTTCTTGGTCTTCCGGCCGTCGCCCACGTGCTGACCGCCGGGGCCGAGGACCGCGTCCATGTATTCCTCGACCTGCTCGCAGGTCTCGAAGTACTGGTCGTAGACCCAGTCGTCCTCGTACTCACATTCCTTCGTGGTGTACTCGCGGCAGATCTGCGGCCGGGTCTCGTAGATGCCGCAGCGGTGATCGTCTTGGAGGTGCTTGCAGACGGTGTGCACGCAGACGTACCAGTCGCCTTCCTCGGTGAACACGGTGGCGTGGTCATGAAGCAGAAACCAGCGGATGTACTCAAACTCCTCGCGGGTGGTCGGCTTCTCGAGCGGCAGGGCAAAGTAGCGACAGCACTTCGCCGTGCAGTATTCGCAGAGCACCTTGTCCTTCGGCACGTCGGCGCGATTGGGCTTGGCGGCGAACTGAGGGAGTGGAACATCGACGGCCAGCATGGCGATCCTCCGGGAGAGCGGCCTGCTACTATAGCGTTTCTCGGCTCGTTTCGAGCGGTTTCCGCGACTCCTATACTGTTCGCATTCGGCCGTCTGCGGCGGCCCGTACCGCGGAAGGGAATCCTGATGCCGAAGCGCTGGCACATCCGCCCCCACGACCGCGCCGCCGTCGCGTCGCTCGAGCGGGCCTCGGGCGTCTCAAGCATCCTGGCGAGCCTTCTAGTTGCCCGCGGTGTCACCGACCCGGCCGCCGTAAAATCGTTTCTCTCGGGAACGCTCGCCGACCTCCGCGATCCCGAAACGTTGCCCGGCGTGCCCGAGGCCGCCGAGCGAATCCTGGCGGCCGTGAAGGCCGGCCGGAAGATCGCGATCTACGGCGACTACGACGCCGACGGGATGTGTGCCACGGCGATCCTCGTCGTCTGCCTGCAGGCGCTCGATGCCACGCCCGCCTGGTACGTGCCGAACCGACAGGAGGAGGGCTACGGGCTCAACGCCGACGCGCTTTCGTCGCTCGCCGCCCAGGGCACCAGCCTGGTGATCACGGTGGACTGCGGCATCACGGGCGTCGCCGAGGCCCGGCATGCCCGCGACCTCGGCCTCGAACTGATCATCACCGACCACCACAACTTCGCCGACGAACTCCCGGCCGCCGACGTGCTCGTGCACCCGCGGCTCCCCGGCACCGCCTATCCGTTTGGCGGCCTCTGCGGCGCCGGCGTGGCCTTCAAGCTCGCCTGGGCGATCGCCACCCGGGCAAGCGGTGCGAGCCGCGTCACCCCGCGGCTCCGCGAGGCGCTCCTGCGGGCCATCGGCCTGGCGGCCTTCGCCACTGTCACCGATGTGATGCCACTCGTCGACGAAAATCGGCTGCTCGTGAAGCACGGCCTGGAAAACCTCCGCACCCGCGGCGGCCCTGGGCTGGCGCGACTGATCGAGCTGACGGGGCTGACGGAGCAGTCGTGGCTCGAAAGCGAACATATCGCCTTCAAGCTGGGCCCCCGGCTCAACGCCGCCGGCCGGATGGCGACGGCCGCCAATGGCATCGAGCTGCTTGTCAGCGACGACGCGGCCCGCGGCAGCCAACTTGCCGACTATCTCCACGAACTCAACGCCCAGCGAGAGACCGAGGAGCGAAGCCTGCAACTCGCCGCCGCGAAGCAGGCAAAGGAACTCTTCGACCCGGAGGCCGACGCCGCGGTCGTACTCGCCGACCGCGGCTGGCACAAAGGCGTGGTCGGAATCGTGGCGGGCAGGCTCGCGGAGCGGTGGCACCGGCCGGTGGTGATGATCGCCCGCGATCCGCTCCAGGGCGGCCCCGCGGTGGGCAGCGTGCGGAGCGTGCCGGGGTTCGACGTGCTGGCGGCGGTGAAGGCCTGCGGCGAACACCTGCTCGGCTGTGGCGGCCATGCCGCTGCCGCGGGCCTGCAGGTGGATGACGCGAAGATCGACGACTTCCGCTGCGCGTTCGTCGCGGAGGTGGAGTCACGAATGCCGGAGCAGCTCCGGCGGGCCCAGATCACGCTCGACGGCGAGACTTCGCTCGGCGCGCTCACGCTCGACACGGTGGAGCAGCTTGAGAAGCTCGCACCGTTTGGCGAGGGTAACCGCCGGCCCGTGCTCTGCGCGTCGGGCGTGACACTCGCCGAGCCGGCCCGCACGATGGGACAGTCGGGCAAGCATCTCCAGTTCCAACTCAAACAACATGCGGCAAAGATCCGCGGTGTGGCCTTCGGCGCGGGCGAATGGCTGCCGCACCTGCCGGCGCCTGGCCAGCCGTTTCACATCGCCTTCCGACCGAAGATCAACGAGTTCCGCGGTCGTCGCACCGCAGAGATCGAGCTGATCGACTGGCGGCCCGATGGCATCGACGTCTCGACCGACTTGCCAGAGTTCGCCGCGACCGCCCCCTGATCCACGACCTGCACGAGATCCAATCATGCGATTCCACCGCCTTTGCTTCGCCGTCTTCATGGTGGCACCCTGCGTCGCGTCGGCCGCCCGCGGCGACGACTGGCCGCAGTGGCTCGGGCCACGGCGGGATGCGACCTGGCGCGAACAAGGGCTCGTCACGACGTTCCCTGCTGGCGGCTTGCCAGTGAAGTGGCGGGTGCCCGTCGCGGAAGGGTATTCCGGGCCGGCGGTGACGGGGGGCCGCGTCTACGTCGCCGACCATGTCGCCCGCGAAGGCGAGGTCGTCAATGGCCCCAACGACCGGACGAAACGGCTCGGCACCGAGCGGCTCCTCTGCCTCGACGCCGCCACAGGCAGGCTGCTCTGGAAGCACGAGCAGGACTGTGCCTATTCGATCTCGTATGCGTCGGGGCCGCGATGCACGCCGACGGTCGCCGACGGCCTGGTGTACTCGCTTGGCGCTGAGGGCAACCTCGCCTGCCTCGATGCAGCGTCTGGCGAACTCCGCTGGTCGAAGGATTTCAAGAAAGACTATTCGGCCCCCACGCCGATCTGGGGCTTCTGCGGCCATCCGCTCGTGGAAGGCGACCTGCTCATCTGCCTCGTGGGCGGCCCCGGTAGCGTGGCGATGGCGTTCGACAGAAAGACAGGCGCGGAGCGCTGGCGTGCCCTCACCGCCAGCGAGAGCGGCTACTGCCCGCCGACAATGATCGAGAGCGGTGGCATACGGCAGCTTGTGATCTGGGATGCCGACAACCTCAACGCGCTCGACCCCGCCACGGGCCGCGTGCTTTGGTCGCAGCCGCTCAAGCCGATGTATGGCATGTCGATCATGGCCCCGCAGGTGGCCGACACCAGCCGCGGCCGCGTGCTCTTCGCGAGCGGAATCGGGAGGGTGGCGGCACTCTATGCGCTCGCCGCCGACGCCCCCGCGGCGCAGCTGATCTGGCGGGGCGAGCCGAAATCGGCGGTCTACTGCGCCAACGCCACACCGTTCATCGCCGGCGATACGCTCTACGGCTGCGACTGCGATACAGGCGCGCTCACGGCCGTAGCCCTCGACGACGGCCGCCGGCTCTGGGAGACACTCGAGCCGACGACCGGCGGCGAACGCCGCAGCAAGCACGGCACGGCCTTCGTCGTTCGTCAGGCCGATCCGGTGGCCGGCGATCCGGCCGGCACCATTCGCACCTGGATCTTCAGCGAGACGGGCGACCTGATCCTCGCCCGGCTCTCTCCGGAGCGTTACGAGGAACTCGGCCGCGTGCACCTGCTCGACGCGACGAACGAGTGCTTCGGCCGCGATGTGGTCTGGAGCCATCCGGCCTTCGCGGGCGGTTGCATCTTCGTGCGAAACGACCGCGAACTCGTCTGTGTGTCGGCGACGGAGTGACGGCAGTCACGCCGGACGAGCCGGGGTTCACCCGCGCCCCATCGCGAAGATCGCCTCCATCATGCGACGGTAGTGGCGATCGAGAGCCACTCCACGGCGGGCCATCATCCGTTCCATGTCGACGATCGCCTTCTCCAGCCGGTAATCGACGAGCGAGCCGACCTGGGCCCACTTGAACGAGGGAATCCCGCGTGCCGGAAACCCCGCGCCGACCACGATCGAACTCACGCCGCAGACGGTGCCGGTGTTGAGCATCGTGTTGATGCCGGTCTTGCAGTGGTCGCCCATGATCGTACCCAGGAATTGCTCGCCGGAATCGACCTCCAGGCCTGATGTCCAATCGAGCAGCTTCACCGTGCCGTAGGTCATCTTGAGATTGGAGGCGGTGGTGTCGGCCCCGAGGTTCACCCACTGACCAAAGACCGAGTTGCCGACATGGCCCTCGTGGGCCTTATTGGAATACGAGTGGAAGACGGTGCTCGCCACCTCGCCGCCGACCTTGCAGCGCGGGCCGATCGTGGTGCCGCCGTAGATGCGGGCTCCCATCCGCACCGTCGCCTCATGTCCCACGGCCACCGGACCGCGGAGGATGGCCCCCGCCATCACCCGCGACCCTGCGTCGAGCAGCACCGGCCCTTCATCGCAGACCACGATCGCGCCGGGCTCGACCACGGCGGTGGGATGCATGAACAGCCGCTCTGGGCGATCGACCACGGCGGAGGGGCTCCATCGCGGGCCTGTCCCCGGCTTCCAGTTGCAGGCCGCGGCGTCGGCCTCGATCGCCGCAGGGTTCAGCCCGGCGATGTCCCAGGGATGAACGAGCCGCTGCAGCCCTGTCGGCTGCACTGCCCTGCCGGCGCCGACCGTCCGCGGCCGTCCCTCCTCAAACCACGCGGCGGTCTGCTCCGGCGTGGACCAGGCGGCAACGAGATCGTCGCCATCGCGGAGGTGTCCCTCCGGCCGACGGCGGATCGTCGCGACGAGTTCCGGCGTCGGCAGATACCGCGAGTTGATCCAGATCGCGGCCGCCGACCGCTGCTTTTTCGTCGCCGCGGAAAACACCCCCCGCAGATGCGGCCGGAGCGGGCCAGTTCCGTGGGCGAGATCGAGCGTCCGCTCCCACTTCTCGCGGATCGTCGTCAGGCCGAGCCGCAGGTCATGCGCCGGCCGTGTGAGCGTGAGCGGGTCGAGGTGCGCAGCCTGATCGTCGTCGAAGAAGAGCAGCGAGTGGGCCATGATGAGTGTGATCGGCTGTCGACGCGAGGAAGAAGTTATTCCCGGCGATGCCTCGCCGATGCTCCGTAGACTAATCGGAGTGCGGTCGCGAGGCACGACAGCGGCAGGGAGGCGATTTCGATGTGTGGGATCGTCGGATATATCGGCCCTGGGGCCTGCCGTGAAATCCTTCTCTCGGGCCTCGCCCGGCTTGAATACCGCGGCTACGACTCGGCCGGCATTGCCGTGCTCAACGGCGATTTGAAGGTGTCCAAGTGTGCCGGCCGGGTTCGCGACCTGGAGGCTCGTTCGGCCGATCTCCCTGCAACCGCGGCGGTCGGCATCGGCCACACCCGCTGGGCAACGCACGGCGGCCCGAGCGACGCCAACGCTCATCCCCACGTCGGGCCGGCGGGCAGGATCGCACTCGTCCACAACGGCATCATCGAAAACTACGCGGCGCTCAAGACCTCGCTGGCGGCAAAAGGGCGGACGTTTCGCAGCCAGACCGACTCCGAAGTGCTCGTGCAGCTCATCGAGGAGATTCATGCGTCTGACCCGGCGCTCTCCTTCGAGGCCGCCCTGCGGCTGGCGCTCCGGCAGGTGACGGGCACCTACGGACTGGCGATCCTCAACGCCGCCGAGCCCGACAGGCTCTACGTGGCCCGCTGCGGATCGCCGCTCGTTGTTGGCGTGGGCGACGGCGAGATGTTCGTCGCTTCAGACGCCGCCCCGATCGTGGCCCACACCAACAAGGTGGTCTACCTCGACGATGGCGACGTGGCCGTGATAAGCCGCGACCGCTTCGAGGTGCGGTCGATCGACGACGTGCCACTCACCAAGGAGGTGCACGAGCTTGCGATGTCGCTCGACGCGATCGAGAAGGCCGGCTTCCCGCACTTCATGCTGAAGGAGATCCACGAACAGCCCCGGGCGATCGCCGACTGCCTGCGAGGTCGCCTCGTGCTCCCCGACCACGTGATCCAACTCGGCGGGCTCTCGGCCGTGATGGACCGGCTGTCTGCCGCGCCGCGGCTCACGATCGCCGCCTGCGGCACGAGCTGGCACTCCGGCCTCGTGGGCGAATATCTCTTCGAGCATCTCGCCCGGCTACCGGTCGAGGTCGAGTATGCGTCTGAGTTTCGCTACCGAGAGCCCTTGCTCGGCGAGCAGGACGTGTTGCTCGTGATCTCGCAGAGCGGCGAGACCGCCGACACGATCGCGGCGCTCCGCGAGGCGAAGCGGCGAGGGGCGCTCACGCTCGGCATCTGCAACGTGGTCGGCTCGACGCTCTCGCGAGAGACCGATGCAGGAGTATTCACGCACGCCGGCCCGGAGATCGGCGTGGCCTCCACGAAGGCCTTCACGGTGCAGGTGGTGGTGCTCACGCTGATGGCGATCGCCCTGGGACGGCAGCGAGGCACGCTGCCCCCGGAACGGGCCGAGGCCCTGATCGAGGAGCTCGCGCGGATCCCGCAGAAGATCGCGTCGATCCTCGAGCAGGAGCCGGCGATCAAGGCGCTCGCCGACCGCTTCACCTACGCCCCAAACTTTCTCTACCTCGGCCGGTCATTCAACTTCCCGGTGGCGCTCGAGGGGGCGCTGAAGCTCAAAGAGATCTCCTACATCCACGCCGAGGGCTATCCCGCGGCGGAGATGAAGCACGGGCCGATCGCGCTGATCGACCGCCTGATGCCGGTGGTGGTGCTGGCGACCACGTCGCACACCAGCGAGAAGATGATCTCGAACATCGAGGAGGTGCGGGCCCGCAATGGCCGGGTGATCGCGGTCACGACGCCGGGCCAGGAGGAGGTGAAGCGGCTGGCGGAGTTCGTTGTGGAGATTCCGGCCACCGACGACGCGCTTGCGCCGCTGCTCGCCGTGATCCCGTTGCAGCTGCTGGCCTACCACATCGCGGTCAACCGCGGCTGCGACGTGGATCAGCCGCGGAACCTGGCCAAGAGCGTGACGGTTGAGTAGCCGCGGCCGGGGAATAGCGGCGTTGCTCGAGGGCCAGCGGGCGGGTAATCTACCGATCTCTCCCGCGTGGG
>CAMBSN010000041.1 GCA_945870505.1 Candidatus Kuenenia stuttgartensis | reverse complement strand
ATCTGCCGCATGATCACGCTCGATGTTTCGAGGTGGATCCGCTCGTGCTCGATGCCCATCAGGATCAGCCACGCTGGCGAGTTCCAGCGGATCGGCAACTCGAGTGGCATCGTCTGGATGAACTCGTCCACGAGTTTCCGCATGTCGGCGCGGTACCGCTTCACCGATGCGACCGAGGGCCAGTCGTAGTGGGCGGTGTTGAGATCGTCCCACGACATCTCGTCCACGCCCACCGCCATCATCGCTTCGAGCACGGGGTCGAGCCGGGCGGGAATGAAGCGACCGGCTGTGAGCTTGTTGAGGTAGAAGACCGCCGGATGCGCGAAGTAGAAAATCAGCGGATGGCGGAGCGGCTCGTGCCGCTCGTAGTACGACGCGTCGTCGCGAATGAGCGCGAAGAGGCGTTCGTAGATGTCGCACGTCTGGTGAAAGTAGCGGCGAATCTCGGCCCGCTTGGCGGCCACCGGGTCGGTCGCCGCGGGGTCGGCGTCGAGGATCGTCGTCCGGGTCGGGGTGACGGGGTTCGAAAGCGAGGCAAACTCCACGGTGGGCGGCGTGGCCTCCGGGCTGAGCGAACCGGCCGATGACGACATGATTCCCCTTGCGACGAGAGAGATTTCAATACTCCGTAACTCTAGCACCACAGGTAAGGCCGGCCAGAAACAGGGCGGGAATCGGGGCCGTTGCCCCGAGCAGACCGCCGACTACCGCACCGCGGTGGCAGTTGTCGCCGCCGCACATCGCGTTGGCACACACGCCCTCCGCCAGGTTTCCGGCATGCCGCCAGGCGAGGGCCAGGGCCGCAGGAAAGGCCTCCTCGATGTAGCAGGCACTCGAGAGCGTGCCGCCGACCAGTTGCCGGTCGGAGAGGCCCTCCCAGGAGCGGAGTTTCGCCGCCGAGATCCAGTCGCGGCCGTGTTGGAGGATCGACTCTCGCAGCGCTTCCGCAGCCTCGGCGACGGTCCTCGGGCTGGCCTCGGGGCGCGGGATGACGTCGACGAGGATCCGCACAAAGGCGTCGGCGGCGGCGAGCACCTCGTCGTCTTTGTGGGTGAGCCCCACGTGTACCCGCACGATCCGGCGGAGATCTGGGTTACGTGGCCCCAGGGCGGCGACGAGGGCGGGCACCGGCACGAGGCCGCCGATGTGGACATCGCGCACGCCGCAGTTGATCGGCTTGCGGCCCGCCCCGAGGTTGGTGAAGAAGTGGCGGTGGTACTCCTCGAGATACGTGTCGCGGTGCCAGCCGGGCTCGAGCATCACCGCCACGTAGCGGTCGAGCCACCGCTCGGGGTCCTCGTCGCCATGCCGGCGAATGAACTCGAAGAGTTCGACCGCGAGGCGGAAGTTGAGTGTGTTCTCGCCGGCAGCGAGAAACTGGTGGTAGTGGACGCCCCGCTTCCCCCAGTGCGCCGCCTGCTCACGAAGGATGTCGAACTTCGCCGACGGCGGTGTCCACTGTGACCGCCAGAGGATGCTGTCGGGGTGCGGACTGCGCGGCGCGCGATATCCCTCGATCGGGCCGTAGTCGCGGTCAAGGGCCCGCTGGTCGTAGTACCAGTGGACCGGCATTGCCACCGAATCGGCGATGAGCGCGCCGAGCAGCGCGGAGCGGGGGGCATCGTCAGGGCCTGGGGCGTCGGTGTTCATGCGCTATGGACACGCTCGAGGAAGGACACAACTCGTGGCTCACGACAGACCGCAAAGAATTCGCCCGGCGGCGCCAGGGCCGGGCATTCGCCGTCGGCGATGAACGCGATCTCGTCGGCGACGCGGCGGGCAAAGCCCATCTCGTGGGTGACGAGGACGAACTGGGTGCCCGCGGCCTTCAGTTCGCCGATCATGTCGAGCACCTCGCCCGTCATCTCCGGATCGAGGGCGGAGGTGGGCTCATCGAGGAACAGTCGCTGCGGCCTGACGACCAGCGCCCTCAGGATCGCCACCCGCTGCTTCTGCCCGCCGGAGAGCTCGGCGGGTCGCTTGTGGGCGTGGGCCGCCAGGCCGAACCGATCGAGCGGCTCCCGTACACGGTCATCGGCCTCGGCCTCGGACAGGCCGTGCACGTGGACGAGCGGGAGCAGGAGGTTCTGCATCGCGGTGAGGTGGGGGAAGAGGTTGTATGCCTGAAAAACCGTTCCCACGGTGCGGCGATAACCGATCAGGCCTTCCTCATCTCGCGGCAGCGGGGCGCCGTCAAAGGCGACCGTGCCCGCGGTGGGCACGTCGAGTCCGGCAAGGATTCGCAGGAGCGTCGATTTGCCGCCCCCCGACGGCCCGATGAGCACGAGCGCCTGGATGGTGCCCGTCACAAGGTCGAGCCCGTCGAGCACGGTGGTCTGCGTGGCCGAACGCGGGTCGGTGAATCGCTGCACGAGGCCGTGGATCGCGAGATTCATGCGGCCTCGTAGCGAAACCGCCGCTCCAGCCAGCGGGAGAGAGCCGACAGGGGGAGCGTGAGGGCGAGATAGCCGACAGCGAGTGGCAGGTAGCTCTCGAGCGTCGAGTAGGTGGCGGAATTGACGTTGCGGGCGGCGAACGTGAACTCCCCGATCGAAAGCACGGAGAGCAGCGAGGAATCCTTGATCAGCGACACGAGCTGGCCGGCCACAGCCGGGAGCACGATCCGCACCGCCTGCGGGAAGATGACGAGCCTGAATGCCTGCCACCTTGTGAGCCCGATGGCCCGGGCGCTGTCGACCTGAGCCTTCGGGATCGCGTCGAGGCCGCCGCGGAAGATCTCGGCCATGTAGGCGCCGCTGAACATCGCGAGCACGAGCACGCCGACGGCCGTTCGATACCCCGTGCCCACGTGCAGCGCCGCCGCGACCACATACCAGCCGACGAGCAACTGCACGAGCAGAGGCGTGCCGCGGATCAGTTCCACGTAGACCCGGGCGACGGCTTCCACGATCGCGAACCGCGACCGGAGCATGACCGCGGCGGCGAGGCCGATCAGGCTGCTGGCCAGAAGGGCGGCCAGGGCCAGGCCGAGCGTGGTCCACCAGCCCTTCCAGAACGCCTGGCGGTACTCCCAGATGATCCCCCAGTTCCAGGTCATATCGAGGCTCGCGCACGCCCAGCCGCAGGCGGCGGCGAGCAACGCGAGCACGATCAGGTGGGCGAGCCAACGGCGCATGCCCAAAGTGTAGCCGCTGGCGGAGAGCCCGCGGCCTTACGGCTGGTCGGCTTGAACCATGCTGCGTAGAAGCCCAACGCCGTAAGGCGTGGGGTGAGGCCAGGACAGAGCCCAGATCCTTCCCAACGCCGTAAGGCGTGGGGCGAGGCCAAATCAAACCTCGTTCCCAACGAGAACAGCCCGCGGCCTTACGGCCGGTCGGCTTTCATGAGATCCGGTTGAGCGAGAGGCTACCCGTGCTAGAAGTAGAAGGGGATCGCGTGCTCCTTGAAATACGCCTTCTGCTCCGCGAGGAACTCGTCGCCCAGTTTCTCAAAGCCTCCGTCGGTGCGAAACTTTGCCAGGAACTCGTTCACCTGCCGACGAAGCCCGTCGTTCCCCTGCCGGAGACCCACCGCCCACGATTCCTCGCGAAACGGCGCGAGCGCCGCGCGCGTCTTGCCGAGATGCTTCTGGTGGTTGGTGTAGACCGACATCGAGTCGTAGATGAAGGCGTCGGCTCGGCCCTGAAGCACTTCCAGCACGGCGGCCGCTTCCGTATCGAGCACGAGCACGCTGGTCTGCTTCAGCGCCGCGGCGGCCCACTGCTGGCCCGTTGTTCCCTGCTTCACCGCCACGACCCGTCCGGCGGTATCGAGATCGGCGGCCGACTGCACCGGTGACCGATCCGCAATCAAGAGGGCGAGGCCCGTCTTGAGATAGGGCTCCGAGAAGGCGATCGACTTTGCCCGTTCAGGTGTGGCCGTCATCGACGAGATCACACAATCAACATGGCCGGCTTTGAGGGCGGGAATGAGCCCGTCGAAGGCGATGTTTTCGATGATGACCGGCCGACCCAGATGCTTGCCGAGAGCCTCGGCCAGCTTGACGCTCACGCCCGCCGGCCGTCCCTGCTGATCGGTCATCTCAAAGGGCGGGTACGAGAGTTCCATACCGACCCGCAGCGGTTCCGCCGCATGAGCCACGACGCCGGCGACGATTCCACCGAGCAGCCATGCGGCAAGAACGATCGAGGCTCTGCCGCGGACCATGTGGATCAATCGCCTTGCGTTCAAGCGGTTTGAGAGAAAAGCCTGGGCTACCCGCGGCGGCTCGGAGGCAGGCCGAGTTGCGTCCGTCGCTCATCGACGGCGCGCCGATACTCCGTTCGCTGGGCCCGCTCCTCGGCTGACGATTGGTCGATCCGACGCTTGGCCCAATCATTCCGGCTTTGCTCGGTACCGCCGCTACGGCCACCGCCACCGGGACCGCCACCGCCACCACCGGGACTGCCGCCGCCACCACCGGGACTGCCGCCGCCACCACCGGGACTGCCGCCGCCACCACCGGGACTGCCGCCGCCGCCACCCGGGCCGCCACGACCACCGCCGTCGCTCGCCTGCTCGCCACGCGCCGCCCGCTGCTGATCGCGTTTCTCCCGCTCGGCCTGCCAGGCGTTCCGGCGTTCCTCATCGGCCTTGATCCGTCGGTCAAGCTCGGCCTGCCGTTTCTCGGGCGGCATCGCGAAATACGATGCCATCTCGGCACGTTCACGGGCTTCCCAGAGCCGCCCCATCTGCGGCCCGATCTGTTCGCGGTATTCCCTCGGCATGTCTCGCATCTTCTCGTAGATCGCGCCGGAACTCGGTGAAGCCCCGTACGGAACCTCACCGCGAGCGACCCGGTCGTATTCGGCGACCTGCTGGTCAACCAACTGCTTGACCTCGACGACGGCCTTCGGGCTGGAGAAGAACCCGAATGCCCAGAGGGTCGGCATGGCGACCAGGAATAGGAGGAGCATGGCGACCGCGGCTCGTTTGAGGAACCGCCCACCCGATCCCTGCTTGTTCCGATCCGCCGCGAAGGCGGCTACTGCTCGCCGCTTATCAGATGTGGATGCCATGGCTCACCTCTCCTAAGAGAAGAATAGCGACGGCGCAGGCCGCTGCCACAGGGTCTTCAACGGCCGTGCGGCTGGAAGGTTTCGACGCGGAGCACGTGAGAAGACTGGGCCGCAAGCCCGGCGAAAAACCTAGATCTCGCGAAACGCGGCGTCCAGGGCCTCCAGCATGAAATCAGCGTCGGCGGCGTTCAGGCACATGGGTGGCTTGATCCGCAGGACGTTGCCGTGGAGCCCCCCCTTGCCAAGCAGCAGGCCCAGTTCCCGGCACCGCTCGAATACCCGCACGCACTCCTCCTTGGCGGGCGCCTTGGCCGAGTGGTCCTTCACGAGTTCGATCCCGAGCATCAAGCCCAAGCCCCGCACGTCGCCGATCACGTCGTGCCGGCGGGCGAGGTCTTGGAAGCCGGCCTTGAGTTTCGCCCCGATCGTGGCAGCGTTGGCCTGGATGCCGTCCTCAGCGATCACCTGCAGGACGGCCCGGCCCTGCGTGCAGGAGATCGGATTGCCGCCGAAGGTGTTGAAGTGGATCCGCGACGTGAGGGCCTGGGCAATCGCGGGCGTGGTCACCACCGCCGCGAGCGCAGCCCCGTTGCCGATTCCCTTCGCCATCGTGACGATGTCGGGGATCACACCCTGCGTCTCGAAGCCCCAGAAGTGGGAGCCGGTGCGGGCGAAACCCGACTGCACCTCGTCGGCAATGCACAGGCCACCGGCGGCACGGACGTGCTCGTAGGCGGCCTTGAGGTAGCCATCCGGGAAGACGACGGCGCCCCCCACGCCCTGGATACTCTCGGCGACGAAGGCGGCAACCTTCCCCGGCGTGCCAAACTCGATCAGGTTCTTAATGTCGGCCGCATACTTCGGCCCCGCCTGCGGGTCGTCGTAGCCATAGGGCCCGCGGAGGCGGTCAGGGAAGACCGCGTGGTGCACTCCGAACGAGTGCGGCACGTTGTACTTCCAGGTGTGGTGGCTCGTCAGACCCATCGTCTGCATGCTGCCGCCGTGGTAGCAGTTGCGGAGGGCGAGAATGTCGAAGTTGCCGGTGGAGGCCCTAGCCATCAGGATCGCGAGGTCGTTGGCCTCGGATCCCGAGTTGGTGAAGTAGCAGACCTTGAGATCGCCAGGCATTCGCGCCGCGAGATCGCGGGCGTACTCCGCAATGCAGGGGTTCAGATAGATCGTGGTGGTGTGCTGGAGGATCTCGTTCTGGCGGTTGACGGCGGCCACGATCTTCGGGTGGCAGTGGCCCACGCTGACGGTGACGATGCCGCCAAAGCCGTCGAGGTAGCGGCGGCCCGTCTCGTCGTAGAGATACTGCATGTGCCCCTCGACGATCATCAGGGGCTCCTTGTAGTACGTGAAGATCGCCGGATTCACGAACTGCTTTCGCAGCCCGATCACCTCCTGCTTCGACAGGCCGGCGTAGGGCCGCGGGCGGTGGTCGTATGGCGGGAGCGACGGGGTGGCGTGGGCGACGGCCATGGCGGGCCTCCTACGTGCGGGGAAAGAGCGGGCGGAGCAGGCAATAGAGCGAGAAGGCGATCGCGAAGCCGGTGAACCAAGCGTAGTGGTACCCCGCCACGAGCCAGCCGGGGAATGCCGATTCCGGGGCCGCCCCGATCCGCACCAGGAAGCCGGGCAGGTTGGGCAGCACCGCGACCGCGAGGCAGGCAAAGGCCACGAGACTGAACCCGCCGATGTAGCGATACTCGCCCGTGGATCGGTAGAGGTCGTCCACCACCAGCCGGCACCGCCGCCAGACGAAGTAGTCGGCGATCATGATCCCGGCGATCGGTCCGAGCAGGGCGCTATAGCCGATGAGCCAGGTGAAGATGTAGCCGCTCGGATCCTGGTAGAGCTTCCAGGGAAACATCAGCACGCCGAATGCGGCGGTGATCAGGCCGCCGGTGCGAAAGCTCACGAGCCGGGGCGCGAGGGCTGCGAAGTCGTTGGCGGGCGAGACGACGTTGGCCGCGATGTTGGTGGAGAGCGTGGCCACCACGAGCGTCACGAGCGCCAGCGCCGAGAGCCAGGGGTTGCCGAACCGGGCGATCACTTGCACGGGATCCCAGATCGCCTCACCAAAGATCACCACCGTAGCGCTCGTCACCACGATCCCGATGAAGGAGTAGAAGGTCATCGTGGTCGGCAGGCCCACGGCCTGCCCGATCACCTGGTCGCGCTGCGACCGCGCATATCGCGAGAAGTCGGGGATGTTAAGCGAGAGCGTGGCCCAGTAGCCGATCATCGCGGTCAGACCCGAGCCGAACACCGGCCAAAACTCCGCCGCCGACGCGAACTTCGAGGGCTGCGCGAAGATTGGCCCAAACCCGTTGGCGGCCTTCCAGGCCCAGCCGACGAGCGCCAGCCCAACGACGAGGAGGAACGGCGCGCTCGCCGCCTCCATCCACTTGATAGACTCCATCCCGCGGACGATGAACCAGACATTCACAGCCCAGAAGATCATGAAGCAGAGAAACTCACCTGCGGAGATCCCGAGCACCGGCAATGGTTGCCGCGCGGCCGGATCGAACCCGAGGATCACGGCCGCCGTGGCATAGATCGCGGCGCCGCCCACCCAGGTCTGGATGCCAAACCAGCCGCAGGCAACGAGCCCGCGCATGAGCGCCGGAACATTCGACCCGAGCGTGCCGAACGGTGCCCGCAGGAGAACAGGAAACGGGATGCCGTATCGCGTGCCGGGATGGGCGTTGAGCGTCATCGGCACGAGCACGATCAGGTTGCCGAGGAGGATGGTGAGCGTGGCCTGCCACCAGTTCATCCCCTGCTCGATCAGGCTGGCGGCGAGCGTGTAGGTGGTGATGCAGACCGCCATCCCGATCCAGAGGGCGGCCACGTTCCACCACCTCCACGTCCGCTTCTCGGGCGGCACGGGCGCGAGGTCTTCATTCCAGAATCGTGGGTCGGGGGTGTTGCTGTTGATCATGTGTTACCTGGCCGCAGTGCCACCCGAAGCAAGTCGGGGCTGCCGGTGTCCTCTCGCTTGACGTTCACGTCGGCCCTCCAGGCCTCCGTTCACTGCGTGTCCGCTGCGCTTCGCCTATCGATTTTGCCGCTGTCGCCGCCGTCCCGGCGTCGGCGCCAGCTTGCGGGAGTCGTGCAGCGCACGACTCCCAGGCTTCCGGCTTCGCTTGCTCCCACAGCCCGCTCGAGGCCACCGGCAGCCCCTCCCGAGTCAAATAGCAGACGTTAATAACGTCATGTCTTTTCGGGAATCTCATGGGTCGGAGGGGTTGCCCGTGCCAATCGAGCGGCGTAGGGAATCGAGCGAAGCCTGGAGGGCGAAGCGAAGTTTCCTCCGAGTGAGCGACAGGGCAGGATGCCCGAAGCGAACGTCCGGCGAGATGGCACGGGCAACCCCGGCGCGGCTGGCCGAACCCGCTCGAAACCCTGATGAACTCCTGATATGTGAAGGCTATCGAAGCGTGCATCGTGTCTCGCGCTGATCCCGTCGCTTCCGCTCCGGGCTTTGTGGAATCGTGAACGTCACGAGCCGTGTGTTGGCGTTCGTTCCAAAAACCTGCCCCGGCCCACGGTGCCGCAGAAGACGCCGTCGCGGACCGCCACCTCGCCGCGGACCGTGACCAACGCCGGCCGTCCCTCGATGGGCCAGCCCTCGAAGGCGTTGTAATCGACCGCCTGGGTCTGCGTCTTCGCGGAGATCGTGCCGCGGTACGACGGGTCGTAGATTACGAGGTCGGCGTCAACGCCGGGTTGGATCACGCCCTTCCGTGGCCAGAGGTCGAAGATCTTCGCCGCGTTGGTGCTCGCGACCGCCACGAACTGCTGGAGCGAGAGGCGGCCGGTCTTCACGCCGTGGGTCCAGAGCAGGTTGATCCGATCCTCGATCGACGGAATACCGTTGGGGATCTTGGTGAAGTCGTCCTTGCCCATCGGCTTCTGCGTAAGGAAGTCGAAGGGGGCGTGGTCGGTACCGACCGTCTGCACGAGGCCGCTGGCGAGGCCGTTCCAGAGCACCGCCTGATTGGAGGCGTCGCGAAGCGGCGGCGACATCACGTACTTGGCCCCCTCGAAGCCCGGCTTCTCGGCCCACGTCTTGTCGAGCACGAGGTACTGGATCAGCGTCTCGATCGACACCTTCACGCCCCGCAGTCGGGCGGCGATCGCGGCGTCGAGGGCCTCCCGGCAGGAGAGGTGCACGATGTAGACGCGGGCACCGGTGAGTTCGGCGAAGGACATGAGGTGGTGCACGCCCTCGGCTTCGACCCGCGGCGGCCGACTATCGTGGTGGGCGTCGGGGCCGGTGCGGCCCGCCGCGAGTAGCTGCTGCTGGAGCTGGCTGACGAGCGTCTCATTCTCGCAGTGGGCGGTGACAATCACGCCGAGCTCCTTTGCGAGCGCAAGCGTCTGCCAGAGTTCGGCGTCGTCGACACCGAAGGCCCCCTTGTAGGCGAGAAACACCTTGAAGCTACCCACGCCTGCCTTGACGATCTCGCGGAGCTGGGCGGCAGAGTCGGCGTCGAACCGCGTCACGCCCATGTGGAAGGTGTAGTCGCAGCAGGCTTTTTCATGGGCCTGCTGCCGCCAGAGCGAAAAACCCTCCGCCGGCGACATGCTCCGAGACGGACAGACCATCTCGAAGATGGTGGTCGTGCCGCCGACAAGGGCGGCCTTCGTGCCGGTCTCGTAGTCGTCCCTCGAAAACGTGCCCATGAAGGGCAGGTAGATGTGGGTGTGGGGGTCGATAAAGCCCGGGAAGACGTGCTTCCCGGTCGCATCGATCACTTCGGCGCTGGCAGGCGGCGAGATGCCGCGATCGATCCGCGAGATTGTTTCACCCTCGCAGAGGATGTCGGCTGTGAAGCGGCTGTCGGTGTTGACGATGTCGGCGTTCGTGATGAGGAGCGTCATGAATGTGCACTCACCTTGGGACACCCAAGAATAGTTGATCCGCGTTCTGAGCAGGCCGATGCCGAAGCCGGCTGCGGGACGGTGCGAGTCGGCGAGCCAACGGCAGGATAGCCGACGCTCGCCGGCCTCGCACCGATCCCTCTGCCTCGCCCAGCGAACTCGCACCCGAGAAGATCGCATTCGGAAACGGCAGCCGGTCGGGTCGGGGGAAGGCGAGGCGACTCGGGATATCCTTCCCGTCGGAGGCCGAGCCTTTCACCGCCCGACCGGCGGCGCAGTCTGCCTGAGCAAAAGCGCCCGGCAGCACATCATGCGTCACCGATCAGCCCAGATCGTCCCTTCGCCGTAGCTGAACCAGCGGGTCGTCGTCACCTTCTGCTGGGTGAAGAAGGCCACGCTCTCGCGGCCCTGGAGGTGGAGGTCGCCGAAGAAGGAGGCGTGCCAGCCGCTAAACGGAAAGAAGGCCATTGGAGCCGGGACGCCGATGTTGATTCCCACCATGCCGGCCTGCACGCGGTGACGAAACTCCCGCGCCGCCTTGCCGCTCCGCGTGAAGATCGCCGCGCCGTTGCCGTAGGGCGACGAGTTGGCCAGTTCGATCGCCGCGTCGAGGTCGTCCATCCGCACCACGTTGAGCACGGGGCCGAAGACCTCCTCCTTCATCGTCACCATTTCCGGGCGGACATGGTCGAGCACGGTGGGGCCCACGAAAAAGCCGTTGGGAGCCGACGCGATCCGCGTCGCCCGCCCGTCGGTGAGCGGCTTCGCCCCCTGGCCGGCCGCCTGGGAGATCAACTCGCACACGCGGTCCGCGTGCTGCCGGGTGATCACCGCCCCCATCTGCGCCTCGGCATCACGGTCGGTGGGGCCAACCTTGATCTTCGAGACCACGTCCACGAGCTTCGGGAGAACGGTGTCGGCAGCCTTCCCGATCGTAATCGCGGTCGAGCCGGCCATGCATCGTTCGCCGGCGCAGCCGAAGGCGGCTTCGAGAATCCCGGTCGAGGAGTTGGAGACATCGGCATCGGGCATCACGAGCACGAAGTTCTTCGCACCGCCGGCGGCCTGCACTCGCTTGCCGTTGGCGGTGCCAATCCGATGGATCTCCCGGGCCACCGGTGTGGAGCCCACGAACGAAACAGCCTTGATGATCGGGTGGGCGAGGATCGCATCGACCGCCTCGCGGCTGCCGTGCACCACGTTGAGCACACCGGCGGGCAGTCCGGCCTGCTGGGCGAGCTGGGCGATGCGAATCGTGGTGAGCGGCACCTTCTCGCTCGGCTTGAGCACGAATGTGTTGCCGCAGGCGATCGCGATCGGCCACATCCACAGGGGAACCATCGCAGGAAAGTTGAAGGGCGTAATGCCGGCCACCACGCCGAGCGGTTGGCGGATCGAGTCGCAGTCGATGCCGCGGGCGACGTTCTCCGCCGACTCGCCCATCAGCAGGCTCGGCGCCCCGCAGGCAAACTCGATGTTCTCAAGGCCCCGGCGGACGTCGCCGCGGGCTTCGGCGAGCGTCTTGCCGTGCTCGGTGGTCACGCTGCGGGCGAGTTCGTCGAAGTGATCCTCGAGGAGTACCTTGAGCCGAAACAGGATCCGCGCCCGCTCCACGGGCGGCGTTTCCATCCAGCTGGGAAAGGCTTTCGCCGCAGCCTGCACCGCCTGATCGACGACGTCGGCTCCGCAGAGCGGTGTCTCGGCGATCACTTCGCCGATCGACGGGTTGTGAACGGGCGTGGTCGCGACGCCCGACACGGTGATCCACTCGCCGCCGATGAAAAGTGGGCAGGGCAGCAGTTTCGACATGGCTGGTGGCTCCAAGGACGGGGCCACGAGTGTAACCGATCAGGTGCCGTCGCCGCCGTCGGCGGGAGCGGTCGGGTCGTTGCCGTCCCCGATCGAGCAGTACCACCGCAGGACCGTCAGGTCGATGTCGTTCTCGATCGATTCGACGTGGCTGTCAAGGAACACGAACGGCGTGACGCCCGGATGCAGGCTGCCGAACTTCCGGCGGTTCATGTCGTCAGCACCGCTGGCGAGCCCTCGCGCCGGATCGCGGAAGCAGACATACGGATTGTCGGAGGCGAAAAAAGCGGTGTCTCCCTGCTCGTAGTGCGTCATGTTGGCCGCCACCGACGAGTCGAGTTTCGGAATGTGCTTTTCCCCTGCCGCGAATGTCTTGGAGAGGCCATCGCTCACCTGGGCCGAACGCACCTTTGAAAACGTGTGGATCGGCCCCGCCTGCCGTGGATCGAGCGGGGCGGTCGTGCCGGATGCGTAGAGGAAGTAGGTGCCGGCGTTGGCCGCGTAGTCGCCCCCCGCGGCCACGCCTTCCTTCACCGGCGACTGGTCGTTGTTGTCGAAGTTGCGGTCGGCGGCAGGTGCCCGGCGACTCGGGCAAAAAAACGTCGGCACCGCGGTTCGCATCGCGACGGCGTTGCGGTCGTCCCACATGGGGACGCTGGAGCCGGATGCGAGGGCGTTGTAGATCGACGTCTGCTCCAGCATCGGTAGCACGCGGAAGGTCCACGACTGACCGAACTGGTCGCGGGAGTCGCGGCCCGTCGGATAGGCCCGCTTCTGATCGTGGACCTGCACGACGGCGAGCCCCACCTGCCTCATCTGGTTCGAGCACTGCGTCCGCCTTGCCGCCTCGCGGACCGACTGCACGGCCGGGAGCAACAGGCCGATCAGCGTGGCGATGATCGCGATCACAACGAGGAGTTCGACGAGCGTGAAACCGCTGGTCCGGTGGGCGACGCGAAGCATAGCGTCCTCCGTGGGTCTTGAGAGGGAGGGAGTCGAGGCGGGAATCGGCGGCGTCGAGTATACCCACACTGCCCGCTGCGTGGCGATCGTGGGGGGCCACGCCCGTCAGGGGTGCGGCGGGAGCGGCTGCATGGTGCCTGCGGCGAGCCGCGACTGGTAGTCGTGCCACGACATGGCCGGGCGGCCCGTGTCCACCGGCGTCATCGTGATGCAGTCGTCCACGGGGCACACGATCGAGCAGAGGTTGCAGCCCACGCAGTCGTCCTCGCGGACCTTCGGCACCGGCTTGCCCGGCACGCGGCCGGGCCCGAGCCCATAGGGCGCGGAGTCGACGAGGTCGATGCACTGATGGGCGCCATCCTCGCAGGCGATGTGGCAGAGGTTGCAGCCGATGCACTTCTCGTAGTCGATCCGGGCCACCCGCTTGTAGTGAAGGTCGAGTTGCTGCCAGTCGCCTACCTGCGGCACCGCCCGGCCACGGAGGTCGGCGAGCGACCGCATGCCCTTCGAGTCGAGGTAGGCCGAGAGGCCGTCTTTCATGTCCTCCACGATCCGGAAGCCATAGTGCATGATCGCGGTGCAAACCTGCAGGCTCGTGGACCCGAGAGCCACGAACTCAGCGGCATCCCGCCAGGTGCCGATGCCGCCGATTCCGGAGATCGGTAGGCCCACCTGCGGGTCGGCCGCGCAGGCATGCACCATGTTGAGGGCGATCGGCTTCACGGCCGGGCCGCAATAGCCGCCGTGCGAACTCCTGCCGGCCACGAACGGCTCGGGCACGAGCGTGTCGAGGTTGACGTTGGTGATGCTGTTGATCGTGTTGATCAGCGAGATCGCGTCGGCTCCGGCCCGCTTTGCCGCCCGCGCCGCGTAGACGACGTTGGTGATGTTGGGCGTGAGCTTCACGATCACGGGGATCGTGGCCGCCTCCATCACCCAGCCCACGATCGTCTCGGCCACCTCGGGGTTCTGCCCCACGGCCGAGCCCATTCCCCGCTCGCACATCCCGTGCGGACAGCCGAAGTTGAGCTCGATGCCATCGGCGCCGCAGTCGGCCGACCGCCTCACGAACTCGTGCCATCGCTCGCGGGTGTCGACCATCAGCGAGGCGATCACGGTGTGCTTCGGCCAGCGCTTTTTGACTTCGGCGATCTCGTCGAAGTTGGTCTCGGGCGAGCGGTCGCTGATCAACTCGATGTTGTTGAAGCCCGCCATCTTCATGCCGCCGAGCGTGAGCGCCGAATAGCGGGAGGAGACGTTCACAATCGGTTCGCCGATCGTCTTCCAGACCACGCCTCCCCAGCCCGCCTCGAACGCCCGGTGGGCCTGATGCGCGGTGTTGGAGGGCGGGCCGCTCGCCACCCAGAAGGGATTCGGGCTCTTGATGCCGGCGAAGTCGATGGAGAGGTCGGCCATGGTGGTAAGGGTCAGCCCCGCTTCAGGGCCGCCTCCAGTTCGTGGACACGGACCGGGGCATCGAATCCAGAGCCGACCGCCCCGTCGGGCATGCCGAGCCGGGAAGGCTGGATGGGGCCGCTTTCGGCGGCTCCCGCGAGCAGGGCGTGGATTCCACGCGCGGCCTTTTTTCCCTCTGCGACCGCGTTCACGACCTCGCGGCCACCGCTGGCGGCGTCGCCGCCGACAAACACGGTCGGCAGGCTTGTCTGCATCGTGGCGGGGTCGTACTCCACGCGACCTTTGGCGTCTACTTTCAGTCCGGGAAAGAGCCGCCCGAGCAGGCCCGCCTGTTTCTCCTGACCGACCGCCTTCAGCACCAGATCGAAGGGCTGAATCCATTCCGTCCCGGGCACGACCGCCGCGCGGACGTCGCAAGCGGTGGTCTTCGCGAGCTTCAGCCCCACCACGTGGCCGTCCTGTGCCACGACCTCAACCGGTACCGTGTCGAACAGGAACGTGGCGCCGTCGGTCTTGGCGAGGTCGTATTCGAACGGATAGGCCGACATGTCGTCGGCGCCGCGGCGGTAGATGATCGTGGCCTCGTCGGCGCCGAGCCGCTTTGCCTGGGTGACGGCGTCGATCGCGGTGTTGCCGCAGCCGAGCACCGCCACGCGGCGGCCGACGGGCACCTCGGCGAGCGGCCGGGTATGAATCCACTCGATGAAGGCGAGGGCGTCGACCACCTCGGGCAGATCTTCGCCGGGGATACCGAGCCGGTTGGCGCCGCCGAGGCCGATGCCGATGAAGACCGCGTCGTGGTCACGCAGGAGGTCGGCGGGCTGAACGTCGCGACCGATCTCGACGCCATACCGAAACGCCACGCCGAGCCTCTCGATCATCCGCACCTCGTCGAGGCTCACTTGCGGCCGCATCTTGTAGTAGGCGATGCCATAGGTGTTGAGGCCGCCGCCGGCCGGCTTCTTGTCATACACCGTGGCCTCATAGCCCAGCCGGGCGAGTTCGGCGGCACAGCCGAGGCCGGCCGGACCGGCACCGAGAATGGCGACCTTCCGGCCGTTTGTGTGCGCTGCACCGTGCAGGACGTCGATGCCGACCGCGGCCACGTGGTCGGTGGCGTGTCGCTGCAGCCGGCCGATCTGGATCGGATCCTTTTCCAGGTCGAGCATCACGCAGGCACCCTCGCAGAGCATTTGCGTGGGGCAGACCCGGGCGCAACTTGCCCCGAGCACGTTGGCTTCGAGGATCGTCCGGGCGGCGCCGGTCAGGTTGTCGGTCGTGATCTTGCGGATGAACGTGGGGATGTCGATGCCCGTGGGGCAGGCCATGATGCACGGGGCGTCGAAGCAGAACAGGCAGCGATTCGCCTCGATCCGCGCCTCCTGCGGCGAGAAGGGAGGCTTCGGCTCCGCCATGTTCAAAGCAGCGGTCGCCGCATCGATCAGGGGCTGGATCGGCATGGTCGCTCACCTCTCCTTGAGGCTGCAAGGATAAGCCGTAAGCCTAGCTGCCACCACATCAGACGGGGCTCTGCGATCAGTTCGTATTTGGCGGGCGAGGCCTTTTGGGGCAGGATACGCAGCATGGCGACTTCGATTGACCCGCAGCGGACGATTCGCGACCTGCAGGACCTCCGTTCCCTGACGGGCGATGGCGACGGCGCCCAGCGGGTGGCTTTTACGCCCACGTGGCTTGCGGCCCGTGCGTGGTTCCGCGAGCGACTCGCCGGCCTGCCAGTGAAGGTGCACCAAGACGCCGCCGGAAACGTCTGGACGACGCTTCGAGGCGCGAGCGACCGTGCGGTCGTGCTCGGCAGCCACATCGATTCCGTTCCCAATGGGGGCTGGCTCGACGGTTGCCTTGGCCTGCTCGCCGGCCTGGAGGTGCTCAGGCGGGTGTCCGTGGAGCATGCGGGAAAGCCGCCGTTCACGGTCCGCGTGGTGGACTGGGCCGACGAGGAGGGCGCCCGGTTCGGCAAGAGCCTGTTTGGGTCGGCAGCCTGCTCCGGTAACCTCGATCTCGATGAGGCGCGGAGACTCACCGACAAGCAGGGCGTGTCGCTGCCCGAGGCGCTCGCGGCCGTGGGTATCGACTTCGAGCGGGTAAAGGAGAGCGGGAGTGAACGGGCAACCGCGGCGGCCTACCTGGAACTCCACATCGAGCAGGGGCCGGTGCTCCTCGACCTCGACCTCCCGCTCGGTGCCGTACTCGGCACCTTCGGCGTGGAGCGACACGCGATCACCTTCCACGGCCAGGCGGCCCACTCGGGCTCCACGCCGATGAACCGCCGCCGCGACGCCTTTTTGGCCGCGGGGAAGATGGCCCAGGAGATCTACGCCATCGCCGCGCGGAGCGGCGGGGGCGTCTGCACGATCGGCTCCTGCACGACGAAGCCGGGCATCGTGACGAGCGTCGTCGAGGAGTGCCGAATCACGCTTGATCAGCGGCACCTCGATGCCGCGGCGCTGGCGCGGATGCATGCCGAGGCCCGCGCGGCGGCGTCCCGATTTGCCGCGGAAGGCAACGTCGAGGTGTCGTGGGAGCGGCTCTGGTGTATTGCGCCGGCCCCATTCCATCCGGAGTTGATCGCCTTCGCCGACGAGGCGGTCCGCGAGACCTGCGGCACGTCGCACCGACTCCCCTCGGGCCCGCTCCACGATGCCGCCGAGATGGCGATGGCGGGCGTGCCCACGGTGATGCTCTTCGTGCAGAGCCTCAAGGGCATCAGCCACAATAAGATCGAAGACACGCGTCTCGAGCACATCGACCTCGCCGTCAGGGCGCTCGACCGCCTCACGGAAAAAACGATGCGCTGGGTCGCCAGCGGCGGAAGGAGCCACTGACATGGAACCGAGGACCACACACGCCCGCAAGGAATACGAGCAGGCCGCGCTCGACGAGGCGACGATCGCCCGCGACCCGATCCACCAGTTCGCGGCGTGGTACGACGCCGCCGTGGCGGCCGGCGTGCCGGAGCCGGAGGCGATGACGCTTTCCACGGCCACGCCCGACGGCCGGCCCTCGGCCCGAATCGTCCTCCTCCGCGGCTTCGACTCTCGTGGGTTCTGCTTCTTCACCAACTACGACAGCCGCAAGGGCCGAGAACTCACAGCGAATCCCCATGCGTCGCTCACGTTCCATTGGGCCGACCTGGAGCGGCAGGTCCGGATCGAGGGCCTCGTGGAGCAGACAACCGCCGCCGAGTCGGACGAGTATTTCCGCACGCGGCCAAGCACGTCGCGAATCGGCGCATGGAGTTCGCCGCAGAGCGAGGTGATCCCCGATCGGGCGGCACTCGAAACACTCTTCGCCCGCTTCCGCGCGGAGCACCCGGACGATGTGGCGATTCCGAGGCCGCCGAACTGGGGCGGATTCCGGATCCTGCCGGAGCGGATCGAGTTTTGGCAGGGCCGGCCGAGCCGCCTTCACGACCGGCTCGTCTTCCGCAGCGATTCAGGCGGCGCGTGGATGCTCGAGCGGCTGGCACCGTAGCCGCGCTTCGAGAGACACAGGTTGAAAACCTGTGCTACGGGGACAAACGAAGCGAGGGGCTGCCCGTGCCCCGGGAGCCGGCGTTGCTGACCAGCGCAGGCATGGATGCCGGAGCGCAGTCAGCATCGAGAGAGCGGAGCCCAGGATGGGCGGAGCGAGCGTCCGGCGACGGGGCATGGGCAGCCCCGAAGCGAGCGGCGGAGCGTCAAGCCTGTGATGCCAAGGCCACGGCAAGGTCGGCGGCCACGCGGGCGTTGTTCACGAGCAAGGCCTCGTTCGTCTTCACGCTCGCGCCGCCGGTAAGGACCCGCATCCGGTCGAGCAGGTAGGGCGTGACGCCGCGGCCGGTCATGTCGGCCACCTCGAAGAGCGCGGTGCCGAGGGCGGAATCATGCAGGTCCTTGGCCAACGCCTCAGCCTCGGGCACCGGGTTTGCCACCACGAGGCCCGACGTGAAGCCGAGGTCGAAATGCGTGCGGACGGCGCGGGCCACATCGGCGATCGACTCGCAGTGGCGATCGACGCGGAGGCCGCTTTCGCGGCGGTAGAACGCCGGAAACTCGGCCGTGCCCACGCCGAGGATTGGCACGCCGAGCGTCTCGAGCATCTCCACGGTCCGCGGCAGGTCCAGGATCGCCTTGGCACCGGCGCAGACAACGGCCACCGAATACCGGGCGAGGGCCGTGAGATCCGCCGACACATCGCCCGTCTCCGTCACGCCGCGGTGCACGCCGCCGATCCCACCGGTCGCGAACACGCGAATCCCGGCCTTCCACGCGGCGAACATCGTGGCCGCCACGGTGGTCGAGCCGCAGCCACCGACGGCCACCTCCGCCGCGAAGTTGCCGAGGTTGACCTTCACGGGTTTGGGAGCCGAGGCGAGTCGCTCGAGTTCCGCCCGCGTGATCCCGACCCGCACCGTGCCGTCGAGGATGCCAATCGTCGCCGGCACGGCTCCGTGCGCTCGGACGGCATCCTCGAGCGCCGCCGCCACCCGCACGCCATCGGGCTGCGGAAGGCCGTGCGTCACCAGGGTGGTCTCCAACGCGACCACGGGCTTGCCAACGGCGATGGCCGCGGCAATGTCGGTTGAAACCCGAAACAGTCCGCTCAAGGACGCGGTCATGAAATGGCCCTGGTCTAGGCTCGGAAGGTTAGGTCACCCAACGGTCTTTCCGTAAACGGCAGACGGTTCCTTGACCTGAATCAACACGTTGGAAAAGGGCCGTGGATCGCTTCGAAACACTCCGTGAAGCTCGATCATGGCGACGACTGGATTTCCCCGGCAGCGCGGATTCCGGAGAGATAGGCACCGTGAACCGTCGCCGGATACTGCCGGTGCGTTGCTTCACCCGCAAAGAAGATTGTCTGCCCAACATTCGAGGCCAAATCGGCACGGAGTTTGGGGGTGGCTCCCACTGGGAGATACGAGTAGGCACCGTAGGCAAAGGGGTCCGATGCCCAGCGTGTGATTTGATGCCCAACCGGGCTTGGTATTCCTGGGCCGTATATCCGACGAAGCGTCTCCATGGCACTGGAGACGATTTGATTATCCGTCCACTGTTCAATCTCACGACCAAAATCCGCGGCGTTGAATCCTACGAGTATCGGCTTCCCTACCTGGCGAGAGAGGCTTATCCACTCGGCCCATCGGCCCGGGATCGAGGGCATGTACCCCAGCCAGTCATACCGTTCCGCCCAAAACGTCCGACCAAAACGCAGGATGCACTTGTTTAAAACTCCCATCCCCAACCTGCTAATCGCGTTGATCTTGGCTGTTGGGAGCACTGGGAGGAACTCGATGGCACCAGACTTCAAAACGCCGAGCGGCAGGGTGACGAGGACCTTGTCTGCAGCAAACGTCTTGGACTGCGTGTTCACATAGACAACGCCACCCGTCACTTTTATGCGCCGGACAATCTCTCCGAGTTGAATGGTCAGGCCTTTGGCCAGGGAATCGCTGACGGCCTTATACCCGGTCAGGAACAGCAGGTCGTCGCCCGGAAACTCCGAATCGGAGTCAAACCACATCGCCGATATCGCCGTGCTACCGCCGCCATACTCCTGCTCATAATCGCTGTTGATCAAATAGCGCATGGCCACTTGGTCGGCGACCGGTCTTTGGGACCAGCGCATCCCAGTCTCAATCGCTGCCCGCAGGCTGACGTCGGCACGGAGATTGTTCTGCGCACTGGAGATTGTTTTTTCAATGGCCGTCCGAAGCGTCTCCAGGCGGGAAGCAGCGGCAGCATCCAGCACCTTGCCATTCTCGCCGTAGATGAGCTGCGAATCGGACACCGTCGTAGCCATCGGCGCTCGGATCGATTTCGCGATGGTCGTGATCGGGTTTCCTTGCTGGCCATGAATCCAGGATGCGCCAAGGTCGACCGGGGTGTCGGCCCAGAAGGAGCTGGTCGCGATTCGGCCACCGATGCGAGTCCGCGCTTCAAGCACAACGACATCGTGTCCAGACGCAACCAATGTCTTCGCGGCGGCTATTCCGGAGATACCGGCCCCGATCACGACGACCCGCTTCTTGGCGCCGGCCGCCAACGCTGACTGCGCCCCGCCCAGGAGGTTTGGCAGCAGTATCCCCGCGGCGGAAAGGAGTCTTCGTCGATTCGTGGAGTAGCTCATCGGATGTGCTCTTGTCCAAGCAGGAATCTCAACGACCGCTTGTGCTTCTGCCCTGCTATCGGTCTCTGAGCCTACGCGACGCGGGGCCACTTGTCGCCGGGAGCGTTGAGCCGAGGCAACCACCCCGGATGCGTCAAGGAAACATCTGCTGGCCGTCCACTCGCCGAAGCACGTATGGCATGGCTCAGGTCTTGGCGCCGGCGAACCATTCGGCGTGCCGCTCGGCGGCAACCGCCGGCGTGGCCGCCATCAGTCCGCGGCCGCCCCAGTCCTCGATCGCAAAGCTTGCCGACACGATGCCCTGCTCGATCGCCTGATTCACATCGCGGTGCGTGACGAGGCCGGCGAGAAAGCCGCCGGCAAACGCATCGCCGGCGCCGGTGACATCGACGACCTCGCGAGCCCGCGACGCCCAGGTTCGCGAGCGGCCCTCGTGCAGATTGACGAGTCGGCCGCCGCGGCCGCCGCGTTTGAAGGCGATGTGGGCGAGCCGCGGCCCGGCGAGCGCGGGGATGATCGCGTCGGCATCGCCGGCGAGCCGCCATTCGTCTTCGCTCACGAAGAACAGGTCGATGTGGGTGAGCACCTCCCGCCAGGCCGTGAGCGTGCCGTCGCGAACGAGTTCGAAGGGGTCGAGCGACACAAGGCGGGTTTCCGGCGACTGCGGGGCGAGGCCATGGGCGAGTTCGAGTTGGCGTTCGAGCGGCATTGGCGCGAGGTGAAAGGCGCGGGCGGCCGACCAGGATGCCGGCAGGTCGTTGAGCGTGGGCGAAACGTCGGCATGCGTCGGGCAGTCAAGATGGTGCACGGTCCGGCGGACAGCCGGCTCGTAAAGCAGCCACGCCCGGCCGCCGGTGCGGTCGAGCCGACGGACGCCGGCGAGATCGATCCCCTTTTCCACCAGCTGCTCCAATGCCAGGGCCGGATAGTCGGTGCCGGCGACGGAGCAGATGCCGACCTTCGCGCCCCAGAGGGCGGCCGCGAGCGCTGCATGCAGCACCGCGCCACCTGGCTCTCCCATCAGCGTGCCGCCGTCGCGGAGCACGATGTCGTCCACAAGCAGGTTGCCGAGCAGCACGACCTCGGGACTCGAGGGCGTCATCGGTTTGGCCCGCAGGCATGGAAGGCGTCGGCGAGCCGCTTCGTGGCGGTCAGGTCGAGTGGCAACCGCCAGTCACCCCGCTGCTTCACCGAGGAGCCCACGATGAGCCCGTCGGCCATGGCGAAGGCGGCGACGTTGTCGGGGGTGACGCCCGAGCCGACGAACACGGGGATCTCCACGGCGGCGGCCACCGCCTCCACCTCGGCAGGATTGGCAGCCCGCCCAGTGGCCGTGCCCGTGACGATCACGCCGTCGGCGAGGGCGAACTCCGCGGCATGCGCCGTCTCGACGATGTCGACGTCGCCCGTGATGGCGTGCGAGGAGTGTTTCTTCTTGATGTCGGCGAACACACGGATGTGCTCGGCCCCGACGGCGGCGCGGTAGCGGAGCAGCGGTCCGGCATCGGCCTCGATGAGGCCCTCGTCCGCGACGTGGGCAAACACAAAACCCTCGACGCGGACGAACGACGCGCCGCAGGCGAGGGCGACGGCGATCGCCTCCTCGTTGGCCGCGGCCAGCACCTGCACGCCAAGTGGCAGCGGCACCACGCGGCGGATCTCGCGGCCGATCACCGCCATCGCTGCCACCACCTCGGGGCCCACCTGCGACGTGAGATACGGCCGATCGAACATGTTCTCGATCATGAGGCCGTGGAAGCCGGCGGCACGGTAGGTCTCGGCCTCGGCAGCGGCACGGTCGATCTGGTCGTCGATGCTCGTCGCGGCAGCGCGGTGTCCGGGGCTGCCCGGCAAGGGGCCAACGTGGAGCATGCCAACGAGGGCTCGGGGGACACCGAAGAGCGCACGGGGCGTTTCCGAACGGTTCATGACACGTGGTGTACCAGACAGCCGGGGCGAGGGGGAGCGGCGGCCCGCACACGGCAGTTGCATCTTGGAGCCCAACCTCCGACAGTTGAGACTCCGAGGCACCGATGACCGAACCACTCCCCGGCTCCTGGCACTGGCTCGACCCGGCTGGACTGCAGCAGTTGATCGACGCCCTCCGGCGGCGTGGCCATCGCGTCGTCGGACCGCAGGTCGCGGATGGTGCGATCGTGCTCCGCGAGCTGGCGTCGGTCGCGGAACTCCCCACGGGCTGGCTCGACGAGCAGGACGGCGGCTCCTACCGGCTGCGGCATGATCCGGCGGCCGGAACGTTCGACCACGTCGTCGGGCCACACTCACTGAAAAACTTCTTGTTTCCGGCGCGGGAGACGATCGCCTCGTTCACGCGAACGGACGGGGCGTGGACGCAGACTCACGCCCCTGCACCCGATCCGCCGCTGGCGGTGCTCGGCGTCCGCGGCTGCGACCTCGCGGCCCTCGCTATCCAGGACCGCGTGTTCCTCGGGAGCGGCTATGTCGACGAGGCCTACAAGGCCCGCCGCGAGCGGCTGTTCCTCGTTGCGGTCAACTGTCGCCGCGCGGCGGCGACCTGTTTCTGCCATTCGATGGGCTGCGGACCGGCAGCTGGGCCGAGCTTTGATCTCGCCCTCACCGAAATCGGCAACCGCTTCGCCTGCGAGGTCGGCTCCGACCGCGGAGCCGCGGTGCTCGCCGACGCGATCGCGGCCGGCGCTCTGATGACGGCATGTTCGGAGGCCGAGATCGATGCGGCCCGCGGGGTGCCTCGCGATCTCGCGGCCCGCATGCACGCGAGGCAGGGTGTGGTCGACCGTCCAACACCCCGCAGCCTCGACACCCACGGCATCCGCGATCTCCTCATGCGGAACCTCGAGCATCCGCGGTGGGACGAGGTCGCCTCGCGGTGCCTGTCGTGCACCAACTGCACGCTCGTCTGCCCGACCTGCTTCTGCTCAAGCGTGCAGGAGGTGGCCGATCTCTCCGGCGACACGGTCGATCGCGAGCGGCAATGGGCGAGTTGCTTCTCGCTCGATCACGCACGGATGCACGGCCAGAGCGTGCGGAGCTCCACCGCATCACGATACCGGCAGTGGCTGACGCACAAGTTTGCCAGCTGGATCGACCAGTTCGACACGTCTGGCTGCACCGGCTGCGGCCGCTGCATCACCTGGTGCCCAGTGGGAATCGACGTCACCGAAGAGATCGCCGCGATCCGGGCGACCGACGGGGCGGCCTCCGCAGACGCCGGACGGGAGACGCCATGACCACGGCCACCCGCCTGCCGTCGGCTCCCACCGATCCCTGGCGGTCGCATCCCACGCAGATCGTGTCGATCGTCGACGAAACGCCCGGCGTGCGGACGTACGAACTGGCGTTTGAAGAGGTCGCCATCCGTGCCGGCTACACCTTCGCCGCGGGGCAGTTCAACATGCTCTATCTGCCCGGCATCGGCGAAGCGGCGATCTCGGTGAGTTCCGATCCCGATCACCGGAGCACGATCGCGCACACCGTCCGGGCGGTCGGCAACGTGACCGACGCGCTGGCACGGCTCGCCGTGGGCGAGCAGGTACTGGTCCGCGGACCTTTCGGCACGCCGTGGCCGACCGATGGGGTCGAGGGGACGCGACGTCGTGATCGTGGCCGGCGGCCTGGGTCTCGCCTCGCAGCGGGCTGCGATCCACCGCCTTTCGCGGCGTGACGACGGCGGGCGGACGATCGTGCTCCACGGCGCGAAGCGACCCGAGGGCCTCTTGTATGCGGCCGACTACGACCGCTGGCGGGCCGCCGGCATCGACGTGCGCACCGTCGTTGATGAAGGTGACGACGCCTGGACTGGTCGCGTCGGCCTCGTGACCCACCTGCTCGCAGACGTCCGACTCGAACCCGCGGCCACGACCATCCTCTGCTGCGGCCCCGATCCGATGATGGTGGGCGTGGCCGAAGCGGCAACCAACCGCGGCGTGTCAACCGAACAGGTCTTTCTCTCGCTCGAACGCACCATGGCCTGCGCCGTGGCCCACTGCGGCCTGTGCCAGTTTGGGCCGCACTTCGTCTGCCGCGACGGCCCGGTGCTGCGCTACGATCGGATCGCGGGCCTGATGAAGGTGCCGCAGCTGTGACTTCCAAGCCGAGACTCGCCGTGTTCAAGTTCGCGTCGTGCGACGGCTGCCAACTGCAGCTGCTCGATGCGCAGGATCGGCTCCTGGAGTTGGCCGGCCGCGTCGAGATCGACCATTTCCTCGAAGCGAGCTCACGAGTGGTGCCGGGCCCATACGACGTGGGGCTCGTGGAGGGCTCGATCACGACGGCCGAGGACGTGGAGCGGATTCGGGAGATCCGCCGCCAGTGCCGGTTTCTGGCCACGATCGGCGCGTGTGCGACCTCGGGCGGCATCCAGGCCCTACGAAACTGGGGCCGGATCGACGACTTTCTGGCAGCCGTGTACGCGACGCCCGAGACCATCGCCGCGCTCGCCACCAGCACCGCCATCGCCGACCACGTGCCGGTCGATTTCGAGCTTCGTGGCTGCCCAATCGACCGCGGGCAGCTCCTCGACCTGCTCACCGCGGTGCTCCTCGGCCGCAAGCCTCACGTGCCGGGCCACGCGGTGTGCGTGGAGTGTAAGTCCCGCGGGATCGTCTGCGTGGCCGTGGCGAAGGGGATTCCCTGCCTCGGCCCCGTCACCCAGGCTGGCTGCGGCGCGCTCTGCCCGGCCCACGACCGTGAGTGCTTCGGCTGCTTCGGTCCGAGCGAGTCGCCGAATCTGGTGAGCCTGACTGGTTTTTACGAGCGGCGGGGCACGCCGCGGGAGTCGCTCGTGCGGCTCGTGCGGTCGTTCAACGCGGCGGCTCCGGCGTTCCGCGCGGAGAGCGACCGCCTGGAGGCGAGCGAATGACAGAGGTCCGTCGGTTTCACGTGAAGTCGCTGGCCCGCGTCGAAGGGGAGGGCTCGCTCAGGGTCCGCGTCGTGAACGGAGCGGTCGAGATCGCCGAGTTCTCGATCTACGAGCCACCACGGTTCTTCGAAAAACTCGTCCGCGGCCGCGAGATCCGCGAGGTGCCCGACATCGTGGCCCGGATCTGTGGCATCTGCCCCGTGGCGTACCAACTGACGGCCTGCGAGGCGCTGGAGAAGGCCCTCGGCATCACCGTCACACCCGACATCCGCCGACTGCGTCGGCTCCTCTACTGCGGCGAATGGATCCAGAGCCACGCCCTCCACGTGCACCTCCTGCATCTGCCCGACTTCATGGGCGTGGAGAGCGGGTTCGCCCTGGCGGCCACGCATCCCGACCTCGTGAACCGTGGCCTACGGCTGAAGGCGATCGGCAGCCGGATCATGGAGGTGGTGGGGGGCCGCGCCGTCCACCCGGTCAACGTCACGGTCGGTGGCTTCTATCGCACCCCGGCGGCGGCCGACCTCCGCGGGCTCGTGACCGACCTCGAATGGGCACTCGTCGCCGCCATCGATCTGGTCGCGGAGGTGAGCCGGTTCGATTTCCCAGGTGTGGCCCGCGACTATGACGGCGTCTGCCTGCGGCCCGCCGTGGGCTATCCGGTGGATGAGGGGCGGATCGTCTCGGTCAGCGGCCTCGACATGGACGCGGCCGACTACGAGCGGCACTTCTCTGAGCGGCAGGTGCCGTGGAGCACGGCACTGCAGAGCGTGATGCTGCCAGATGAGAAACCGTATCTCGTGGGCCCGCTCGCGAGGGTGAACCTCTGCCACGACCGACTGCCGCCGGCGGCGCGGTTGGCGGCGGAAACGACCGGCCTCGAGTTCCCGCTCCGCCTCTCGTCGCAGAGCATCGTGGCCCGGGCGGTCGAGATCGTGGCCGCCTGTGAGGAAGCCCTCGCGATCGCGCGGGATGCGATGGCCGACATCTCGCCGTGCCGCATCGAGTACGTGCCGCGGGCCGGTACGGCCTGCCATGCGACCGAGGCACCTCGGGGCCTGCTCTGGCATCGCTACGAGATCGGAGCCGACGGGCTGATCGCCGGCGCCGCGATCGTGCCGCCGACGTCACAGAATCAGGGGATGATCGAGGCCGACCTCAAGACGATGCTTCCGGGCGTGCTCGGTCTCGACGACGCAGCCGCCACGCTGGCCTGCGAACGCGTGATCCGCGACTACGACCCCTGCATCAGCTGCGCCACGCACTTCCTCAGGCTCAACCTCGAACGCTGAGACACGACGAGGACAGGCACAGGTTGCCAACCTGTGCTACGAGAAGCGTGAATGAAGCAAGGGGCTGTGCGACGAGAAGTGTGGCCGGTACGAGAGGCGGTGCGCGAGGCTGTGCGACGAGAAGCGTGGACGGAGCGA
>CAMBSN010000040.1 GCA_945870505.1 Candidatus Kuenenia stuttgartensis | reverse complement strand
GAAGCGGAGAAAGCATCGAGCGAGCGCAGGCCTGGAAGGCCGCAGCGAGCGTCCGGCGACGGGCATGGGCAGCCCCGAGCGCGATGCAAACCGCGAGGGCACACAGGTTGACAACCTGTGCTACGAGTGGCCGCGGAAAGGCACACAGGTTGAAAACCTGTGCTACGGGAGGGCAGCCCCGAGCCCCTGCAACGCCTCAAGATTCGTGCACCCCGGGACTACTTGGCCCGGATCTTCTCGAGCGCCGCGGCGGCGGCCTCCCGGACCTGCTTCACCGAGTCTTCTTCGGAGACCAGTTCGAGAATCGGGATCGCCGGTGCGGCGGCAGGGCCGATGTCGCCGAGCGCTACGGCCGCCTCCAGTCGCACCATTTCCCGGTCGCCACGGAGCGCCCGACGTAGCAGCGGGATCGCGCGGTCGAACTGCGATACGTCGTCCGGCTTGATCTTAAGGCCGGCCCACGTGGCCATCGTGGCCATGAGTTCGTCCGGCGACTGCGAGAGTTCACGAAGCACCGGCTCGGCAGCGGCCGCCGCTGGACCGATTTTCCCGAGCGCGTAAGCGGCTGCGTACCGCAGTCCGTCGGCTGCCGAGTCATCGGCGACCAGCTTCTGCAACTGCGGCACGGCCTCGGCCGCGTCGGCGCCGATCGCGGCGATCGCCAGTGCGGCACCGCCCCGGTATGCCGGGTCCGCGTCACCGAGGGCGCTCACAAGTTCGCCAATCGCCGGCTTCGCGACCGGGCCCATCGCCGCCAGGATCTCGATCACGTTGAGCCGGATCGCCGGGTCGGCGAGCTTCGCCCGCAACCCGGGAACGGCCGCTCCGCCGAGGCGGATGACCGCCGCCCCTGCCGCCCGGCCCACCTTGGGATCGGCGTCGGTGAGCAGGCCCACGAACTCGCCTGCGAGTTGCTCGCGGGCATCACCAGGGAACGTGTCCGAAAGGTCGGAGAGGCCGTTCACGCAGGCAGCGCGGCCGTCGGGATCGGGATTGGCAAGCCCCTTGCGGAGCCGGGCGACAGCGTCATCGACGAGCTGCTTGTCGTCGGGGTGAATACGGGCGAGGGCCCACGCTGCCACGCTCCCCACAAACGGGTCGTCGCCCTTCGCCAACTTCGTCAGACTCTCGTCGCCAGCGGAAGCCCTCATGCGTCCGAGGGCGAAGGCGGCGGGAAGCCGCAGCGCCGCCTCGTCGGAATCGAGCGCCTTGACGACCACCGGTGCCGCCGACGCGGCCGGCTCGCCGATGGCCGCCAGCGACAGGATCGCCTGGAGCCGCTCTTCCGTGGCCCCCTCTCCGGCCGCCTCCGCCAAGGCAGCAGTCGCCGGCGCGGCGTCGGGGCCAATCTCCGCCAGCGCCACCTCCGCCCAGTACCTCGACTTCGGGTCCTTCAGGGCCTCCGTGAGAAACGGCACGGCGTCGTCGCCCATGTCGGCCAGCGTCTGCAGCGCCGACATGACGACGCCTGGATCGGCGTCCGCCAACTGCTTCGTGACAATCGGCTTCAGGTCGATAAGCGATTTGTATCGTCGTAGCGCCCGCACGGCGGCCCGGCGGGCGCGTCCGTCGGGATGGACGGCCGTGTTGGCAAGCGGCTCGAGCACCGCGGCATAGGCGGCGGCGTCGGCGTCTGGAATCTGCTCGCGACCATCGTCCTCGCGGATTGTGCCGAGCGCCGCAGCGGCCTGGGTCACCACGATCGGGTCGGCGTCGGCCAGCAGTTTGACGATCGCGGGCATTGCCGACCTGGCATCCTCACCGATCAGGCCCACGGCCCGGGTGGCATGCCAGCGGACGCGAGGGTCCGCATCGGCGAACGCCGCGACGAGCGCGTCGAGTGCAGGCAGTGCGTTTTGTCCGATGGCACCAATCTCGTCGATGATGAGCATCCGCTCTCCACTGTCGGGAGCGGCGGCGAGCTTCTTCACGAGTTCGCCGACGGTGACCTCCGACGTGGCATCAGCCTGCCCTGCAGCGGGCGCGGTGGGCTGCTTGACGCTCGTCTCCACCTCGGCCTTGGACTTCGCGACCGGCCGTGGGGGCTGTTTGGTCTCGGCGCACCCTGCCGCGAGGAGGGCTGCGATCGCGGCCGTACCCACGGCCGGCAGAAACTGATGAGGCTGGCGGATCATGCTGGCTGCTACTCCCGAAAACGAGTCTCGTTGCGCGGGTCGCCACACGGCTCCGTGCCGCCGCGCCCGGCCAAATCTCCATCGCTCATCCGACGGGGTCTGAGTATACTTGGGGCCAGTTTTTCGGCATCGTAAGTTTTCCGAATCACGTCCCACTCGACCCGCCCACGTTCCCCGAGGTTCCTGCCATGAGTCGCGCGACGTCGCCTTCCATCCGTCTTCTTCTCGCCGCATGCTGCGGCATGGCATCGGGAGTCGCCACCGCCCAGTGGGGCGGCATGGGCTACAACCGCGGCGGCTACGCTTCGACCGCCGGTCAGGCTGCCGACTACGGCATGTCGGAGGTGATGCGGGCGCAGGGCTACCAGAACCTTCAGAACTCGGAGGCCGCCAAGAACTGGGAGGACGCCAAGACCCTCGAAATCCAGAACAGGCTTCGCTGGACCGAGACGTACTTCGAGATGCGGAAGGACAACCGCACGAAGCGGGCCGAGGCGGCGGGGCCGCCGGTGACACAGGACCAGGCGATCCGCATGGCGAAGATGGCCGCCCCGCCGCGGCTTGGATCGACGCAGCTCGACCCTGTGACCGGCCACATCCAGTATCCGATGGTCCTCACCGATGAGGGCTACAAGCCCTATCGCGATCGGCTCGACCCGCTCTTCGCTCATCGCGCCGAGACGGGCGGCAGCATTCAATACTCCGACTACCAGGCGATCCAGCAGACGATCACCAAGTTCATCGACGCGCTCAAGACTCGGGTCACGGAGTATCCGGCCGGCGAATATGGCAAGGCCCGGACATTCCTCGACAGCCTCGCCCGTGAGGCCTCGATGCCGGCGGGCTGACGTCAGACGGTGGCCATCGCGCGGCGGAGGACCGGGATCACCGCGAGCCTGGCGACGCACGACACCGCGAACACGGTTGCATACGCCTGCCATGTCTCCCCGAGCGAGCGGAGGATCAGCCCGCCCGTCGCGGCACCGGCGACCGTGGCCACGGCAACCCCGAGGTTGTAGACCGAGACGACGCCGGTCCGCTCTTCGGCATGCACTTCCTGAAAGAAAATGAGCACGACAGCCAGTTCGTAGGCCGCCCAACACGCCCCGGCCACCACCTGCACACCGCAGAGGTAGGCGACGTTGCTCGAAGGCAGCCAGAGCAGCGCCAGCGGCACGATCGCCAGGCTGGCCATCCAGATCAGGCGGAGCGGCCCCACCCGCGATGCGAGGCGGCCGATGGCGGGAAGCAGCAGGGCCTTCGAGAGAAAGCTCGTGCCGAACACGAGCATGAAGGCATGGTATGAGAAGCCGAGTTCCCGGAGCATGTAGGGCGTGAAATACGGAGCCGCCATCTGCGTGCCAAACACGAAGCAGCAGAGGTAGGCGACGATCCGCCCCGACCTGCGGCCGGCCATGCCGTGGAGAGCCCCCGTAACCCGGCGTGCCAGCGGCGTCGCGTCGGGAGCGGCCGTCTCATCGACCGCGGGCGGAGGCGGCTCCCGGCACGACCACAGGCATGCGGTCGATACCAGCCGTGCCACACCGGCCACGACGAACATCGCCGCGAAGGCGGTGAGCAGCGACTCTCGCGCCTCGCCCCACTGAAGCACGAGGCCGCTGAGCACGAAACCGAGAAAGACGGCGAACTGGCTGAGGCGGTTGCGGTTGGCGAAGTAGGGCGTGCGGAGTTGGTCCGGCACGAGCGACGCCATCCATGCGGTCCAGGCGGGAACACCGGCCATCCCAGCCGACCAGTAGATGGAGGCGGCGGCGAGCAGTTCCCAAAGCTCGGCATCGCCGCGAATGGCCCACCACACCATCGGGATGAAGCACATTGACTGCACGAGCGTGCAGACCACCACCCAGCGACGGTTGCTGCCGATCCTCGCGACCGCCAGCGGTGAGGCGAGCTGAAGCAGGGCGCCGAAGAGCACCGGCACCGACGCGACCATGCCGGCCGCGACCGGCCCCAGCCCGAGGGCCAGGGCGAAGGCGGAAAAGTAGGTCTCCCCGCAGCCCACCATCACGCTGAACGCCATGGCGTCGATCGTCGACACGAGCAGGTCGCGACGAAGGCTGCTGCGCGGCGGAAACGGGAGCTGGATCAAGGAAGGCAACGCGGAGGGCGCCGGGCGGGATCTATCTGTCTATACTTCGGCCGCCGTTTGGTACAGCCAAGCCCGCAGGGCCGGCGCGACGCGGCCCACAATGGCTCACACAAACGAGGATTTCCATGAAGACACTTGTCACGGGCGGCACCGGCATGGTGGGACCGCGGCTCCTGCGAATGCTCGACCGGCCCGTGGTGCTCTCGCGGAATCCGGACCGGGCTCGGGAGAAGATTGGTCATCTCGCGGGCCAGATCGTCCGCTGGGACCCGATGGCAGGGCCGCCGCCCGCCGAGGCATTCGCGGGCGTGGAGGCAGTCTTCCACCTCGCCGGCGAGTCGGTCGCCGAGGGCCGCTGGACGGCGGCACAGAAGGCGCGGATCCGCGACAGCCGCGTGGTCGGCACCCGAAACCTCGTGCAGGGGATCTCCCAGGTGTCAGACCGGCCGCGGGTGCTCGTGTCCGCGTCGGCCGTGGGCTACTACGGCGATCGCGGCGAGGAGGAACTCACCGAGTCGGCTTCACCGGGACACGACTTCCTCGCCGACGTCTGCGTGGCCTGGGAGCAGGAGGCTCTCGCCGCGGAAAAGCTCGGCGTGCGGGTGGTCACCGAGCGAACGGGGATCGTACTCGGCGCGGGGGGCGGTGCGCTCGCCAAGATGCTCACTCCCTTCAAACTCGGCGCCGGCGGGCCGCTGGGTAATGGCCGCCAGTGGATGCCGTGGGTCCACGTGAGCGACCTCGCTCGGCTCTATCTCCATGCCGCGGAGCACGAGTCGATCCGCGGCCCGATGAATGCCGTCGCGCCGCATCCTGTCCGCAACAGCGAGTTCACCAAGGCGCTCGGCCGCCAGCTCCGGCGGCCGGCCTTCATGCCGGCCCCCTACCTCGGCCTCAGGCTCCTGTTTGGAGAGTTCGCCCAGGTGCTCTTCGCCTCGCAGCGGGTCGTTCCGCAGGTGGCGCTCGATACCGGCTTCACGTTCCAATACCCCGACATCGTCGCGGCGCTCAAGGAGATCCTCGCGCCTGCTGCGTAGCACCGCTCTGCTACGGTTCACGCTTGATGCTCGCGTGTCGTCGCGGCACCGCAGCCAGCCGGAGACATGCTCGGCGCCGGCGGGACTTGTGAGACCGGTTCGTCGTGTGCCTTGCGCGGCTGTAGGTACAAGCCCAACGCCGTGAGGCGTGGGGTGAACTCACACCAGCCGCTACGTCCAGCGTGGTTTGCCCGCGGCTTTACGGCCGGTCGGCTTTCACGACGCCGATCCCCGTGCGAACCGTGAACACACACAGGTTGACAACCTGTGCTACGGGGGGGACAGCGAGGGGCTGCCCGGGCAAAGTGCGAACCGTGAACACACACAGGTTGACAACCTGTGCTACGAGAGGCAGCGAGGGGCTGCCCGTGCCCCGAGAGCCGGCGTTGCTGACCAGCGCAGGCATGGATGCGGGAGCGCAGGCAGCATCGAGTGAGCGGAGCCCAGGATGGGCGGAGCGAACGTCCGGCGACGGGGCATTGGCAGCCCCGAGCCGCCGCGGGATCCTGATGCACGCTGACAGGCGCAGGTTGAAAACCTGCACTACGTTCTGACGGCCGCTCGCGTCAGGCGATCTCGGACGGCTCGCCATGCTTCGTCGTCGGGCGGCCGATCAACGATGATCCGATCGAGTTGCCGCTGGTCGAGCGCATGGAGCGTGGCATAGAGCCGGGCCGCAAAGCCCTCGACGTCGGCCGGCATCGGCACGATGACGAGGTCGCGGGAGGCGGCGAGGCGGCGCACGTCGGGATCATCGGTGCGCGATGTCAGCCAGCCGATCCGCTGCCCCGCATCCACGAGCGCGGCGACGCGGCCACACGCGTCGTCGGGCATTTCGAGCGGTGTCTTCGGGGCGTAGTGACGGGCCTGCTGGCCCGGTGAACGGGCGGTGACCGCGGCCGGCTCGGCGGCTGGCCACTCGACTGGTCCTCCGACCGCCGCTTCGACCGCGGCCCGCGAAAGCGGACCCGGACGGAGGATCCGTGGTGGCGACGACGTGCAGTCGATCACCGTCGATTCGATGCCCTTCGTGCAGGGCCCGCCGTCGAGGATCAGGTCGATCCGGTTGCCGAGGCTCTCAAGCACATGAAGGGCAGTCGTCGGCGATACCCCCTCGGAGCGGTTGGCGCTTGGGGCCGCCAGCGGCGTGCCGGCGGCGGCGATCAACCGCCGCGCCAGCGGATGGTCGGGGCAGCGGAGGGCCACCGTCGGGCCGCCGGCGGTGACGATGTCGGGAATCCGCGGGCCGCGAGGCACGACCACGGTGACGGGGCCCGGCCAAAACCGCGTCGCGATCGCCTCAGCGGCGGCGGGCCAGTCGGCGGCGAGCGACCTCGCCATCGCGATGTCAGCCACATGCACGATGAGCGGATTCGTGGAGGGCCGCCCCTTCGCCCGAAAGATGGCGGCCACCGCCTCCTCGTCGAAGGCAATCGCGGCCAGGCCGTAGACAGTCTCCGTCGGGATCGCCACGAGCCCCCGGCGGCTTAGCACCTCGACCGCCCGACCGATCGCCTCGACGGCAGCAGCGGGCGGCTCCGCAGCGGCGGCTGGCCAGACGGCGCGGAGGATGGGGGGCAGCGGGCGGGCCATGAGGCCTACCTTGCAACGCCGGAACGACCCGAGCAAGATGGCGCCGCCCATCCGCCGCCAGGAGCCTCTTTCGTGCCCACCTCCCGAACACCTGTCGTCGGCATCGCGATGGGAAGTCGGTCCGACTGGCCCACGCTCCAGCGGGCGGCGGCGATCCTCGAAGAGTTTGGCGTCGCCCACGAGTTGGAGATCGTCTCGGCCCACCGCACCCCCGACAAACTCGCCCACTATGCCGCCTCGGCAGCCGGTCGCGGCCTCAAGGTGCTGATCGCGGGGGCCGGCGGTGCGGCCCACCTGCCGGGCATGCTCGCCGCCCAGACCCACCTCCCAGTGCTCGGTGTGCCGGTGGAGTCGTCGATGCTCCGCGGCGTCGATTCGCTGCTCTCGATCGTGCAGATGCCGGCCGGTGTGCCGGTGGGCACGCTGGCGATCGGCCCCGCGGGCGCGGCCAACGCGGCCCTCCTCGCGATCTCGATCCTGGCGCTCGAGGATGCCACGCTCCGTGACAAGCTCGTCGCCTACCGCGCGGCGCAGACGGCCCGCGTGCTCGGCGAATCGCTCGACGGCGACGCAGCGGCACACCCGGAGCGGTGACCGTGGAACGCCCCTTGGCCCCGATCCTCCCGGGCGGCACGCTTGGCATCCTCGGCGGCGGCCAACTCGGCGCGATGTTTGCGATGGCCGCCCGCCGGATGGGCTACCGCGTCGAGGCGATTTCCGATGTCGCCGACTGCCCGGCCGCGATCCACTGTGACCGCCTCCACGTGGGCCCCTACACCGACACCGCCCTGCTCGCGCGGGTGGCGGCGGAGTGCGACGTCATCACCTTCGAGTTCGAGAACATTCCGGCCGAGGCGGGGCGTGCCCTCGCGGCGGCGGTGCCGGTGCGGCCGAGCCCCGACGTGCTCTTCACCACGCAGGACCGAGCCCGCGAAAAAACCTTTCTCACGCAGCATGGTTTCGCCTGCGCGGCCTACTGCATCGTCGCCTCACTCGATGAACTGCGGCGGGCCGTCGCCGACCTCGGCCTTCCGGGCGTGCTGAAGACGGCCGCCTTCGGCTACGACGGCAAGGGGCAGATGAAGCTCCTCGCGCCACCCGACATCGACGCCGCGTGGGCGACGCTCGGCGTCGGTCCCGACGGCCCACGGCAGCTGGTGCTGGAAGGCTTCATTGATTTCGACTGCGAGATCTCGGTGGTCGCCGCCCGCGGCACCGACGGCGTGGTGGCCGTGTTTCCTCCCTCGCGAAATGCCCATGCGAACCACATCCTTGATGTCTCGAGCGTGCCGGCGGGGCTTGCTGACTCGATCATCGATGAGGCGGTGGCGACCACGGGACGAATCCTCGAGGCCCTCGGTGTGATCGGCGTGGCCTGCGTGGAGTTCTTCGTGACGAAGGATGGCCGCGTACTCGTCAATGAGATCGCCCCGCGAACGCACAACTCCGGGCACCTCACGATCGAGGCCTGCGAGACCTCGCAGTTCGAGCAGCAGGTTCGCGCGGTCTGCGGACTGCCGCTCGGCTCCACGCGGCTGCGGTCGCCCGCCGCGATGGCGAATCTGCTCGGCGACTGCTGGCCGCCCGCGGCCGACGGCTCGCGCCGCGACCCCGACTGGGCCGCGGCGCTCGAGGTGCCAGGCGTGTGGCTGCACCTCTACGGCAAACGCGAGGCCCGCTCCGGCCGCAAGATGGGCCACCTCACGGCGCTTGCCGACACGGTGGAAGAGGCCGTGGAGAAGGTGACCATCGCCCGCCGCCGCGCCTGCCGCGGCTGAGGCTCACTGCGGCGCGAGCGGGCGACCACGCCAGGCGGTCTTGAGGCCGAGCAGTTTCCGAACCAGCGCGGCCCACTGGATCGCAAGGAACACGGCCACGCCGAGCGGGTGAGCGGCGGCGCTTGCAAGGCTCTGCCGAAACCTCGCAGCCTCCAGCAACCGCGGCAGCCACGCCAGTGCTGCGGTGGCCACGGCCACGGGAATCGCCCACGTCGGCCAGCCGTGCCAGCCCGTGATCAGCCCCCAGGCAACCATCGCGAACGGCAGGATCTGGCCTCCGGAGAGGAGCAGCGTGAAGGGCACGATCGTGGCTGGGGCTCCAATCCCCTCGGTCGCGTTCTTGGAGAGCCCGCGCCAGACGTCGGCGTTCCGCTCGTACATCTGGCAGCACGCGATGTCGGTGGCATCGAAGATGTCGGTCGCGAGCCCCGCGCGGCGGTACGCCCGCGGGAGTTTCACGCCGTCGTGGAGCGAGGCCCGGATGGCCTCGTGCCCCCCTGCCCGCTCGTAGTCGGCCCGCCGCGTCACGAACAGCTGCCCGCAGCCGGCCGCCATGCCGGGCGAGTTGTCGTGGCGGCTCCTGGCCAGCGGCAGGAAACCGAGCAGGATGAAGTGAATCAACGGCAGGAGGAGCCAGTCGAGAAAACTCGCCGTGGCCTGCCGCGGAAATCCGCTGCCGAGCGCCGCCCCCGAGGCATCGAGAAACGCCACCGACCGCGCGACCGCGTCGGCCGTGGGCGAGACGTCGACATCGAGAAACACGAACGTGTCGTGGCGGGCCGCCTTCGCCAGCTGCCAGCAGGCGTGCTGCTTACCGCACCAACCCGCTGGCAACGGTGTTCCTCTCACGATCCGAACCCGAGGATCGCCCGCGGCAATGCCGGCCACGATCTCCGCCGTGGCGTCGTGGCTGTCGTCGTCGAGGATCACGAGCTCAAGGTCCACGCCCTGGCTCGCGAGCACGTCGCGGCAGAGCCGGGCGATCGCCCGCTCCTCGTTGCGGGCCGGCACGAGCACCGAGACCCGCGGCACGGCACGCCCGGCCGGCGGCTGCGGAGCACGCCTGAAGGCGCGGAGATTGGCGAGCGTAAGCGTTGCCGGCAGGGCCGCGCACGCAAATCCCGCGACGGCAAGTCCCCCGAGCAGGGCCGGGTTCATGGCACCGCCCTTTCGCCACTGTGCGAGGCGTCGAACCGCTCACCGCGGAGAAACGCCTGCGCGCGCCGCACGAAGTCGTAAACGCCGCCGACACCGACGTGGCCTGCGAGCAGCGGCGTGAAGCGATGTGGGTCGCGGGAGATCGCCGCCGCCGCGAGGTGGTCTTGCGCCGTCTCGAGACCGCGGGCAAGCAGCTCGGTCCACTCCTCGGCGGACCGGTCGCTCGATTCGCCGAGCCGGATCGACTGACCGAAGGCCACGAGCGCCTCGGGGCAGCGTTCGCTCCAGAACGGATACTCGACGACGAAGGGCACGATCAATCCACTTTCGGCCGCGGCCGCGGCATGCCCCACGCCGGCCCGGAGCACGGCCGGCCGTATGCGGGGATCGGTGAACTCGCCCTGCGCCGTGATCCAGTAGATCACGTCGGTCCTTCGCCCCGCGGCTCGCACGGTCCGCAGGAATCGCGCCGCCCCACTCCTCGACTGCGGGTCGATGCCGATGAATCCGATCCGCTCCATGAACTTGTATTTTCCGAGCGCCGCCGCGTCGATCGGCCCGTAGACCATGCGGTCGGGAAACAGCGTCTGCCCGACGGCCAGAAAGATGAGCGGATCCCACCAGCCGGGATGATTGGAATAGAAGATCACCGGCTCGCCCGCGATCGCCGGCACCGGCCCGCCTCCCGCCTGCTCCGTCAGCAACCGAACGGCGTGAAAGTTCCGTGCGAGGTACTTCCGCACGCGCCACATGAACCAGCCGAAGAGCGTTTGAGAGAACGGTGGCAGAACATCCTCCCCCTTCCCTCCTTGCTGATCGCGGCCGACGTCAGTCATAGCAAACACGCTCCGTCAACGTGCCGGATGCCGCTCCACCCTCGTCGGCGATCTGTCGCTCGGCGCGTCCTGGCGGTGGCGGCCAGCCGATCGCAGGCCACGCGCAGGAGACGGTGACATTTGCGGACGCCAGACATCGATTTTCCGCCGGAGCACCGAACTCGCAAATGCCGCCGGCTCCGAGCATGGACCTCCGGTCGGCGGCGATTCCAAGAACGGCTCGACCTCACACCCCGACCGCCGCCCGCGCACCCGCCTGCCCGACGAGTTTGTCCTGATCGACGCAGTCGGCCGCGATCCAGCCCGACATCAACACCATGGGCATCCCCGGCCCCGGGTGCGCCGACCCGCCAGCGAGGTAGAGCCCCTCGACGTCGGGCGAGCGGTTGGCCGGCTTGAACGCCCCCAGATACTTGCCGTGGCTCGCGAGGCCGTAGATCGCGCCGTCGAGCACGTGGTAGCGGTCGTTGATGTCCTGCGGCGTGAGGGCCCGCTCGAACACGATGTGCTTCTCGAGATCTTTCATGCCCGCGGTCCGCTCGAGCTTACGGATGATCGTGTTGCGGTACTCGGGCAGCATCTTCTTCCAGTCGTGGTGCGGCCGGAGGTAGGGCGTGTGCACCAGGACGTAGAGCGCCTCGCCGCCAGGGATCGCCACTTCCGGCTCGGTGACCGCCGGAGCGCAGACGTAACAGGTCGGATCGGGGGCCGGCTCGCCACGGCGGTAGATCGCCTCGAACTCCTCGTGGGGATCGTGCGAGAAGACGAAGTTGTGATGGATCAGCTGCTCGTACCGCTTGTCGAGGCCGAGGTAGAGCACCACGCCCGAACACGCGGGCTCGTACTTGCGGCGGCCGAGAAACTTTCGCTGCGGCTGGCCGTCGAGGAGCTCGCGATGGGTGCGGACGCTGTCGGAGTTGCTCACGACGACGGCGGCCGGGATCGTCTCGCCGGCGGCTGTCTCCACACCGCGGACCTTGCCACTCTCGACGATGATCCGCCGGATCGGAGTGTTGGTGCGGATGTCCACACCGAGATCCACCGCGAGGCTTGCCAGCACCCGTGGGACCGCGCCCGTGCCGCCCCGCGGATACCAGACGCCGTCGTTCGACTGCATGTGGGCGATGCCGCAGAGCACGGCCGGCGACTGCTCGGGGCAGCTGCCCACGTACTGCGTGTAGTGGTCGAGCATCTGCGCCGCCCGCGCGTCGGGCACATACGACCGTACCGTGCCGGCCACGCTGTGACCGGGCCGCATCCCCATCAGTTCCTGGAGGAAGCCGACCGAGAAACTCTTACGGACGTTGACCATGTCGCGCATGCCGCCGACGCTCCGCCAGAAGAAGAACTCATCGGAGAGCCGGTGGAGCCGTTGCGAAAGGGCCATGAAGCGGCCGTAGCCGTCGCCGGATCCCGAGCCGGGGGCAAACGCGTCGAGCGTGGCCCGCATCGCCGGCACGTCGGCGACGAGGTCGAGCGTGGTGCCGTCATCGAAGAAGCTTCGCCACTGCGGATCGAGCGGCACGAGGTCGAGATACTTGTCCAAATCGCGGCCCGCCTCGGAGTAGATCCGCTTGAGCACCCGCGGGATCGTGAGGATCGTCGGCCCCATGTCGAAGCGGAAGCCCGCCTCGGAGAGCACCGCCGCCTTGCCGCCGACCCAGGGGTTCTTGTCGCAGAGCGTCACGGCATAGCCGCGGGCGGCGAGCGTGCAGGCAGCGGCGAGACCGCCGAGCCCGGCTCCCACCACCACCACCCGGTCATCGCCCCGCGTCTGCCTGATCATGCCTGTCGCTCCATGTGCTCGTGGTGATCGTGTCCGGGGATGCTCGCCGCGTCAGACTGGGGCTGTCTTCGGATGGCCTGCCCGGGTGACGCCCCGGCCACGCCGGGGCCGTACGGCCGAGCCGTCGAGACCAAAGTCGCCGAGCAGCAGTTCCGAGGTGATCCGCGCCGACGAGTAGATCACGGGCAGCCCGCTGCCGGGATGGGTGCCACCGCCGACGAGGTACATGCCATCCACGTCCTCGAACCGGTTGTGCGGCCGCATGTGCAGCATCTGGCCGAGGTCGTGGGAGAGGTTGAACGTCGCGCCACGGTAGATCTCGTAGTCGTCCTGCCAGTCGTCGGGCGTGAGGATCTTCTCGTAGCGGATCCGCTCGCGGACGCCGCTGATCCCGACCCGCTCGAGCTGGTCGAGGGCCACCTCACGGTAGCCCGCTGCCTCCCGCCGCCAGTCCACGTTGGGGTGCCGGTGGGTGGTGGGGATCAGCAGGTAGAGCGTGCTCATCCCCCGGGGCGCGAGCGTGGGATCGGTGACGCAGGCGTTTTGCACGTACATCGAGGGGTCGCGGGAGAGGGCATGGCGGTGCTCGATATCGACGAGGTTATCCCGGTAGTTTTCCGAGAGATAGATGTTGTGGTGCGCCACGTCGTCGTAGCAGCCCTCGATGCCGAGGTAGAGCATGAACGTCGAGCAGGAAAACCGCCGCGACGCGATCTTCTTGTCGTTCCAGCGGCGGCGGATCGCGTCGGGCACCAAGCGCGTCATCGTCCGGGCGAAGTCAGCGTTCACCACCGTGGCGTCGGCGGCATACTCGCCCCGCGACGTCTTCACGGCGGTGATCCGCCGGCCGGCGAAGGCCAGCGACTCGACCGGCTCCTCGTAGCGGATCTCGACGCCCATCTCCGTGGCGATGCGGGCCATCGCCTCCGACACCGCGCCGCAGCCGCCGATCGGATGGAAGACGCCATGCTCGTACTCGAGGAACGAGAGGATCGAGAACAGGCTCGGGCACTTGAAGGGAGACATGCCCAGATACTTGGACTGAAACGTGAACGCCAACCGGATCCGCTCGTCGCTGAAGAACGTGCCGAGTTCCGCGTCGAGGCTCCGCCACGGCTTGAGCATCGGCACGAGCTTGATGAGTTCGGGGCTCGCGAGGTCGAGCCAGCTCTGAAACGGCTGCTCGAGGAACGGGGCAAACCGCTCGAACTTGGCCCGCGTGCTCTCCATGAACCTGGTGAAGGACCCGCGGTCGGCGGGCGAGAATCGCGAGACTTCCGCCTCCATCCGGGCAACGTCGGGCGTGCAGGAGAGCTCGCCGCCAGAGCCGAAGATCAAGCGGTACTGCGGGTCGAGCCGGATCATCTCGACCTCCCGCCGCAGTTCGCGGCCGCAGGTCTGGAAGATCTCCTCGAGCACCCGCGGGTAGAGGAAGAAGGTCGGGCCGAGGTCGAATTTGAAGCCCTCGGGCGTTGCGATCGTGCTGGTTCGCCCGCCGGGCACCGCCAGCCGTTCGAGCACGCGAACCCGAACGCCCGACTGGGCCAGGAGCATGGCTGTGGCGAGGCCACCCGGACCGGCTCCGATGATATTGACGGTCGGCGACATCCTGGCCCTTCCACCATGCCGGGCCGGAACGCACGTCCCTGCCGCGTCGGCGACGCCCGTACTATAGGTGCCGACCGGAGAGGGTCAAGAAACGCGAGAACGCGTCAGTAGGGGATGTAGTAGGCCGAGCGAACCGGCCGCAGGCCACCGAACAGCCCCCGGCGATAGAGGGGCACGGCCACAGCGGCGGGGGCGTAGTAGGCGGTGACGGGCTGCGCCACGACTTCGGTGACCACCGGTGAATAGGCTGTCGTCGGAGCGTAGTACGACGTGACCGCCATGGGTGCAGCGGGGGCGTAGCCCGCGGTGTAGACCGGCGCATAGCCTGCGGTATAGGCCGGCGCGTAGCCTGCGGTATAGGCCGGAGCGTAGCCCGCCGTGTACGCCGGAGCGTAGGCGGACGTCACGGCGACGGTCGGCGTTGCCGCGACGACTGGCGGCGAAAAGGCAGTGACCGCGGCGTAGTTGCCGGCGGGCGTGTAGTTGGCGACGTAGGCGGGCGCTGCGACGTAGGCGGGCGCCGCCACCACCGGCCGGTAGGCGCCGTAGTAGACGACCTGCGCATGGGCCGCGCCGCAGGCGACCAAGGCGAGGCACAGAACGACGAGGGGAAGGAGGCGTCGCAGCAGGGAACTCATGGGATCAAGGATCCTTTCCGGAGCGGTGAACCGGCCGCGATGGAGGGCTCCCCATCGCCGGACATTCGATTCCTACGCCGCTCCACGAGGATACGTTCGATTGGGTTGGCCTTGCAAACCGCCCTCAAACTCTGACATTTTGCCCTTCAACTTGGCGAAGCGGCGACCACTGGGGGGCGGAAATACCGTCTCATGAAGGATCGCCGCCCTCAGGCCTTCGGAGGCGACACCTTGGACACAGCGGCCTCGACCTCCACCCCTTCCGCCGCGACCGATCACGGCCGTCGAGGATTCGCCTCGCTGCTCGTTGTCCGCGGGCTCACGCTCGTCAACGACCATGCCCTCAAGTGGCTGGCCATCGGGCTTGGCAAGCGGCTCGTGGATCAGGGCAACGTCTCGCTCGTGCTCACGATCGGGCTCGTCGGACTGTCTCTGCCCTACGTGCTCTTCTCGTGGCTGGCGGGGTCGCTCGCGGATCGGCACTCGAAAACGACGGTCGTCCGCTGGTGCAAGGCGGCCGAACTGCTGATCGCCGTGGCGGCCACGGCCGTGCTCGGCTTCGGTCTGGGCGAGGGCGCGGAGTGGCTGGGGCTGCCGACGGGCTTGTGGCTGCTCCTTGGGACGGTGATCGCGATCGGCACGCAGGCAGCGGTGATGACGCCGTCGATCGTCGGCGCGATTCCCGAACTCGTTTCGCCGGCGCGGCTGGCGAGTGCCAACGGACTGTTTTCGCTGGTGTCGCTCGTCGCCGTGCTCACAGGTACGGCCGCCGGCAACTGGGTGGCCGATGCCACCCCCCTGGCCCGCGAAGCCTCGGCCTGGGACCGCGGTCTCCCGACAGGCCTGTTGCTCGGTGGTGTGGCCGTCGCGGGGTTGCTGGCGGCGATATGCCTGCCGCGACTGGCCGCCGCGGCGCCGCACGCACCGCCTGCCTGGAACGCGCTGGCCCGCACCTGGACCGACCTTGGCCTCCTCGCCCGCCAGCCCGAACTCGCCGCGGCCGCCGCCGGGATCGTCTTCTTTTGGGCGATTGGCGCCGTGGCCCAGGCCAACGTGGACCAGTTCGCCACCGAGGCGGGAGCCACCTCGCAGGCCCAGGTGGTGCCGCTCTTGGTGGCGTTGGTGGCCGGCATTGGCGTGGGGAGCGTCGTGACCGGAAAACTCGCGACCCGGCCTGCCGGGGCCGACCCGCGCGTAGACCTTGGATTCGTGCCGCTTGGCGGCGCGATCATGGCCGTCGCGTTCGTGGCGCTCGCGTTCACCGGAGGCCGCTTCCTCGACGGCGGGGGAACGGCGTGGGGGCCGCTCCTCTGGCTCGTGGTGCTCGGCTTCGGGGCAGGCATGTTTGACGTGCCGCTCGAGACTTCCATGCAGGCCAAGAGCCCGCCCGACCGCCTCGGTGGCGTGCTTGCGGCCACCAATCTCCTGCTCTTCAGTGGCATGTTTCTGGCGTCGCTCGGCTATGGCGGGCTGCGGGCACCGTTCGGCCCCGGTGGTGCTCCGCTGCTGTCAGCCCGGGCGATCTTTGCGATCTTCGCCGTGCTCTCGCTGGGGGCTGCGGCCGTCGCCGTGTGGTGTGCGCCGCGGGCAACGCTGCGGCTGTTCGTCGCCTCGATCGTCCATGCCGGCTGGCGATTCCGCGTGCGCGGGATCGAGAACATTCCGGCGACTGGTCCGGCCGTCCTCGTCGGTAATCATCTCTCCTGGCTCGACGGATTCCTGCTGCCGATGTCGAGCCCACGGCCGGTCCGGATGGTGGTCTATGGACCGAACATCAAGGGTCGATTCCTGCGAATGCTCTCCGACCAATGGCGGTTCATCCTCTTTGATCCGCGTCCCAAGTCGATCGGCACGGCGCTCAAGAAGATTCAGTCGGGCCTTGCCGACGGCGACGTGGTCGGCATCTTCTGCGAGGGGGGCATCTCGCGGACGGGCCAACTGCTCGGCTTCAAACGTGGGCTGGAGTGGCTGCTCGAAAAGGTGGAGTCGCCGATCGTGCCCGTCTCGATCGACGGGCTCTGGGGAAGCCGGCTGTCGTTCTCGGAAGGCTGCTTCTTCACGAAGTGGCCCCGGCTCTGGCGAAGACCGGTTACCGTCACGTTTGGCCCTGCCCTCCCCGCCGGCACCCGCACCGACATGGCCCGCCTGGCCCTTCAGGAGACGGCCGCCGGGGCGGTCGCGCAACGGCTCGATCCCCATGCTGCCACGGCCGAGGCCTTCGACGGCTGCTGCATGGTGCGGCGAACCGACCGACTCGTCGCCTCGCTCGCCCCGGGCGGTCCGCTCCACGACTCGCTCGGCCTGCATGGCGGCCGGCTGCTCGGGATCCGGGCCACGGTGCTCGACGCCAACGCGCCGGCAGACGCCATCGCCGCGACCCTCAGCCGCGAGAAGGCCACGATCTGGCTGGCGGAAATCGAGCAGGTGCTCGCCCTCGCTGGCCAGCCTGAGGCGTCGGCCCGCCTCGCGGCGCACCTCGCCGCCGTGGTGCTGCCCATTGGGTCGTTGGCCGAGTTGCCGCGGGCCCGCGAGGCGATCGACGCTTTCCGCCAGGCCTCTGGCATCGAGCCTGTCGTGGCCTACGCGCCGCCGGAGGTCGGGGGACTCGTGGCAATGAACACGCCAGCAAAGCGGATTGAATGGGACCACGAGACGATCGCCAAGCCCGAAACGGTCGGCCGCGTCGTCAACGGGGTCGTGGTCTGGCCCCAGGTCGGAATGCGCCCCCCACTGGGGCTTCCGTCGCTGGCCGCCGAGGGCATCCCCGACGATGCCGCCGCCACGCTGGCGATCACCGCGACAGGCTCACAAGCGGCCCTCCTGGCCGACGCGTTCGACGTCGACAAGGACGGGTTTTTGATCCCAAGGGCCTGAACGCTCCTCGCATGGGGGGTGGAGCGATTTGCCCCAGGGGGGTGGAGCGAATCGCTCCAGTCAGTGGGGCGATTCGCTCCACCCTGCAGGTGCATCAAACGAGGTGCAAACCACGTGGACACTTGTTTTCAATGGGTTTTCATCTTTTTCGAAAAAAATCCCCGCATTGGCACGCGGCTTGCCGGGAGTTTTGCCGTCAGGTTGACATCACACCGCCCCTGAGACCCCCTCATGACCTCCCTCCGCCGTCTGACCAGTTCGCTCGCTTCTGCTCTCGCCCTGTCCGCACTCGCCGCTGGCGTGGTCGCGAGGGGCGAGGTGATCACTTCCAACATCGCCGACCCGAACCCTGACGGCGGTTCTTTCGTCAACGCCGGTTTCGCACAGCGTGCCCAAGCCTTTTCGAGCACGGTGTCGGGCACCATGATCTCGACCGTGAAGATGGACCTGGCGTCATCCACGCTCACGCAACCGTTCAGCATCAAGCTCTACAACACTGGCACGTCTGGCCTTCCTGGCTCCTCGATTGCCACGATCTTCTCTGGTACCGGCGGCGACATCATCTTGGGTGCTTCCCCGTTCACCGTCTCGGGCCTTTCGGTCGTTCTGGCACCCTCCACGCAATATTTCATGGTGTTTGAGCGGCAGGGCACTTTCTCCGGCCAGTGGAACTTCAACTTTGAGACCACTGGCTCGGGCGATGGCTTCGAGGTCGATAACTCGTTTTCGACGACGGTCAATGACTGGAACTCGATCAGCACGATTCAGCCGTACCGCATGGAGATCGTCGCCGTCCCCGAGCCGCCCGCGATCGTGCTCTCGGGCATCGGCCTCGCGTCGGCGATGTATGCCTTCCGGCGTCGCCGCGGCTAAGACCGGTATGCAGCGAGCGCCGTTCGGCTCGCACTCGCCACACACCTGACCAAGCCCAACGCCGTGAGGCGTGGGGCGAACTGCCACCCAACGCCGCGTCCAACGTGAGGCGCCCGAGGCCTTACGGCCTTCGGCTTGTACGGCACGAACTCCTGACCAAGCCCAACGCCGTAAGGCGTGGGGCGAACCGCCACCAGACGCCGCGTCCAGCGTGAGGCGCCCGAGGCCTTACGGCCTTCGGCTTGTACGACACGGGAATGAGCGAGGGGTTGCCCGTGCCCCGGGAGCCGGCGTTGCTGGCCGAGCGAAGCCAGGATGGCGAAGCGAGGGCAGCATCGAGCGAGCGGAGGGCAGGATGCCTGGAGCAAGCGTCCGGTGACGGAGCATGGGCAACCCCGAGCGGCGCACCAATCGGACACAGGTTGAAAACCTGTGCTACAGGTGAGCGATGCGTGAGAGGGGTCGCCCCGGGGCATACGCTCATCGGGGCGGCGTTTTTTTCGAACCTTGGTGTTCGCCGCGGTGTGCGGTATGGTTGAGCAGACGCACCCCTAGCTCAATTGGATAGAGCATCGGTCTACGGAACCGAAGGTTGCTGGTTCGAGCCCAGCGGGGTGTATTTCCGTTCGACTGCGGCGGTTTTGTCCGTTGCCCCGTCCGCGAGGTTGCCCCATGGCCACCGACGCCCGCTCCGCGGATTCTCAGGTCGCCCCTCTGGCGTCTCCCGTCCATCCACCCGCCAAGCTGGGATACCGGGAGTATTGCTGCTTCCCCGACGACGGTCGGCGGCACGAGATCATCGACGGAGACCACTACGTGAATCCAGCTCCATCCACGTATCACCAGACCGTCTCCCGCCGGCTTCAGCACCAGCTCTACACGCAGATCGAACTGACTGGCCGCGGCGTCGTCTACAACGCACCGGTGGATGTCCAACTCACCGACCACGACATCGTCCAGCCCGATCTCGTCGTCGTGCTCACATCCCGCATGCAGATGATCACGCCCACCAAGATCAAGGGCGTGCCCGACCTGCTCGTCGAGATTCTCTCGCCATCGACCGCGTCCAACGATGCCACGCTCAAGAAGCAACTCTACGAGCGGGTCGGCGTGGCGGAATACTGGATCGTGGATCCCGACAATCACACGCTCGAGCAACTTGTGCTCACCGATGGGCGATACGCGCGGCGACCCGACGCCGGATCGATCCCACTGTCGATCCTCGAGGGAGTGGCCGTCCGGCTCGCGGACGTCTGGTGAGCGGATGATCCGGTGAGGATCCCCGCAGGATGCCATCCTGCGGCTACGTCAGGGCCTGCCGCCTCTTTGTAGGTGCAGGTTGGCAACCTGCACGTGATTCAGGGTCGACGGTGATTCCCGCAGGATGCCATCCTGCGGCTAGGGGGGCGTGGGACTGCCCTTGGGGGCTCGGCCCTGGCCCCGCTACCCTCTCGGCATGGCCACCTCGCGATCCGTGCCGCAGCATGCCCCTGACGAGACCGCCGCGCCGCCCGTCCCGAAGGGTGTCGAGCGGGTGGTCGGCTTCGACCCGGGGCTCAACGTCACCGGCTACGGCGTCGTCGAATGCCACGGCGCCAACGTCCGCCTTGTGGAAGCTGGCACCGTCAAATCGCGGGGCGAAACGCTCGAGGAGCGGCTCTTCACGATCCACGCGGGCGTGTGCGAGGTGATCGAGGCGTGCAAGCCCACGGCGATGGCGATTGAGCAGGTCTTCTCCCACGCCAAGTTTCCGAAGACGGCGATCTTGCTCGGCCATGCCCGGGGGGTGATCTGCCTGGCCGGCGTGCAGGCGGGCCTCGCCGTCCACCACTACCTGCCCAACCGCGTGAAGAGCACGCTCTGCGGCTCGGGTCACGCCGGCAAGGAGCAGATGCAGGCGGCCGTGCAGCGGGAACTCGGCCTCGCAACCAGGCCCGAACCGGCCGACGCCGCCGACGCCCTCGGCGTCGCTCTGGCCGATTACCACCTCCGCCTCCGGCCGCTGTTTTACGGCACGGGCGTCGTCCGCATCAGGAGCAGCCGGGCCTGACGCCCGAGACCTTCCCATGATCACGAAAATCTCCGGCACCCTCGACCGCATCGATCACTCGTCCAACAGCATCGAGCTGGCCGTGGGCCCGGTCGTTCACGAGGTGCTCGTCACAGAACTCGTCCGCCGCAGCCTGCAGACGAAGCTCGGCCAGAGCGTCACGCTCCACACCATGGAGTTTCTGGAGGGCACTCCGGGCCGCGGCAACCTCGTGCCCCGGCTCGTTGGCTTCCTCTCCGAAGTGGAACGGGAGTTCTTCGATCTGATCTGCGAGGTGGACGGCGTGGGGGTCCGCAAGGCCCTGCGTGCGATCATCCGCCCCGTGGGCGAGATCGCCACCGCGATCGACGAGCAAGACGCCAAGGCCCTCGCCACACTCCCCGGCATCGGCGCCGCCACTGCCGAACGGATGATCGCGAAGCTCCGCCGCCGGATGCCGAAGTTCGCCCTGCTGATCGCCCGGGAGGCGCCGGGCGAAGCAGGCATGGCGAAAGCCGACGACGTGTTTGGCGAGACCTTTGAGGTGCTGCGGTCGCTGGGCCACTCCGACTCCGACGCCCGCCGCCTCGTGGACGCCCTCCGGGCCGAGAAGAAGAAGCCGAAGGACGTGCAAGAAGCCCTCGAGGCGATCTACCGCCAGCTCCACAAGCCGCGGTGATGCAAAGCGGCGAATCCACGCCGCACGAGGAAGCCCCGACCGCGAAGCGCTGCTGTTGTGCACAGGTTGAAAACCTGTGCTACGTGAGTCGAGCGAGGGGCTGCCCGTGCCCGAGAGCCGGCGTTGCTGGTCGAGCGAAGCCAGGATGGCGAAGCGAGAGCAGCATCGAGCGAGCGGAGGGCAGGATGCCCGTAGTGAGCGTCCGGCGACGGGGCATGGGCAGCCCCTCGCGCCGCACCACGCGCAGGCCACCGCCGGTCGGCTTTCACGTGCCGGCCGGGATCGGCTACGCTGTGAACCGGTGAACAGCATGGAATCCTTCCGCCAGCCCAGCATTCAGGGTCCCCCTGCGGACGACGCCCCGCCGGAAGACCGCGCGCTGCGGCCGCAGCGGATGGAGGAGATGATTGGCCAGCGGGCCGTGCACGAGCGGCTCATGATCGCGATCGATGCGGCGCGGAAGCGGGGCGAGTCGCTCGGCCACATCCTGCTCGACGGGCCGCCCGGCCTCGGCAAGACGACGTTCGCGACCTGCATCCCGCGGGAGCTGGGCACCACGCTCCAGATCGCCAGCGGCGCGGCCCTGGCTGCCCCCAAGGATCTGCTGCCCTATCTCACCAACGCCGCTGAGAGCTCGGTGCTGTTCATCGACGAGATCCACCGACTGCCGATTGCGGTGGAGGAGTTTCTCTACCCGGCGATGGAGGATTTCCGGATCGACATCACGCTCGGCGACGGCGTGGCCGCCCGCACGATCAACATGCCACTGCGGCCGTTCACCCTCGTGGGGGCGACCACGCGAGCCGGCCTGATCTCGGCTCCGCTCCGCGACCGCTTCGTCATTCGGGAACACCTCGACTACTACTCGCCCGCCGAACTCGCGGCGATCGTGCATCGGTCGGCCGGCAAGCTCGCGATGCCGATGGACGACGAGACGGCCGACGAGATCGCCCACCGCAGCCGCGGCACACCCCGCCTAGCCAACAACCGGCTGCGCTGGATTCGCGACTTCTCCACGAGCCGGGCCGACGACCAGATGAGCGTGGGGATCGCCCGCACCGCCCTGGAGATGCAGGGGATCGACGAACTCGGCCTCGACGGCTTCGACCGCAAGTATCTGGAGACGATCCAGCGGGTGTTTGCCGGCGGACCGGTGGGGATCGAGGCGATCGCCCACACGATGAGCACCGCCTCCGACACGCTCGAGGACGACGTCGAGCCCTACCTGCTCCGCTGCGAACTTATTGTCCGCACCCCGCGGGGTCGGCGGCTCACGGCCAAGGGCGACGAGCACCTCGGCGCCCCGCCGAAGGCTGGGCAGAGCAAGCTTTTTTGATGGATTTTTCCGCGGCGGATTGACCGTTCCCCCGTCTCGCGGCTACTCTTTGGGGCTCCCCCGACCACAGTTCAGGTGATTCCATGGCCGTCCCGAAGCGACGTCAGTCGAACCAGAAAACCCGCTCCCGCCGGGCCCACGATTTCCTCACCCCTCGGCAGCTGACGTTCTGCTCGACCTGCGGGAAGGCCGTGCCGACGCACCGCGTCTGCGGCACCTGCGGCTCCTACATGGGCAAGACGGTCATCAAGACCGGCGACGAAGCCTGACCAGCGAGGTGAGCTGCGTGGGCAACGCGACCGTTCCTGGCGAGACTGCCACGCCCGCGATTGTCTTCCCCGGCCAGGGCGCCCAGTCGGTCGGCATGGCTGGCGATTGGGTCGAAGCCTGCCCAAAGGCGGCCGAACTCTTTTCCCGCGCCTCGACGCTCCTCGGCTTCGACCTGCTCGCCGTCTGCCGCAGCGGTCCCGCCGAACGGCTCAATACGACCGCCGTCAGCCAGCCGGCGATCTTGGTGACGAGCCTGGCGGCGCTCGAGGTGCTCCGCGGTCGCGACGGGCATCCGCTCGACTCTGCTCGGATCATCGCTGGCCTCTCGCTCGGCGAGTACACGGCACTGGTGTTTGCCGGGGCGATCGGCTTCGACGACGCCGTCCGGCTCGTCGACGTCCGCGGCCGGGCCATGCAGGAATGCGCCGAACAGCGGCCCGGGGCGATGCTCGCGGTGCTCGGCGTTGACCGCGACAAACTTGCGGCTCTCTGCGACAAGTGCCGCGGAGGCGATGTCCTCGAGGTGGCCAATGTGCTCTGCCCCGGCAACATCGTCGCCTCCGGCTCGAAAGACGCCTGTGGGCGGCTCGAGGCCGCCGCCATGACCGCCGGAGCCATGAAGTGCGTGCCGCTCGAAGTGGCTGGCGCCTTCCACACGGCGCTCATGCAGCCTGCCGTCGCGCGGCTCACGGCGGCCCTGGCGGCCGCAGAGTTTCGGGTCCCACGGATTCCCGTCGTCAGCAACGTCGATGCGAAGCCGCACACCGATCCGGCCGAAATCAAGGCTCTGCTGGCGCGGCAGGTGGTCGGTGTTGTCGAGTGGAACGCCTCCATGGCATACATCCTCTCGACTGGGGTGCGGTCGATCTGGGAAGTCGGTCCCGGACGCGTACTCCGCGGATTGATGAAGCGGATCGACCGGAGCGTCGCCTGTTCGGGCGTCTTCGACTGACTGATCCGGGGTGCGGATTCACTGACTGACCGGGTTCACTGGCTGACAAGGAGAGACAGACCATGGCTGACGAGGCTGCGCAGACGGGACCCAAGCGGTTGCAGGTGGATCTCAGCGGGCAGGTGGCCCTTGTCACGGGCGCTTCGCAAGGCCTCGGCCGCGCGATCGCCGAGACGCTGGCCGCGGCCGGCGCGACCGTTGCCCTCGTCGCCCGCTCGGCCGACAAACTCGCCCAAGTGGCCTCCGGCATCCGCGCCGCCGGAGGAAAGGCGGAAGAGTTCCCCTGCGACGTTTCGAAGGCCGAGGAGGCGCAGCGGGTCGTCGAAGCCGTGGTGGAGAAGTGTGGCCGTCTTGACATCCTCATCAACAACGCGGGCGTGACCCGCGACACACTTCTGCCGCGGATGAGCGACGAGGAGTGGGACACCGTGCTCGACACGAATCTCCGCGGGCCGTTCCTCTTCATGCGGGCCGCCAGCCGGCCGATGATGCAGCAACGGTATGGACGGATCGTGAACGTGGCCAGTGTGTCGGGCCTGATTGGCAACCCCGGGCAGGCCAACTACTCGGCCTCCAAGGCAGGGCTCGTGGGCCTCACCAAGACCGTCGCCAAGGAACTCGCCGGCCGGAAGATCACGGTCAACGCGGTGGCCCCGGGCTTCATCGCCAGCGACATGACCGCGGCCCTCGGGCCGGTGCTGCTCGACGAGGTGAAGAAGCGGGTGCCGGCCAAGAGGCTCGGCGAGGCCTGGGAGATCGCCGAGGCGGTGCTGTTCCTCGCCGCGCCGTCGAGCGGCTACATCACGGCCCAGACGCTGGTGGTTGACGGCGGCATGATCGGCTGAACCCGCGGCCTTACGGCCAGTCGGCTGCGACACAGGTTGGAAACCTGTGCTACGGCAGATCAGCGAGGGGCTGCGCCGAGCGGCCCACAGACGGCCCAATCGCCCGGTTTTTCCCGGGCTGGACACTGGCGGTCGGGAACGGGTATATCTTCCCCGACAACCCAGGTAAGGTGCGCAGCCTCGGAGGGCTGCCGCCAGTTTCGTCAGAACGCCCTGCCCCGCTCGCCGCCCATACGCGGCCGGCAGCCGGGCCTCAGGAGGATTCACAAGGTGGCTTCAGTTCAAGAGCGCGTGATCGACATCGTGGCGTCACAACTCGGCGTGAGCCAGGAACAGATCACGCCTGAGACGTCATTCATCAAGGACCTGGGTGCCGACTCGCTCGATACCGTCGAGCTGGTGATGGAACTCGAGGAAGAGTTCGAGATCAACATCCCGGACGACGCAGCGGAGAAGATCCAGACCGTCGGTCAGGCGGTGGAGTTCATCGAAAAGAACCAGTCGTGATCGACTGATCGCAAAGCACGGACGGCGGAGCGACGGAATGAAGCGACGGGTGGTTGTGACTGGCGTGGGAGTGGTGACCTCTCTGGGCCGGCAGGTCGACGTGTTCTGGGATCGGATTGTGCGCGGCGAGAGCGGCGTCGGCCCGATCACCCTGTTCGACGTCTCGGGCTACCGGGTGCAGTTCGGCGGCCAGGTGCACTGGGAGCCGGAGAACGAGGGCATCGCCAGCGTGAAGGAACTCAAGCGGCTCGACCGCTTCACGCAGTTTGCGATTGGTGCGGCCAAGGACGCGGCCGCCGACTCGGGGCTCGACTTTTCGCAGGAGGATCCGTATCGCTGCGGCGTGGTGATCGGCTCCGGCATCGGCGGCCTCTGGGAGTTTGAGACCCAGGAGGAGCGGATGCTCCACAAGGGAATCGACAAGGTCTCGCCGTTCACCATCCCGAAACTGATGGTCAACTCGGCCAGCGGCCACGTTTCCGCCCTCTACGGGGCCAAGGGGCCCAACTTCGCGGTTGCCACGGCCTGTGCCAGCGCTGCCAACTCGATCGGCAGCGCGCTGCGGGCGATCCAGTACGGTGACGCTGACGTGATGATCACCGGGGCGAGCGAGGCTGCGCTCACGCCGATCGGCCTCGCGGGCTTCCAGAACATGCGGGCCCTGTCGTTTCGCAGCGACGCGCCGCAGCAGGCAAGCCGGCCGTTCGACATTGATCGCGATGGCTTCGTGCTCTCCGAGGGGGCCGGCGTCATCGTGGTCGAGGAACTCGAGCACGCCCGCCGGCGCGGTGCCCGAATCTACGCGGAACTCAAGGGCTACGGGGCCAGCGGCGACGCCGGCCACATCACGCAACCCGACGAGGAGGGCCGTGGCGGAGCCCACGCGATGACCATGGCCCTTCAGGATGCCGGCATCGGCCCGGAAGCCATCGACTACATCAACGCCCACGGCACCAGCACCCCGCTCGGCGACGTGGCCGAGACGAAGGCCGTGAAGCGGGTGTTCGGCGGGCACGCGAAGCGACTGGCGATCTCCAGTACGAAGAGCAATCTCGGCCACACGCTCGGCGCCAGTGGCGGCATCGAAGCGGTCGTCTGCTCTCTGACGATCAACCGCGGCGTGATCGCCCCCACGATCAACCTCGACACCCCCGACCCCGAGTGCGATCTCGACTACGTGCCGAAGGTGGCCCGCGAGGCCAAGGTCGATATCGCGATGAGCAACTCGTTCGGGTTCGGCGGCCACAACGCCAGCTTGGTGTTCGCCCGCATCTGAGTGACGCGGGAGGCATCGGCCATGGATCGATCGCCGACTGACACTCTCCTCCTCCGTGGCATCCTCCTCGTGGGGCTGCTCGTCATGCCGTCGGCCGCGTTCGGCCAGGTCCCTGCCACGGCCGGCCAGGTCTGGAAAACCTACGACATCTCGGCCTACGTGAAGCAGGCCGGTGAGGGCAGCCAGCGGCACGTGGTCGACTGGATTCTCCAGCAGACCGGCTACCCCGCCTGGCACGGCGACGCGCCCGCGTCGCTCTCGGCCGACGGCCAGACGCTCTCCTGCTTCCACGGTCCCGAGATGCAAGCCACGGTGGAGGAGGTCGTGGCGAGGTTCGTTGACGATGCCGCCACGCCGCACCGCTTCAGCGTCCGGGTGCTCGGACTTGACGGCCCCGGCTGGCGGGCCGAGGCACGCCCCGCGCTCATCGCCATTCCGGCTGCCACCCCCGGCGTGCAGGCCTGGATCGCTCCCCGCGAGACCGCTGCCGCCGTGCTCGCCCGACTGCGGTCGCGGTCCGATTGCCATG
>CAMBSN010000039.1 GCA_945870505.1 Candidatus Kuenenia stuttgartensis | reverse complement strand
GTTCGCCGTGTTGGCCCAGTTGTAGTTGAGGTTGGCCAAACCGCCGCCGTCCCAGGTCCGGGTAGCGGCCGAGGCCGAATGAGCCGCGATGGCTGAAACAGCAAACACACTCGCAAGGATCGTGCGCCAACGACGACCAACTGGGCAAGGCATGGCGTGATGCTCCCGGAAAGAGGAGAGGAGAAACGTGTCAACTCGGGGAAAATATCCCGGTTGCTTCATGCGTCAAGGGGGGGACGACAAATGTGACGAATCGGGCATGGGCAGGGACGAATCGGGCGCGCTTGGGACGAATCGGGCAAATCTAGGGACGAATCCGCCGTTGAGAGTGAGTCACCACCCCACCTCCAGCCCCCACTCACAAACCAAAAACAGGAACCATTTCATGTCCACCGCAACCACCACATCCCACGACACCGGCCAGCAAACTTCCCCGCGTGGCCGTCAGCGCGAGGCCCAACAGCCGGCCACACAGCAGGAACGCTCCGCCGCCCACAGACTCCGAACCACGATGGCCGCGGTGAAACTCTCCTTCACGTGGCTCGGCGTCCGAAAGACCCTCGCGCCAGAACAACGCACAACAGCCGCCCGAGCGTTTCATGCCGACCGGGAACTTCTTTCGGCCAGCAAACTTATTCTGGACACGAAGAACCCCGCCTACCGTGCCGTGGCTGCCGTTCCAATGGTTTTGGTTGGGATCGCACCTTAGTGACCGATATGCAATCGCCCTGCTCCCGTCTCCCGTGAATGCGGGTTGAGGGTCAACGCTCCTCGGCGGCGATCCCACCGTGCTGGGCCGCCGAGACGGCTCGGCATTGTCGCGGGGGCCGCAGCGAGACTCAACCGGCCCCGCGGTGCCGCCGCACGTAATCGAGCACCGTGAGCCCGGTGCCGCTGATTGGCTCCGCATCATCGACATCACGCGGCCGATCACGCTTCGCGGCATACTCGCGGATCGCATCGGCACCATCATCGGCAGGGCCTCCAGCAGCCTCCAGGCGGGCCGATGATGCCGGGTCGAGGCCGAGGGACTTGCCGAGCGCGAGAAGCGTTCCACGGAGCCGTACGGCGGCGGAGTGGGCGGCGCTGGGGTGTGTGCCATGCGGACCAGTGGCCGTGCTGCCGTCGCGAGCGATCACCACGGACAGCTCCCGCAGCTCCGCGGCGGTGCACGCCCAGGCGGCGAGCGTGTCCGCGTGCTCAGGGCGGAGGCGGGCGCGGAGACGCGGCTCGATCTCGCTCCAGACCTCGACCGACGGTTGCGGGAGCCATGAGGGGGCCGGCAGCGGCGTCACGGTCGAGGCGGCGGGCTTGGGGGATTGGCGAGGGAGAGGACCACGCATGCCCATCGTGAGGGCTCCTGGAGAAAGGGGGTCGAGAAACTCAGGGTTTCGCTCGTGTATGGAACAGTAGTGGTTTTGCTGGATGGTCGGTCAGGATGCGCCCCCCTTGGCGGTCGCCCCCTGGTAATCCGTCGCCGGGTCTGCCGGCAGACGGGCGACACGCTCAAGCTCGCGTAGGACGTGCTCAATCGTGCGGGCCCGGTCGTGGGCGAACTTTCCGTGGATGCCCTCGAACCGGCGTAGCTCGCGGACGTGCTCGGCAACGTGCTCGCGGAGCCCTTTCAGGATCGCGAGGTTCACGGCCTGCCGACCGCGAGCCGCACCCGACACGATCACGTCGCGGCGCGGATCGCCCGCTGCTGGTGCGCCGCCGTCAAAATCCCATTGATACGCGCGAGAGTGGAAATCAACCATTGAAAATATCCTGTAGCGCGTAGCGCGAAGGTTTATGATCCCGTATTTACGGCACATTCAGCGCTACGGCTGTTTTGGCGAGCCGTAGCGCCGCGCTACGCTGGCAGATTCCAGCCATAGCGCTCGAACTCCAATGCTGACAAGGGTTTCGCATCGTGCGCTACGCGCTACGCAACTTTTTCCCTTTCTCAATCGAGGGCCCCTATAACAAGAGGCGGTTTTGCCGGCACGAGCCGAAGCCGAATCGACCGACCGCCATCGGTCTTGCGGATCGACTCGCCAGTGTTCGCCCGGATCACCGCCTGGACCGCCTCGCGTTCGCTCTCACGGGCGATCGCGTCGCCGATGGCCTGGTTCACCAGCCACGGCATCGAGGCCACCACGGCCCCGTCTGGAAGCCGAGCGGCAGAGCCGTCCGGCCGCGAGCGGTCCGCGGTCGGCGCGGCTCCCTCGATCGTCCGCAGCCATGTCACGATCCGGGCTTGCCGATCACTGGGATTCTCCCGGGCCGCAACCTGGATCAACCGGTCACGTAGGCCCGCGATTTCCCAAACCTGTCGCCACCGCCCGGCGGGGCTATCCGGCTGGATTCCGGTCTGCTTGAAAATCTCGCGAGCCGATGATCGCGCCCGGAGGAAGTCTGCTGCCTTCATCGTCACGGCGCACGGCCACAGCTCACACTCCAACTCATACCAATCGCCGATGATGCGGAGCCGCATCAAACCAGGGGTTGCCACCGCCACCCTTGTTTGATCTTCACCGTACCCACCTGACTCAAGCAACTCCCATACAAACGTGAATCCGTAGCCCACAATCGGGTCCATCTCGCCGACCCAGTTCTCCGACTTTTCGACTGCGACACGGCGCATGAGGGCCTGCGCTACCATCGCCACGTCTGCATCGGGCAAGCCCATCCAATCCAGCTCGCGAAGTCGGACAAACAACTTCCCCCCAGACTCTTTCAGCGTGCCCGCCAAATACTGCCCGGCGGCGACCACGAGCAAATCCTGCCGCTGTTCATCCTCAAACACGCGACCGACCCAGCCTGCCGCCTGCGGCGACGGCGGGCCACTGATCGTGCGATCGGCTCGCAGGATCGCAATAAGTCTGTTTGCCATCTCGAAAATCTCCTCGTTTTCTGTAACCTCCTCGAAGAGGTCGCAGCAGATCAACTCACGGCTTCGCATAGTAACGGCTGCGAAAATCTCGGCTTCGTCAGCAGGGCCGCCGCTCCACAACTCCGCGCGAACCTCCAGGGCAAGGCGGCGATCATCATCGTGCACGTCCGGCCCGACCGGCAGCGGCACCCGGCGGTTCAACGCGGACAGGTCAAACTCCACAGCGCAATCACGAGTAGCGATTTCCATTGCAGCAGACTCCAGGGGTAGGCCGGTCTATTGACGCGAGCGATCGCCCCGGCCATCCTTGGCGTTCGCAGCAGACTCCGAACCCGGTCGGGGCGACACACCCCGGCCGGGTTTTTTCTTTGGTTCACGCCCCGCCGACCGCGTGAGCCCGCTCGCGAACCCACCGCTCCAGATCACTGAGGCGGTAGCGCGTGCGGGCTTGCATGTGCGTGCCCATCTTCAAGAATCGCGGCCCTGCTCGATCGCAGCGGAGTTGTCGCAGCGTTTTTTGAGACAGGCCCAGCAGCGCCGCCGCTTCGGCGGTTTTCAGTAGCGGACCATCGGCGAGGCTCAGGTCGGCGAGGGCTTCCGAAGGCGAGGGCTTCGGTTGTTTCTTGGCAGCGATACGGATCATCGAGGGCTCCTTTTGAGACAGGAGCCGCGCGCAGCGATCGGCGCAGTTCAAGCAGACCGTGGGCGCGGCAGGACGGGGCGTACACGAGAGGGAGCGACTTGCCCCGCCAGGGCGAAACCGGGCGCGATCAACGCCCGCAGCGAACTTCGGCTTTCGAGCCAGACTCGCGATGCCCCATGTCGGCAAACTCGGTGCCGCTGAATCGGGGGAAATACCGCCTCGGACCATGCCGGGCGGGGTATCCAAAGCATCACGAACCGAAACGCCCGTACGAACACGGGATTAGCGAACTGCTCCTGTTCGGTTACCCGGAATGTACCGGTCGTGCCTCAACGAGTCCAGCATTTTTCCCGGACGTGTTTTACTGTCAGTCTCTCGAAAGCTTAGTCACCGCTTCCTAGGGCGGCCTCGACCGGCGGAAGCGGCGAAGGCGTCGCGGAGGGCTTCGTCCGAAACCTGTGCATACGTGCGGGCGACCATCGCCGCGCTGCTCGCCGCGTCACCCAGCGCTCGCGTCACGGTCTGGAGAGGAACGCCGGCCGCCGTCATGCGAGCACCGCCCGTGCGGCGCAGGTCGTGCGGGCGCGGCCGCTGCTCAGCGTCCTCATGCCAGAGGCCAGCCGCCCGGATCAACCGATCCCAAGCCTTATCGTGGTTGTCGATTGGCTTGCCGTCCGCTCCAGGGAAAACCCACGGGCAATCCTTTGGCACGGCCTTCCGACGAGCCCGGAGGATCGCCAGCGCCGCCGGCAGCTCAGCCAGCGGAACTACATGGCCGTGCCGGCGGCCCTTCATCCATTCGGCAGGGATGCGCCACTCAGCACGCTTGCCGGTCAAAGTCAGGTCAGACCAGCGCATATGCCGGCAGGCCCCCATCCGCTGCAAAGTGTGAAGGCTGATCGAAAACAGGTCGCGCCAAATCGGCACGTCTAAGGCCATCGCTTTTTCGAGCCGCCTCCACTCAGCATCCGTGAGGATGCGGGTCCGGGCCCGCTCCGCCGTCCGAGTCAGGCGGTCGGTTTTCGACGTGCCGACAGCAGGATTCGCGGCGGTCCACAGCCCGCGATCCGCCGCGTACCCGTAGAGGTTCCGCACGAGTTGTAGAACGCGATTGGCCTGGATCGGTGCCTCCGCCCGCATCGCCGCGTAGACCGCCGGCAGTTTGCCGGCGAACTCCACGAGCGACAGCGACTCGTGCTCCGCGAGGCGGGCTTTCCGAAGGTCGCGGTAAAACTTCATCGTCCGCGGCAGCGGCACACGGGATCGCGTCCCAGGCAACCAGCGGCCCGCCTCGTGGGCATCGAGCATATCGGCCACCATCGAGCCCAACGTCGGCGACTCGGCCTCTGCGGGCTCGTCAGGTCGCGGAGCGAGGGCGCCGGCAGCGGAGCGGTCATACCGCAGCCGACCGACAGCCCGGCGGGCTTCCTCCAGGCGGACGTTCTCAGCGTCGCCGATCGCCCGGCGAATCGTGCGCCCGTTCACCGTGCCCTGGAAGTAGAGCACGGCGGACCCGCTCCGCTGATTCACCACGAGCACGAGGCCGCGGCACCCTTCGTCGCGCCAACTGCGGCGGCCCGCGCCGTCGGCCGACAACTCGCCATCGCACACGAGCCGGCGGGCTTGCTCGATGCGGGCCTCCGTGAAGGCCATCGCGCCACCCTCAAACACGTCACGACCGTTCGCCTGCGCCATCGCTCACGCCTCTCCCGATTGCCTAGTCAGACCGCCCGGTCCTGCGCACAACTGCGCACAGTTGCCAGCGGACATCGTAGGACAAACACGGACGAAACGCAAAATCGGCCATCGAGGCGGGTCGGCTTGAAAACGGCTCTTTCCTCGATCAAAAACAGCATTTTTTCCCGGGAGAAACCGCAGAAACGCGGCCGCCAGAAACTCCCCCGGCGCGGCCACTCGTCCAGATTTCGAGTCAGACCGCTAGCCGTTCGCTTACCCTCCGGTGCGATCCTATCGCATCAGATTTGGGGCGACCACGGGCTCGCGTAATCCACGAAAAAAACCGCATTTTCGCGGCCTCTCCACGGTTTGTGCACTCCATCAGCCGGTTCAGGGCTTCAGCCATCAGTCGTAGTAGTCGTTGCCGGCGCGAGCGGCCTCCGCGTAGATCGGGGGCAGCCACAATCCCCGCCGACGGAGGCTCGACGCCCGCAGGGCCACGTCGAAATGGGACGACCGCCAGGAGTTGGGCAACTCCCCTTTGCGGGCCGGATCCAGCCATTCCAGGGCCATGCGCACGGCGCCTACGCCGTAGTCCAGCGGCGCCGGAGCCAGACTCCAGCCGCCCCCATCGACCACGTAGCCAACGTCCAACCCGACTGGCAGTGGAACCGATTCTTGCTCCAGCCATTCGGCCAACTCGGCTCCCGGCACCAGCCCACCGCCACCGTTCTCACGCACGAGCCCGCGGTAGCTGAGCACGAGCAGAATGTCTGCACGCCCAGCCAGCGACCGGCACTGCTCCTGCCACTCAGGCCACGTCCTCACCGTGGCCGTCGGCCCAAGCTCATGGGGCGACCAGTCGAACTGCCGCACCTGCACGAGTTCGGCGCGGCCGGTTTCGCTGTCCCTGGCGAGCGCGGCGATCCGCAGCGGCCGGCCCGGTAGCCATTCATCACCCACAGCACCTTCCATCCGATCGGCCCCCCTTGCGGCAGGAGTATTCCGCAGATCGCCCAGCGCATCGCGGACGGCCGCCAACGGCAGTGCCTCGCTGATTCCGGTCACCGTGGCTGCCGATTGATATCCATACTCCGCCGGGGGTTGATCGATCGACACGTAGAGCACCTTCGGCCTGCCGCGGCTGACGTAGTCGCGGGCCACCAGCGCGTTGGCCTCGTCGTCCACGGCGATCAAAACATCGGGCTGCATTCGGGCGATCGCCCGCTGGGCATCCTGAACCCGCACGCGGATCGCCTCCGGACCGAGGTCGGGTTCATCCAGTCTCAGGAACTGACGAGCCAGGCTGATCGGCCGGCGATTGCGGTCCAGTTCCTGCTGCATGCCCCGGTCAACGTCCTGCACCCAGAGCGTCTGCTCGCTGCCGGAGTGCAGCACCATCAACCGCGGCCGCGAGGCGTTGAAGCCTGCCAGGGCCAACAGCCCGCCGACGGCAAAGCAGGCGATCAGGAATGCACGCAGGCGTCGCATCATAGTAACCCCAGCCAGTACCACCAGGGAATCGAAGCATACGCCACGACCACCCGGGCCAGGTTCATCCAGGCGTTGTGGAGAAAGAAACGCCTTTGATCGTAGGTGTCGCCGCAGCCCTGCGACAGCACCTGGAGGTAGACCGAACTCTGGTAGGGCAGAAACCAGATGTCGCTGAACATGGCGGTCAGAAACACGCAGATCCAGGGATGGATGCCGTGCGCTTCGGCCACAGGCAGCAGGATCACCACCGACACCAGCATGCCTGCGGTCACCGGCAAGGCCAGGCGTATCGTCACCGTGGTCAGCAGGGCGGCGAGAATGAAGAGTTCGATCCGGCCATCGATGAACTGGAACCAACCCGCGATCGCCCTGGCGAGGCCCGCCTGCAAGCCGTGGTAGTCCATCACCCGAGTGATGCTGTCGACTCCCAGCAGAAAGAACAGCATCGGCCAATCGATGTGCCGCCGAAAGTCCTGCTTGGAAAACTGGCCGGACAACAACAGCCCCACCAGCACGCAGCCGGCCAGCCAGGATGGGGGAACCTGGTGCCATGAATACGTGGCCGCTCCGACCAGAAAAAACATGAAGCCGGCCGCAGCCAACCATTCGCTCGGTGTTGGTCTCCCGAGGAGCCGGAGCTGCTGGGCGATTCTCGCCACGGGCAGCGGCTGGGCCTGCGGTGCCGAACACAGCCACGCAGACGCCAGGGCGTGAAACAGCGTCAATCCGATCGCGGCCACGGCGGCGGCAACCAACCAAAACAACCCGATGAACTCTTCCTGAATCTGCTCGGGCAGCAGACTGATCGCCGCGATGTTGGCCGACTTGCTGGTGGACAGCATCGGCGACATCAGCATCGCACCCGAAAAGGTCGCCGCCATCAGGGCCGTCGCGGCGGCGCCTCTCCGCACGAGCTTCAGCCCGTCGAGCATGTCGCGATACATCGGCAGGAGCAGCGACAGACGGTTGTTGCCGGAGGGTGTGATCGGCGAGAGCAGGTATCCACCGCAGAGCAAAACGCCTTGATGAAACATGGGCCTGTCGGGCAGGTGGAGCAGGACCCAGAGCATCAGGCGATAGCTCAGCCCCGAGGTCGTGATGATGGACGCCAGGGCAAACACCCCCAACAGCGTGATCAGCCCCGGAGACGAGAACCCGGCCAGGGCCACCGCCGGGGGCGCCAGTCCGATGAACAGCGTGGCGACCATCGCCACCAGCGGCGGAACGAACTCATCGAGCAGCGAAAACACCCAGAGCACCATCATCGCCGTACAGATCGCCGCGGTCATGGCCGCCTGCACTGTCCACTCCGTCCGCAAGCCGACCCAGTAGACCAGCGGCGGCAGGGCCACGGCCAAGCCCCAGCCCACCAGTTCTGAAACCCTGATCGGCGTTGCCTCGGCAGGCGTGGCCGTCGGCTCCAGCGGAAGCTTCTCGCCCGCGAGCCGCGACGCGAGGAGGGTCACTGCCCGCGGAACGCTGCGCGGCTGTTGCTGCAGAAAGCCCTGCAGCGACTCGCGGGGAATCCTCCAGCCGACAACCCGCCCTACGGCCGTCGCGGTCAGGACATAACGATCCAGTTCCGTTGCAACCTCTTCCCCGCAGGAGTTGGCGGCTGCTTCGACCTCGCGGCCGGCTGGCGTGACCAGCCGAAGTCGGCCCGTCTCGCAGACCACCATGGCAGCAGCCTGTTCCCCCGCGCGAGCGACCAACTCGCCAGCGGCAAACTCGACCGGTTCCACCGCCCCCAGCAAGCGAACCAGTCTCGCAGGCTCAACGCCCTGAAACAGCGACGACGCTCTCAGGCAATCCAGGGCTGAATCCATCGCTCGTACGACTCCCACGTGATCCTCGCGCGGCCCCCACGGCTTCCGCCGTCGGGCTTGGTGAATCGTGAAGCGTACCTGCGTCGGCGTGGCACACGCACACACTCACGGGGCACTGCCGCATTCCGCATGCGCCACGCATTCCGGAAACGCAGCGCGTGACGGACGAACCCGGCGTGACGGCCATGCCGGCCAGGCGAGCCGCCGGTCGCCGCGCGGCCGCCACCTGCCGATACCTCCCCACAGACCGCGGGCGGCGGGCGCCTGGCCGGCAGCCCACCCGCATGGAGCGTTTTCGATGGCAAAAGACACCTGGCGACTCGTCACTCGGGGCACGGACGGCGAACTCGTGATCCACGACTTCGACTCGGCCGAGGGAATCCTTCGGACGCACCTCTCGATCGGAGCCGACGACTGCAGCACTGACCTCGACCTTCGCGGTGCGCCGATCTTCCGCACGCTCATCGGCCCCATGCCCGAGGGTCGCAACATCGTTCGCTACGAAACGCCCGAGGTGTTCGAGGCGCTCACCAAGGAGTGGGCCACTCCCAAGGCACCCCGTCGCCGCAGCCGCAAGGCTCAGCAGCAGGCCACGCAGGCAGAAACGACCGATGGCTGACACGATCTTCGGCAGGATCATCCGCAAGGAGATCCCTGCCCGGATCGAGCACGACGACGACCTCTGCCTGGCGTTTCACGACGTGGCGCCGCAGGCGCCGGTCCATGTGCTCGTGATCCCGAAGAAGCCGATCCCGTCGCTCGCCGAGGCAGAGGCTGGCGATGAGGCCCTGCTCGGCCACCTCGTGATGGTCGCCACGCACCTGGCGCGGAAGCTCGAACTCGCCGACGGCTACCGGCTCGTCGTCAACTGCGGCCGCAACGGCGGTCAGTCAGTCGATCACCTGCACGTTCACCTGCTCGGCGGCCGAGCCCTCGGCTGGCCGCCGGGCTGAAGGCCATCCCCATCGCGGGCGCGACCGGGCTTTCCGAGCCGCTCACTGCCACCAACTCTTGAACCGGTCGAACATGCCTCCCGCCTGTCGGTCGGCGGGCTGCGGGCCGACGGGTGGAGCCGCGGTCGGCACCGGCTCGGGGGCAACCTGCGCGGCCGCCACCGCCGCGTCCGACACGAAAGCCTCGAGAAACGTCGGCCAGTATCCTTCCAAGCCAACGAGGCAGCTACCGAGGTCACCGCTCGCCCATTGATGCTCCAGCAGGCTCACCGCGGTCGTGATCCGCGCCCGCTGCGAGTCGTCGAACGCGAGGTCGAAGACGCGCACGTCGTCGATCTGCACGTGGCCCGGGCCGAGCAGGTCGAGCCGCACCCGTAACGACTCCACGGGTTCGGCCGGCAGGGCATCGACCTGGAGCACGAACTGCGACCACTGGCCAGTGAGCGGCCGACCTCCGGTGAGTCCTCCGATCGCCGCGAACCGGTAATACTCCCGGTCGCCCTGCACGCCCTCGATCGCGATGCGCAGCGGGGGCTGCACCGCCGCGTCGGTCACCCGGAGCCAGGCCGCCACGCTGATCCGACCCGAGGCTGGCGCCGGAAACGGATTGCTCCGCAGCGTCGCCAGCCCGTTGAACGAGGAAAACTCGAGCCCGCGGCCGGGCTGGTCGGGCCCGCCGGCGCCCGGAACGAGCGCCACGCCCCCCCGCCGCGGTTCCACCACTTCCCAGCCCGCGATCGACGCGGCCGGCTTGCCGTCGGTCGGTCCCAGGCCGAGTTCCAGCGCCGGGTTATCGAGAACGTCGAGGGGCACGGGAGTCTCGAGCACCGTCCGCCGCTGCTGGAGCCGTTCAACTCGGCCCGCCAGATCGCGGCGAACGTCGTCGGCATACTCGGCCTTGGCCGCCGTGACGCTGCAGTCGCCCTCGAGGACCACGCACCGCACGCCCCACGCGGCCAGCGGCACGATCACCTCGGATCCTCCCGAGGTGGCCAACGACGAGCCGTCCGCAGCATCGACCGCTGTGGATGGCCGGCCGGCCACCGCCAGCCTCGCCGTCACCGGCGCCGCAGCGAGATTCGACACGAGCGCCCACGCCAGCCCCTGCTGCCGACACGCGCGGACGACGAGCGGCTGGTCGGCGCGGACGGCCGCGGCCGCAATCATCGGCATCGATTCGAACGCCGTCCTCGACGGTGTTCGGGGCGCAGCCGAGCAGAGCAGCGTCGCGTCGAAGACCGCTTCCGCATCGACGAGCCCGACGGCCTCCGCGAGACCGCGAGATCCACCCTCGGCCGGCATCACCGTCACCGGCTCACGGATGGTCGCGGCCCCAAACGGACCGTGCGGCACGGCGTCTTCAACGTCGATGCTGCAAGCCTTCTCGACGAGCACGGTCGCCCTGCGGCGAGACGCCGCAGCCGCCCGCGAGACCGCGGCCGATCGATTGGCAGTCGCCACCACGGCCCGTTCCCACACGCCGTCGGCCGGTGCGTGCACGCGGGGCCAGACGTAGACCACGCGATCGGCCTCCGGTAGGGCGTGCATCGCCGCGGGGTCGTATCCGGCGAGTCGCACGCGGTCGTCAGCCGCTTCGCCCTCGACGGCCTGACCGGCACCGGCGGGGTCGCCAACGGCAAACAACGTGGTGGGCACGATGTGCAGAGGCCATCGCGGATCGACCGCGGCCACCGCCGCGGCGAGCCGGGCGTGAAACCGGGCGACCTCGGCGCACCTCCAGGCGATCCAGGCTTCGCGAAACGGACCCTCGACGAGTCGAGCGCGTTCGCCGAACCTGCCTGCGCCGTCGGCGACGGGCGGCGACGGGAGCGTGGCGGCGAAGCGTGCGAACGTCTCGTCGTCGAGCGGCCAGGCAAGGCCCGGCAGGTGGAGCCAGCCGTCGTGCGGGATCACAACCGCCACGCCGGCGACCGCTGCGGAGCCGCGGAGCCGCCCGGCCATCTCCACGACCACATCCTCGACGGCCTTCTGGACCACCGGGTGAAGCAGGTTGTAGTGCACACCGCCCCCTTCGAGCCGCCGTGGCTTGCCGTCGCGGCCGATGCAGGCGATGCCGGGGCTGGCAGCCCCCTCGGCGAGCGCTGTCTCGACGGCGGGGAGCGGCGCGTCGAACCGGGCCGCGGGGATCATCGTCAGGCCATGCCGGCCGTGCATCCGGGCGGTGGCCGCGAGCAGGTCTCTGTCGAAACTGCCGGCACCCACGTCCCACCGCGGTGCATGCCGCGTGGTCGCGGACGGCCACGTCGCAGCCCCATCCGCATAGGCCGTGAGCATCGTGCCGCCGCCTCCCTGCACCGCGACGAGTTCGGCGAGGTGACGCGATCCCGCCACGTGCGCCGCCCAGTCGACGGCGAGCCGGCCCTCCTGCGGCGCGAATCGCGCCCCACCCCCAAACGCGCGGGCAAGATCGGGTATATCGGCGAATGCGTGCACCCGCCGGGTCGCGACGGCAGAGCGGACCAACAGCGCGGCGGGCGACCGCGGTGACTCCGGTGACAGTCGGGCCGGACCGGCCGTCAACCGCATCCGACCGATCGTCGCCGGAGAGCGCGTCGACGCGTTGGCGATCAAGACGAGCGGCTGCTTCGTGGTAGGCCAGAACACGAAGCGGTGCACGGCGAGCGCTGGAGACGGTGCGGCGACCGGCGGCCGAGCCACCGTGAAGCCCCCCGAGTGCCGTGTCTGCACCACCACACCAGCGGCGTCCGCCTCCAGCACGACGACGCCGACGGTGGCATCCTGATCGGTTGGATACTCGATCTCGACCGCGTGCGGCAGGCCCGGCTGCACACCGGCGAGCACGATTCCCTCCCAGGCGGGAGTGCCGGACCCTTCGGCGGGCGGAAGCCGAAGCATCGGGCCGAGCGAGTGGGTCACGAGCGTCGAATGGCCGTGCGGCAGCAGGCCGCTGAGCCGGGGCACCATCGCCGACACGTTGGGCATCGGTACGGCGGGGAGTGGCACGCTCGGGAGCTTGGGGAGCGGCACCGAGGACATCGAAAGGCTGGGGAGCGGCATCTCGGGGAACGGCATGCTGGGAAGACTCACTCCAGGCAGTCGCCGGAGCCGTTCGAGGAGCCTCGGGCTTCCCGGATCAAGTTCGTAGACGGGCTTCCATGGCTCGTTGCCCGCCGGCTCGACGAGCCCCTCACCGAGGGCGAGGATTTCGATCGCGCGCGACGCCAGCTGACGGGACCAGCGGAGGCCACCCCGCTCGACAGCCTCGAACTCGACCACCGACACCCCGTCGTCTGCCGGCAGCGACACATCGAACATGACGGGCGCGAACTCGGTGAATCCGCGGCCGGCCGCCGCCGCGGGGTCGTCGGCGAGCGGCGACAGCGGCGCCGCCTGCGCGGCGACCTCGACCCCCTGCGGGGATTTCAGTCGCATCCGCAGTTCGACCGCGTGCCCACCCTGAAGCCGCGTGGCGAGAATCGGATCGATGCTCACCCGGAGCCGGTCTCCGGGCCGGTGGACGAGGCCGAGGGTCTCGACGGAGAAGCGGTCGGCGGCATCACCCGATGCGGCCTCCACGTGAAGCGCTTCATCCGCCGGAATCCGCGCCGCAAGCCGGTTGCCGAGGCCGTCGAGCGGCTGCTGCAACGGCGCGGTCATGAGATCGACGATCGGCACGTCGAGCGTGGTCGGCTTGCCTCCATCGGCGGCCGCAAGCCGAGCGACGAGCCGCGACGCCTTCCAATCGTCTACCGTGATCTCGATGCCGTCGCTGGCGATCGCCCGCGGCTGATGGACGCGCACCACCTGGGCCGATTCGTGCGCGTGCGCGGCGGCGTCGGCGTCGGTCGAGAGCGTGCGCCACGAGAGCGGCGGTCGCGGCGCCGCCGTGCCGCCGGCGGTGACGATCTCCACCGTGCCGCTCCAGGCCTGGGGCGTGCCGCCTCCCCATTGCACGCGAAGCACCACTGGCCGCGCCTCAGCGACGAGCGCTACCAGCGCCGCGCCAGCCGCGACGGCCATCACCAGCGCGCGGACGACGACCATCGGGCTTTCCATGGTGAGACAGGGCGACCTGCGGGGAGGGCGGATGATAGCGGCCGCCTCCGGGCCGGGCCACGCGGGTTTACCGGGGAAAACCTGCGGAAAACCGTCACTCCGCAAGCGGCATCCCGGCCCCGAGCGGCGCCGTCCAGGCGTGCGGACGATCGCCGGCCGCGGCCGCTTCGGCCAGTGGCCGCAGGTCGTCGACCACCCTCGGGCAGCGGTCGGCCACATCGCAGAGGTCAAACAGGTCGTCGGGCTTGGCGAACAGCCGCAGCACCGGTTCTTCGTGATGCGGCAGCCTGATGAGATGCCACGCCGGCGTGACCACGGCCACCCCTTCCGCTCCGGTGACGATCACGCGATCCCGCGCGGCGATGCTCCAGTCTGTAAACAGGGATGCCAGACTGCGGCCCTGCCACGGCTCGTGCGGTGACACGGCCCCACCAGCCACCGACTCGGCCAGCGTCTCGCCGAGATCGGCGGGCGTCACGAGGCCGCCGTAGCGCTGGCCCGCCATGCGACCAGCGGGGTCCACGAGGATCGCCGGCAGACGCACCACCTCGGTGTAGGGCGGGAGCGGCCCGGGGCCGAGACGACCGTGCAGCCCCAGCGGCATGCCGCGAAGGCCCACGACGAGGATCGTGGAACGGTCGCCCGCCGCATCGATGACTCGGGCGAGGCACCGGTCAAGGAGCGTGACCTGGCCAGCGAACACGTGCCGCAGGCCGGTGACGAGGTCGGGGTCGGTGTCGGCCGTGACGGCCAGAGTGGGCACCGCTGCGCCGGCCGGCGGCGGCGGATCGTCGGGATCCACATAGGCCTCGCGAAACTCGTCGGCCGCGTCCCACGACATGCCGAGACTGCCGGCGTGGCACCAGACCAGGTCGTACCGCCGTTCTGCCACGACGGCCGCGGCCGCCGCGAACAGCCGCGCAAGATTCGACGAAGGTTCGTCGGTGGCCTGTAGCGGCGGCGACGCGATAGGCACGGTGGTCACGTCACCCTGACACACGCCCGCGGTAACTTCGGGATCGTCCGTGACGACGGCCGCCGACTGGCGGTCCGCCACGCGAGCCAGCAGGCCCCGCACCGCATCCCGGGGGTCATCCGATGTGGCCACGACGCCGTCAAACACGACCCCCCGTGCCGCCAGACGGTCGATGACGGGCGCCGCCACCCACGTCGCCCCGTACGCCGGGAGAATCCAGGCAGGGAGCCGATCGATCGTGACGACGAGGAGCGGATCGTGCATGCGTTGGCGTGGGTCGAGTCCGGCCGGATCGTGGGTTTGCGTCGCCGGGGCGTGGTCAGCGATGCTGTCGCGACCTTTCCCGATCGTACCAGCGGGGTTCCATGGCCACGACCTCCCACGGCTACCGCACGCAGCCCACCGCCACCACGGGCATGCCCTCGGGCATTCCCTTTATCGTCGGCAACGAGGCTGCCGAGCGTTTTTCGTTCTACGGAATGAAGTCGATCCTCGTCGTCTTCATGACGCAGCACCTGCTCTCGAGCGCGGGCCGGCCCGACTTCATGACCGAGACAGAGTCGCGGGAGTGGATGCATCTGTTCGTCGCCAGTGCCTACTTCTTCCCGGTCATCGGCGGAATCGTGGCCGATGCCTTCCTGGGCAAGTACCTCACGATCCTCCTGCTCTCGATCGTGTACTGCGTGGGCCACCTCTGCCTGGCGCTGATGGACATGCCCGAGCCCTTTCTGGCGGCCACGCTCGAGCCCCGCGGCTGGCTCGTCGCTGGCCTCGCGCTGGTGGCGATCGGCTCCGGGGGCATCAAGCCTTGCGTGTCGGCGCATGTGGGAGATCAGTTCGGCAGGTCGAACAGCCACCTCCTCGAGCGTGTGTTCGGCTGGTTCTACTTCGCGATCAACTTTGGGTCGTTCTTCTCCACGCTGCTCACGCCCTGGCTCCTCGAGCACTATGGCGCCGGCTGGGCCTTCGGCGTGCCGGGCATCCTGATGGCGATTGCCACGCTCGTGTTCTGGCTGGGTCGCAACCGCTTCGTGCACGTGCCCCCGCGGGGATCGGCCTACTTCGCCGAGACCTTCGGCCCGCAGGGGCTGGCCGCGATCGCCAAGCTCGTGCCGCTCTACCTTCTCGTGGCGGTCTTCTGGTCTCTCTACGACCAGACCGGCGGCGCCTGGGTCCAGCAGGCCCAGCAGATGGACCGCCACTTCCTCGGCATCGACTGGCTCGAGAGCCAGATCCAGGCCATCAACCCGCTCCTCGTGCTCCTCTTCATCCCGCTGTTCGGGGTCGTGATCTATCCCGCAGTCGGCCGCCTGTTCGACTTCACGCCGCTCCGTCGGATCCTCGTCGGCTTCGTGCTGGCGATCGCGGCCTTCGCGATCTCGGCCCAGGCCCAAGGCCTGATCGACGCCGAATCGACCCGGCTGGCGGCGGCCGGGCTGGGCCCAGAGGCGGCCCGCTGGCCGTCGGTGGTCTGGCAGTTGGCCGCCTATGTCGTGATCACAGCGGCCGAAATCCTCGTCTCCATCACCTGCCTGGAGTTCAGCTACACGCAGGCCCCGCCCCAGATGAAGTCGTTCGTCATGAGCCTCTACCTCTTGAGCGTTTCGCTTGGCAACCTGTTTACGGCCGCGGTGAACATGGCCACCCGCGACGGCTCGGGCAACTCGACCCTCTCGGGCGCTTCCTACTACTGGTTCTTTACCGGCTGCATGGCGGTGGCGACACTGCTGCTTGTTCCGGTAGTCTTGCTCTACCGTTCCCGTGAATACCTTCAGCCGGAGGCCGACGCGCCGGCCCCCCGATCTCACTGACCCCGCGACCAGCACGAGGCCCCCATGAACACCGCGATCACCCCCCTGCCGTCCCGCCGCACCTTCCTCGCCACCGGCGCCTCGGCCGCCGCGGCGTTCACCCTCGCCCCGCTGCGGGCGATCGCCGCCGATCCCGCCTCGGCCACCGCGAAGGAGCCGCTCTACAAGATCTCGCTCGCGCAGTGGTCACTCCACAACACGCTCTTCTCGGGCAAGCTCGACAACCTCGACTTCCCGCGGGCTGCGAAGCAGCAGTTCGGGATCGAAGCGGTGGAGTACGTCAATCAGTTCTTCAAGGACAAAGCCCGCGACGAGGACTACATCGCCGAACTCGCCAAGCGAGCGGCTGACGAGGGCGTGACCAACGTCCTGATCATGTGCGATGGCCTCGGCGAACTCGGCGCCCCGGACGACAAAGCCCGGACGCAGGCGGTGGAGAACCACTACCCGTGGGTCGAGGCCGCCAAGCGGCTCGGCTGCCACTCGATCCGCGTTAACGCCGCGAGCAAGGGTAGCTTCGAGGAGCAGCAGAAGCTCGCTGCCGACGGTCTCGCAAGGCTCTCGGAATACGCCGCGCAGCTCGGGATGAACGTGATCGTCGAGAACCACGGCGGCCTGTCGAGCAACGGCGAATGGCTCGCGGGCGTGATGAAGCTCGTCGGCAAGCCGAACTGCGGCACGCTCCCTGACTTCGGCAACTTCTACGACTACGACCGCTACCGCGGCGTCGAGGAACTGATGCCCTTCGCCAAGGGCGTGAGTGCCAAGAGCCACGAGTTCGACGCTGATGGCAACGAGGTCCGCACCGACTACCGGAAGATGATGAAGATCGTGCTCGAGGCGGGCTACCACGGCTGGGTGGGAATCGAATACGAGGGCAAGGAACTGCCGGAGCCGGAGGGGATCCTGGCCACCAAGAAGCTCCTCGAGAAGATCTGCGACGAGCAGGCGTGAATCAACAGTCGCTTTCCGCTGCGGCACTGGTTGGAAACCTGTGCTCCGGGGGAAACGGAGCCGCAGGTCTTCAACCTGCGGTATGGAACCGTTGACGGTCTGACCGGTCGCTCGCTAGAGTTCGCACTCCCCGCCCCGCCTTAGCCTTCATTCCCAACCGATGCCCGCCGACCATACCCGGACTCGCGAGTCTGAATCCGCGTCCCTCGACCGCCTGCTCCGCATCGCCGAAACCCCCGTCGGCAAGGGCGCCTTCGCCCGCCGCCGCATTGCATCCGGCATCGTGCTTGGCGAGATTCGCGGGACGATCCTCGACGACCACCCCGAGGATTCGAGCTATGTGATGGAACTTGCCGGTGGCCGACTGCTCGATCCGGCCCCGCCGTTCCGCTATGTGAACCACAGTTGCGACCCCAACTGCGAAATCTTCTACTGGGAGGCCGAGCCCGGCGAGATCGAGGAAGAGCGGTTGTGGATGCAAACGATCCGGCCGATCAACGCGGGCGAGGAACTCCTGATCGATTACTGCTGGCCGGCCGACGCGGCGATTCCCTGCCGCTGCGGAGCCCTGGGGTGCCGAGGATGGATCGTGGACCCGGCGGAACGCCACCTGATCGAGGAACGGACCGACGGCTGACCGCCGGCCGCGACGCTCCTCCGTCTCGATCCTGGCATCAAACCGGCTGGCTGCTCGCTGCGGCCGCGACCGCCCTCGCCGCGTTCGGCATCTCGCGGCTCCGGCTCGATGATGACCTGCGGTCGCTGATCCGCGATTCGAGCGGCGAGTTCGCCCTCGTGGACGAGGTGGCGGCGATCTTCGGGCCACCGGATCGCGACTGCATCGTGCGGGCCACGTCTCGCACGGGCGACATCTTCGACGCAGAACCACTGGCCGCCCTGGAATCACTCGCCGACCGGCTCCGCGACGTCGAAGGCGTCGAGCAGGTGCGGAGCATCTTCGATATCCGTCGCCAGGGGGCCGCCGGGGCGATCCTGCCGGTGATCCCGCGGCGGGCCGGTCCGCTCGACGCCGACACGCGCGCCGAGGTCAAAGCCCGCGCTGCACGGCACCCGCTCGTGGCCGGCCACCTCCTCTCGGCTGACAGCGCCTCGTCGCTGCTTCTTGTGCAGCTTGTCGCCACCTCCAACCGACCGCCGCAGTCGTCGGAGGTGGTGGCCCGTGTCGAGGCGGTGCTCGCCGACGTGGCCAACGATCGCGGTCCGCTGGCGATCGAACTCACCGGACTGCCCGCCCTCCGGGAACAGGCGATGCGGGCCTTGCGGCGCGACATGCTGACGTTCAACTCGATCGGCCTGTCGCTGGCCGTGATCCTCTCCGCCGTGGTGGCGCGGAGCCTGCGATCGACGGTCGTCGCCTGCGTGCCGCCGTTCTTCGGCGCGGTCTGGGCTCTCGGCGCCTTGGGCCTGCTTGGGGCGCCGGTCACGATGCTCACGAGCGTCGTCCCCTCGCTGGCCCTCGTGGTCGGCACCTGCGACTCCATCCATTTCATCGAAGACATGCGGCGGAGCGTGCGGCGCGGGCTCGACCCGCTCGCAGCGTCGTCGGGCGCGGTGCACCGCATCGGCATGGCGTGCGGCCTGACGAGCCTCGTCACCGCGATCGGCTTCGCCTCGCTGGCAGTGGCGCGGATCGAAGCGGTGCGGACGTTCGGCATCGCCGCTGCCATCGGAGCCCTGGCAAGCTTTCTGGCCGTCACACTCCTCACGCCGCTCATCGCGGCCACGCCGTTCTGTAGCGGCCTGCGGCTCGGCCGGTCGTCGCGGCTGGCGGGCCGGGTCGCGAATCTGCTCGCCGCGTTCTCGGTGCGGCACGCCCGGCCGCTCGTGGCGGTGGCCTGCGGCCTCACGCTGCTGCTGGGCATCGCCGGCTCCGGGCTCGAAGCCGACAACCGGATCGTCGATTCGCTGCCGGCCGGAGCGGCGGCGGCGCAGGCTCTGGCCCGGGTCGACAGCGACTTCGGTGGGGCGATGGGAATCGACGTCGTCGTAGGCTGGCCCGAGGGTGTCGATTGGCGGGACCCTGTCGTGATCGATGCGCTGCGGCGAGCTGAGGCGGCGATCGGTGGCGTGGCTGGAATCTCAAAGCCGATTTCGTTCTCGACGATCGCCGGCGAACTGCCTCCCCGCGTCAGGCGCCGGCTCGACGCCGCGAGCGTGAGCGACCTCGTGTCTCCGGAGAACCGCGTGGCGATTGTCCGCGCCCGCGTGGCCGACCTCGGCTCCCGGCGACTGGAGGGCATCTACGACCGGATCGACGCGTCGCTGGCGGCGATCGAGCGCGACCTGCCGGGCTGGCGATTCCGGCTGACGGGCATGTCGGTCGTATCGGCCCGCAATATTCGCCAGCTCGTCCGCGACCTGGGCTCGAGCCTCGTGATCGAGGTGCTTGTGATCGGCTGCATTCTCGCCGTGGCGTTCCGTTCGCCGCTGGCGGGCTTCGTGAGCCTGATTCCCAACGTGTTCCCGCTGGCGGTGATCGCGGCGCTGCTCGCGGCCACCGGCCGGTCGCTCGATCCCGCGACGGTGATCGTGTTCAACGTCTGCCTCGGACTGGCGGTCGATGACACCGTCCACGTGCTCTCGGCCCTGGCCCGTAACCGCCGCGAGGGGATCTCGATCGCAACCGCGGTTCGCCGGGCCGTGGCCGAGACAGGCAACGCAGTGATGATCGGCGGCGTGGTGCTGATAGTGGGCTTCGCCGCCGTCACCGCCAGCAGCGTGCCGTCGCTGGCGGGATTTGGCATGCTCGCCTGCGCGGCCGTGCTGGCGGCCACGATGGCGGAACTCGTGTTTCTCCCCGCCCTGCTGGTGGTCACCGACCACGCCGTGAAGCGGCGCTGGCCGGTGTTCCGCGACGGCATCTTCGGCGGGCTGCTCCCCCTTCCGGAATCACATCCGAGCCCACTTCGAACGGGAACACACACAGGTTGACAACCTGTGCTACGGGGGAAAGCACACAGGTTGAAAACCTGTGCTACGAGAAGAACCCACACAGGTTGAAAACCTGTGCTACGGGGGAAAGCACACAGGTTGAAAACCTGCGCTACGAGAGGAGCCGAGCTTACACCCGCGTTTCGGCGGCGATGCGGGCGAGCGCCTCGACCGTGCGGATGATCTGCTCCTCGGTGTGCTCGCAGGTGAGGAAGAACCTCACGCGCGCCGCCGACTCGCGAACAGCCGGATAGAGGATCGGCCGGGCGTTGATCCCCTCCTCCAGTAGACGCTGCGACACCCCCATTGCCCGTGTGGAACTACCGAGGATCACCGGGATCACCGGCGTGTCGCCACTGTCGCCGGTGTCGAGCCCGATATCGGAGCAGAGCTTGAGGAACAGGTCGGACCGTTCGCGAAGCCGGGCAAGCCGCCAAGGTTCGCGGCGAATCACGCGGATCGCCTCGAGCGCTGCCGCGGCGTTGGCCGGCGAGCAGGCGGTCGAGAAGACGAACGCGGGCGTGGTGTGGCCCAGGTAGTTGATCAGCCGCTCGGAACCGGCGAGGTAGCCGCCCTGGGCGCCGAGTGCTTTGCTGATCGTGCCCATCCAGAGGTCGCCGTCGCGGGCGTCCACGCCGAAGAAGTCGCAGATACCACGACCCTCGGGCCCCATGGTGCCGATCGAGTGGGCCTCGTCCACGTAGAGCAGCGCGTCGTGCCGCTGCTTCACCTCGAGGAACTTCGGCAGGTCGGGGTAGTCGCCGTCCATGCTGTAGACGCCCTCGATGGCAACCACCACCCTGCGATACTGCGGGCGAAGGTCGCGAAGGAGGCCGTCGAGTTGCTGGTAGTCGTTGTGGCGAAACGGCCGCTTCCCGGCCTTCGAGAGCGCCGCCCCCTGCACGATGCTCATGTGGGCGAGTTCGTCGTAGAGGATCAGATCGCCTGCACCGAAGAGATGGCCAAACACCGAGGCATTGGTGCCGAAGCCGCAGGGAAACATCACCGCCCGCTCGGTGCCGATGAAGTCGGCGAGTTCGGCGTCGAGCCCGTCGAGCAGGGTGTTGTTGCCGCCGACCATTCGGCTGGCGGAGGCACTGCACCCGAACTGGTCAATCGCCTCCTTGGCCGCCCGCTTCACATCCGGGTGGCCGGCCAGGCCGAGGTAGTCGAAACTCGTGAAGGTGATCGTTTCGTGGCCACGAATCGTGGCCATCCGCCCCTCGACCCGTTCGTTGGCGAGCAGGAACGGGCTTTCCAGCCCGGCGGCGTCGAGGGCGGCGAACCGGTCTTCGAGGGCCCGGCACTCGGGCCAGGCGTCGTCGCTGACCGCCGCCTGCGATTCCCGCGGGGAGCCCGCGAGCGAAGCCCCCCTGCCAGCGGCCCGGTCGGCTGCGTCGAACATGTGATCGGCCACCCGCTGCATCAGATCACCGCAGGTGCGGATCCCGGTCAGCCACGAGGCGTGGAACCGCATCTGGTAGCGGCCCTCGAGCCAGCTGATCGCGTCGAGGAAGCGGTCGGAATCGATGCCGGAGTCGGCGATCAGCGAACTCGCCGACAGCCGCTGTCGGCTGCCCGACGGCCGAACGGACTCGAGCGCCTCGAGCACCACCTCGGCGATCGCTGCACGGCCATGGGCGTTGGGCCGCTCGCGGACAGGAGCCGAGTTTCCAGCACAGGCCGTGAGATCGGTGCCCGCCTGCAGAGAGATGCCTACCGCCATTCCGGAACCCTCCGTGAAAACACGCAAACACTCAAAGCGGGGCGCCACCGTGCATGCACCCAGAGGCATCACTATACGGAAATGCTCCGTCGCCGTCAGCCGTTTCAAACCCTCGGCACGCAAAAAATCACCGCATGTTGCCATCCGCGTGGAAAAGTGTTCCGCTCATCACGGTTTTCCGGCCCGCCGTAGGTTGCCACCCTGCGGCTACGGACGCGGGCCCTGCGGCTTTGTGTGCGTATCGATATGCGTATCTGCGACTCCGTCTCCACACGGAGGTGCAGACTGCCACCCTGCGCCTGCTGATCAGCCTGCGAGCAGCTTGCGGAGCACGAACGGCAGGATTCCCCCCGCGCGAAACTGGTCGAGTTCCACGGGTGTGTCGATCCGCACCAGGCAGGGAATGTCTTTCGCGGTGCCGTCCGGAGAGGTCGCCTTCACGACGACGGTCGACCGCGGCGCGAGCGATTCGAAGGGAATGTCAAACGTCTCCTCGCCGGTAAGCCCCAGCTGCTGCCACGGCTCGGGAAGTACGAGCGGGAGAACGCCCATGCCCACCAGGTTGGAGCGGTGGATCCGCTCGAAGCTTGCCGCCAGCACGGCCCGCACGCCGAGGAGCATCGTGCCCTTGGCGGCCCAGTCGCGAGAGCTGCCAGTGCCATATTCCGTGCCGGCGAGCACCACAAGCGGCGTGCCTTGTGTTCGGTATTTCTCGGCCGCGTCGTAGACGGGCATCACGTCCGTGCCAGGCAGCAGCCGCGTCACACCCCCTTCCGTGCCCGGCACGAGCAGGTTCCGGATGCGGATGTTGGCGAATGTGCCCCGGGTCATCACCCGGTCGTTGCCGCGGCGGGCGCCGTAGCTGTTGAAGTCAGCCGGCGGCACGCCGTGCTCGACCAGAAACGTGCCGGCGGGGCTCGCCTTGGCGATGCTGCCGGCCGGCGAGATGTGGTCGGTGGTCACGCTGTCACCGAGGGCGAGCAGCACGCGGGCGCCACGGATGCTCGCCGGCGGCTTCGGCTCGCGGGAGAGTTCGGCGAGGAATGGTGGCTCCTGGATGTAGGTGCTCGCCGCGTCCCAGTCGTAGAGTTCGCCCGCGGTGGTCGGCACCGCGTTCCACCGCGGGTTCGACTCCCAGACGTTGTCGTATCGCTTCTGAAACTGCCCGGGCGTCACGCTCGCCTCGACCGTGCGGCGGACCTCGTCGGCCGTGGGCCAGATGTCCTTGAGGAACACCGGCTTTCCATCGTTCCCGGTGCCGAGTGGATCCTGATCAAGGTTGATGTCGGTCGTGCCGGCGAGGGCGTAGGCAACGACCAGCGGCGGGCTCGCCAGCCAGTTGGCCTTCACCAGCGGGTTGACGCGGCCCTCGAAGTTGCGATTGCCTGAGAGCACGGCGGCCGCGACGAGATCCCCCTCGGTGACCGCGGCGGCCACGTGGTCGGGCAGCGGCCCGGAGTTACCGATGCAGGTGGTGCAGCCGTAGCCCACCGTCTCGAAGCCGAGCGCGTCGAGATCCTTGTCGAGCCCCGCCTTCTCCAGGTAGTCGGTGACCACGCGGGATCCGGGAGCGAGGCTCGTCTTCACCCACGGTTTGGTGGTGAGTCCCTTGGCGACCGCCTTGCGGGCCACGAGGCCGGCGGCCACCATCACGCTCGGATTGCTCGTGTTGGTGCAGCTCGTGATCGCGGCGATCACGACGGCCCCATGGCCGATGGTGTCGGCGTGGCCGTTCTCTCGGACGGTGCCGGTGCGGGCAAGCGCCGCTCCCTCGAGCGCAAACCCCCGCTTGGCGGTCGGTGCCGTGAGCGACTCGGCGAAGGCCTTCTTCACCTGCACGAGCGGAACGCGGTCCTGCGGACGCTTCGGGCCGGCGAGGCTCGGCACGATGGTGCCGAGGTCGAGCGCCAGCCGCTTGGTGAACTCGGGAGTCGGGGCCGATTCGGTGCGAAACATCCCCTGCTCCTTCATGTACCGCTCGACGAGCGTCACCTGCTCCGTCGGGCGGCCCGTGAGCCGCAGGTAGGTGAGGGTCTCGTCGTCGATCGGGAAGAAGCCCATCGTGGCGCCGTATTCAGGCGCCATGTTGGCGATCGTGGCCCGGTCGGCGAGCGACATCCCGGCGAGACCGCTGCCGAAGAATTCGACGAACTTCCCGACCACGCCCTCCTTCCGCAGGATCTCGGTGACGGTGAGCACAAGGTCGGTCGCCGTGGCGCCCGGCGGCAGATGGCCGGTGAGTTCGAATCCGACCACCTCGGGTAGCAGGAGCGACAAGGCCTGGCCGAGCATCACAGCCTCGGCTTCGATGCCCCCGACGCCCCAGCCGACCACGCCGAGGCCGTTGATCATCGTGGTGTGGCTGTCGGTGCCGACGAGCGTGTCGGGCACGGCAACCTTCGCGTTCCCCTTCCCCGCCGGATCGTCGCGGAGAAACACGCAGCCGGCGAGGTATTCGAGGTTCACCTGGTGCACGATGCCGATCGCCGGCGGCACCACACGGAAGTTACGGAAGGCCTGCTGGCCCCAGCGGAGAAAAGCGTATCGCTCGGCGTTGCGTCCGAACTCGATGTCGATGTTCTTCTCGAGCGCGTCGTGCGTACCGAAGAAATCGACCTGCACCGAGTGGTCGATGACGAGGTCCACGGGCACGAGCGGATTGATCTTCCGCGGATCGCCACCGAGCCGCTTCATGGCGGCCCGCATCGCGGCGAGATCGACCACGCAGGGCACGCCCGTGAAGTCCTGGAGCACCACGCGGGCGGGCTTGAACGGGATTTCCTGCTCCGCTGGCTTCGCGGCGTTCCATGTGGCCAGCGTGCGGATGTCACTCTCGGTCACCTCGTAGCCATCGCACGTCCGCAGCAGCGCCTCGAGAATCATCCGGATCGAGTAGGGCAGCCGCGACGTGTTTGTCACCCCGGCATCATCGAGGGCCCGGACGCGGTAGAGCGTGGCCAGGCCAGAGCCGGTCTCGAAAGTGGCACGGGCGGAAAACGGGTCAGCGGATGATGCGGCCATGGCGGTGGGGGTTTCTGGGGCGTTACGGAGAGAGATGATTCGGCGGACGAGGGAACCGACGGCCGGTAGCGTAACGGACGCCCGGTAGGCCGGAGAAGCGGCCGAGGCAACGTGTCCGATGGTCAACCGTCCCTCGGCCATGGGTCAGCACGGCGGCGGGGTTCTAGAAAAGACCGGGTAAATGGCCGGAAAATAGCCCCTATTCGGCAGATGTTTCCACGGCGACCGAAATCGGGAGTGCCGGCGGCAAAAAAAGGGTCGACGCGAAGGCAGGGCGTAGGGTATGGTTGATGCGTCGCGGGCAGGAGTCCGCGGCCCCAACCATACACTTTGATTCTCTTCAGCGGCTGTTCCCCCCCCCAAAGACCCACACATCGATAGCCGCTACCGGACCCGTGGTTTTCGAACCACGGGTCCTTTTCTTTTCCAGGGTCGTTTGTGCTGGCGGGCCGGGCGTGCGCTCAGCCCACGACACCGCGATCGAGCAGGCCGTCGATGAGTGCCGACCGCGTGTCGATCGGCGACGTGCGGCGGTTCGCTGTCGGCGCGGCGAGGATGTCCCTGGTCCGCATCAGCCGCCGTCCGCCCGACTGGGCATCGTAGGCGTTGAGGGCGATCGTGAGCCGGCGATCGGCGGGCACGTCGGCCCCCTGATGCCGAAGCCGCGATGGCACCCCGTTGTCCCCCGCCACGACCTCGAACGGCCAGAGCATGCGGTCGGAGTCCTTCTGCTTCGCGTCCTCCGCGACGATGGCGAGCAGTTCGGCGGCCGTCACCTCAGCAGTGACGAGCATGTTTTCATAGGGAATGATCTTCCAGCAGTCGGCGACCGTCAGGGGCCCGGGCTGCAGATCGCCGGTCCCAAACGTCCCGTGAAACACGGCGTCCACGGTCGTGCCGTGCCGCTGAAGCGTCGCGGCGAAGAGTTCGCAGAGGAGCGTTGCCAGGCCGCTACCGCGGCCCTTGCCCGAAATCGGCCGCATCACCTTCGCAACCTCGCGGGCGAGCGTGACCTCGGCCGCTTCGAGCCCCGGTTGGGCTGCCGCCATGACTGCAGGATCGAGGTCGAACCGGTCGTCCATCAGGATCGTGAAGGCCCGGCGATCGACGAGCTTCCGTGAATCGAGGTCGAACGTCAGGTCGATCCGTCCGCAGTGGATGCCGTGGTAACTCGCCTGCGAACAGAGCACATCGTGCAGCGTCCACGACGGCTGATTCTGGTGCGAGTGGCCCGCAAGATAGACATCGACTCCGTCGACGTCGCGAAGAATCGACCGCACAGGATTGGCGTAGTCGTCGTTGAATCGCCAGCCCATGTGGCCCGTCACCACCACGGCATCGGCTTTCGCACTACGCGCCTCCTTCACCGCCGCCGCGAGCGCCACCGCGGGATCGGTCGCCTCCGCGCCGCCGAGGAGCTCCGGAGGAAGCCAATAGGGCAGCCCCGGCGTGACCAGGCCGATGACCGCGATGCGGAACCCACCAACCTCTTTCATCGTCCACGGCAGCACCCGCTTCCAGGCGCCGTCGAATCCGCCAGGCATGGCAGTTCCGCGAGTGACGTTCGCGGTGAGCACGGGACACGCGGAGCGGTCGAGGAGCACCTCGAGTTTTTCGGGGCCCCAGTCAAAGTCGTGGTTGCCGAGCGTCCAGGCGTCGTAGCCAAGACGATTGAAGAGATCGATCATGAGCGTGCCGCCGCTCTCGAGGCTCACCGGCGTGCCCTGCACGACATCGCCGACATCGACAGTGAGCGTATACGGCGATTCACGACGCCACTGGCGGATGCAGGTGGCGCACCTCGCAAAACCTCCGACATCGTCGAGCCCTTCGTAGGTGCTCGTGGGCACGATACGACCGTGGAGATCGGTGGTGTGGAAGATCGACACGGTGCGAGCGCGACCGAGATCAGCCGCCAGCGACCCACCACCGGCGAGAGCGGCGGATGCCGTAAATCCTGCAAGAAAAACACGCCGATCGATTGCGGACACGTTGCACGGCTGGCCTGTTCTTCGCATCATCCTTTCCTCCACTCGCGGCTCCCAAGGCACCCGCGAACATACCAGCGGAGACTTCCACGGACCGCCGGATCTCGAAGCCCATCGGCCCCGAGCGTGCGTGGTGGCGAAAAGGGCCTGAAAAAAGGCTTTTTTCTTCCTTCGGGGATCGCCGAAAAAATTCTTTTTGGGATGCTTGACAGGATTTTTCGGAGTCTTTAGATTGCGTGGGTTGGTTGGATTTCGGCGACGGTTGAAGTCGCAGCCAACTGGTTCGAAGAAGCTTGATTGAAAGGGCAGCTACTGACCTCGTGC
>CAMBSN010000038.1 GCA_945870505.1 Candidatus Kuenenia stuttgartensis | reverse complement strand
CCTGCGTCTGCCGTGCCGAACAGGATTGCCACGACGGCATCCGCGAACGTCCGGCGATGGGGTGTGGGCAATGCCGAGCCGCCGCGATGGACAGACACAGGTTGAAAACCTGTGCTACGGGGGGCACCGAGCCAGGCAAGATGCGGGTCGACCCATCCTGCGTCTGCCGTGCCGAACAGGATTGCCACGACGGCATCCGCGAACGTCCGGCGATGGGGTGTGGGCAATGCCGAGCCGCGCGACAGGCCACGACTATTCGAAGTAGATGAACGAGTGGTCGCCGGTGTAGCCGGTGTGGGCAAACCACCACTCCCACTCCTTGGGCGTGCAGAACATCTCGCAGGTGAACTGCCAGTAGAGGAGGTTCACCTTCTCCTCCTCCGTTCGCCACGACTCCACGCAGAGATACTTGTTTCGTCGGCCAACGCGCTCCATCTCTTTGAGCGCGGCGTGGAGGTCGTAGCAGAAGAGGTTGTGGAGCGTGTTGATCGAGATTACGAGATCGAAGCTCTTGTCCTCGAAAGGCAGCTTCGCAGCGTTTGCTTCACGGAGAAAGGGCCGGACTTCTTCCTTCGCGTGCTCGAGGGCATAGCGCGAGACGTCGATCCCCGCCACCTCGACGCCCGGCACGGCCTGCATGAAGTCGTACAGCAAAAAGCCCTTGCCGCAGCCGACGTCGAGGATCCGGTCACCCGGCTTGATCCCGTAGTGGGCCACCATGGCGTCGGCCACCTTCCGCCAGCGGCCGTCGTAGGAGTAGCCGCCATACCCGGTGCGACGGTCGCCGTCCCAATAGTCTTTGCCCCACTGCTTGGCGAGTGTGGCCGCCTCAGCCTTGGGGAACTCCGTCACTCGCGCGACGTAATCGCGCTTCGTGCTCTTGTGGACGACGGACAGGAAATCGACGTAGGCCATGCACTTTCAGCTCCGTGGCGGGCAGGATCCCTCTGAAACCCTCAGGCTCCCATGCGGTCGAGGGACGACGCGACCTTCGCGAGTTGGACCGCTCGACGTGCCTCCCGGTCGACGATGGCTCCGGCGAACGTGCGGCGGCTGTCGGCGGCGGGCAGGAACTCATTGAGCATGATACAGCACCACTTGAGCTCGTAGACCGGCAGCAGGAGCGCGGCTCGACGGGCGAAGGCGGCGGGGTCGCGCCACAGCGGCGACACGGCGGCCACGAAGCCGCTGAGAAGCTCACGCGGCACCGGCACTGCCGGCTGACAGAAGAAGTCGCACGCCATCTTCGCGGGGTCGTCCCAGCCGGCATACTCGAAGTCGAGGAAGCGGAGCCGATGGTCGGCGGCGAGGATCGCGTTGTGAAAGCCGAAGTCGGATGGGCTCAGGCAACGATCGCTGGCATCGAGCGGCTCGTCCACGCCGTCGTGCGCGGATGCCCGCACGCTGGCGGCCACCCGCTCCCACGCCGGTCGCATGCGGCGATCGACGATCGTCGCCGCATCACGGCCGATCGGAGTGCTCACGTCGATGCCCCGCAGTCGATCCAGCCGCCGGTTCACGCACGCGAGGTGGTCCGTGATCGTGAAGCAGGCCTCGGAGGCCTCGGGGAGGGTGGAGGCCCGCGGGTCGGCGCGATGCTCGTTGACCGAGCGAACAAACGCGGCCGCCTCTGCGACGTGTGCAGCCGTCACCTCCCCGGGAGCGAGTTTCTGGCCCACCACGAACTCGTAGACGGCCATGCCGGTCTCGCGGTCGCTCGCGAGCGGCTGGGGGAGCGACCGTGCCCCGACGCCCCACGCGAAGGCGCTGAAGCTGAAGTCGGCACGCAGCCGATCCCGTGGATCATCGGGATGCCGAAAGTAGGCCTTCAGCACGACGGGGGCACCGTCCGACTCGACGCGAAACACGCGGTTGTTGCCCCCGCCCGTGATCGGCTCAAGACGAAAGGGCCCGGTGACGCCAGCCTGCGCGAGGACCGGCTCGGCAACGGCCGCCATTCGCGCGACATCGTCGGTATCGGTCGCGTGATTCATGATCCGGCCTTCGCGAGGAGCCGTTCGACGTCGGCCCACGATGCAGCCACCTCGACATCCAAGGGCGGTTCGTGGAGTTGGCTGGGATCGAAGAGGATCCGCCGCACGCCGGACGGAAACCGCGGGTCGGCGAGAAGTTCCGGCAGATCGTCGATGAAGGTCGTGCAGCCGAGCGCCGCGATTCGTGCGAGCTTGCCGTCCTTCGTCTCCTCGAAGAACACGCAGTCCACGGGCAGGCCGATGCCGGCGTCGTCGTGAAACCCGTGGCGGGAAAGGAAGTTGCGGGCGGCCGCGTGCAGATCGTGCTGCTCGCCCAGATACGGAAACCGAGTGCGGTGGCTCACGATCGCGGCAGGGGTGTCGGCGGCCCGGCAGCGAGCGAAGAACTCGGCCACGCCGGGAAACATCTCGGCGTCCGACATCCGGGGCCCGTAGATGATCCCTTGGAGCTCCGTCCAACGGTCTTCCTGGCCGATCGACCTCAGGTGGTCGCGGACCGAGGTCTTCGACGTGGCCGCGTGCGGCGGCACGAGATCGAGGTCGAGCGCCACGCGACCGAAGACGTCGTCGTAGCGGACGATCGTGTTGTCGAAATCGACGCCGATCACGGCGATTTTCCGAGCCGGGCGAGGATTTTGGCGGCTACGGCCGGCCCGGTCAGCCCGCACTGCTGCCGCATCCACTGCTGGCTCCCGGCCTCGGAGATGAAGGCATCGGGCGTTCCGCAGGCGACGAGCGGCGGCTGCAGCCCGTCGCGGCGGACGAGCCACTCGGCGACGGCGCTGCCGAGGCCGCCGATCACACTATGCTCCTCGACCACCGCCACGGCTTGAAATCGGTCGAAGGCGTCGGCCAGGAGCGACTCGTCGAGCGGCTTCACGGTGTGCATGCTCACCACCCGGGCCGAGAGCCCCTGGTGCTCGAGTTCCTGCGCCGCGGCGAGGGCCACCGATACAAGAGTCCCCATGCCGAGCAGGCAGACATCGGTTCCCTCCCGCATCACGATGCCCTTGCCGATCTCGAACGTGGGCCGCGACTCGTGGACGACGGGCTCCCCCTTCTTGCCGAGGCGGATGTAGGCGGGGCCGGGGAGCGTGAGCGCCGCCTCGAGTGCAGGCCCCACCTCGGCCGAGTCGGCCGGGCAGAGGACGGTGAGGTTTGGGAAGCAGCGGAGGATGCCGACGTCTTCGCAGGAGTGGTGCGTGGGGCCGAGCGACGCGTAGGAGAGGCCGCTGCCGGTGCCGACGATCACCACCGGCACGTTGTGGTAGCAGATGTCGACGCGGATCTGCTCGATCACGCGGGTGGTGGCGAAGGGTGTGATCGTGTAGGTGAAGGGCCGCAGGCCGGAGAGCGCCAGGCCCGCCGCCATGCCCGTCATGTTGGCCTCGGCCACGCCGCAGTTGTAGAAGCGATCGGGAAATCGCTCGCGGAACTTGTCGAACAGCCGGTTGCCAATGTCGCCCGAGAGCAGCACGATCCGCTCGTCTTGGGCCGCCAACTCGGTGATCGCGGCGGCGAAGGCGTTTCTCATGCCCGCACCTCCGGTTGGCCGAGTTCGACCCTGGCCTTCCGCACCTCGTCGGCCGTCGGAATCCGATAGTGCCAGTTGTTGTCGTCTTCCATGAACGACACACCCTTGCCCTTCACCGTATGGGCCACGATCACCCGAGGCCGCCCCGAGCCGTCGGGCTCGCGAGACACGGCGGCGAGCACGGCCGCCATGTCGTGACCATCCACCTCGCAGGCGTCCCAGCCGAAGGCCCGCCACTTCTCGGCGAGCGGCGCCAGCGCCATGATCTCGTCGCTGCGGCCGGTGGCTTGCCACTTGTTGTAGTCGATCATCACGACGACGCTGTCGAGCTTCTGGGCCGGGGCGAACATCGCCGCTTCCCAGACCGAGCCCTCCTCGCACTCACCGTCGCTCATCAGCACGAACTGCCGCGCGGGCCGCTTCTGGATCCGCGCGGCCAGCGCCATGCCCAGGGCGATCGGCAGCCCGTGGCCGAGCGAGCCCGTCGCCGCCTCCACCCCCGGGACGCACTGCAGACCCGGGTGCTCGGGGAGCGCGCTGCCGTCGGTGTCGTAGGTGTCGAGCAGCGCGGGGTCGAAGAATCCCTTCTCGGCGAGTGTGACATACAGCGCGGTGGCTGCGTGGCCCTTGGACAGAATGAAGCGGTCGCGATTGGGGTCGAGCGGATGGGCAGGATCGACGCGCAGCGGGCCCCAGTAGGTGGCCACCAGCAGATCGACGCACGACAGCGACGAGCCCAGGTGAGGCGTCTCGGCCGCATGCGACATCTCCACGACGCGGGCGCGGATCCGGGCAGCGATCGCGGTGAGTTTCGGAACGTTCATCATGGCAGGTGCTGAAAAAGGTGGCGGGCACCATTTCGCGGCGAAATGGTGCCTGCCACCTTTTTCATGGTTTGTGGACGTAGTCGGCGGGGACGTTCTGCAGCCGGTCGAGGTTCTTCTTCAGCCACGCAATTGTTTCGGTGATCACGTCGGCGACTGATCGCTTCGGGGCCCAGCCGAACTCAGTCCGGGCCTTCGTGCAGTCGAGCAGGTAGGCCGGATCCTGGGCGAGCCGCGGGGGCGTGGTCTCAACTGCGTCCTCGAAGCGGGCGCCGAGCTGCCGGCAGATCTCCTCGACGACCTCGCGGATCGTCTGGTTCTTGTCAGTGGCGAGATGGTAGACGTCGCCGGAAATGCCGCGCCGGGCCACCTCCAGCGTGCCGCGGGAGACGTCGGCCATGTGGATGAACGACCGCACGCTGGTGCCGCCGCCTTCCAGTTTCAGTTTCTGCCCAGTGAGCACGCAGTAGACGGTCCTGGGGATGATCCGGTAGAGCGGCTGCCCTGGGCCGCAGACATTGGCCGCCCGCGTGAACGCCACCGGAAACCCGTAGGCCTTCTGGTAGGCCAGGAGGTTCATGTCGCAGGCCGCCTTCGATACGGCGTAGGGCGTGCTCGGATTGAATGGGGCGGTCTCTTTCACGAGACCGCTTGTGCTCCCGTAGACCTCCGGCGTGGAGATCTGCACGAACTTCTTGAGAAAGTCCATGCGTCGCAACCGGTCCACGAGTCGGGCGGTCGAGACCACGTTGGTCTGATACCAGTGGTCGGGGTTGTCCCAGCTCTGGGCCACCATGCTCTGGGCGGCGAAGTTGACGATGTATTCCGGCTTCGCCTTGCGAACCACCGCCTCGATCCGATCGAGATCGCGGTTGAAGTCGAGGGCGTGAAACGTGAAGCGGTCGTGCGGGGCCCACGCATAGGGCAGCAGCGCCTCGTCGGGCTCCGGCGAGCGGCTGATGCCGATCACCTTCGCGCCGTCGGCGAGGGCCTCCGCCACGAACGTGGCGCCGGAGAACGAGTTGCTGCCTAGAACGACGAAGGTTTCTGGAGTCGCAGCCATAGGAGTCGCAGCCATGAGCGTTACGTGAGGTGAACGGCCTTCATCGTCTTGATGTTGGAATACCGCGTGTCGGTCATCGAGTCGGGCAGTTTGCCCGCTTTGAAGGCCTTGATCAGATCCCGGGCACCGTCTTCGATCGTGTGCGTGGGCACGAACCCGAGCACCCGCTGGATCTTGTCGGAGTTGATGCGGTAGGAGCGAATGTCGTCGGAGGGTGTGGTGATGATTTCGATCTCACCCTTTTCCGGCAGTTCCTCGCAGACCACCTTCCGCACCACCTCCGCCGTCTCGGCCACACTGTAGTTTTGGTAGCCGGCGTTGAAGATCTGCCCGGCGATCTTTTCGTCGGGCACTTCGAGCAGCAGGCAGTAGAGATTCACCATGTCGTGCATGTGGAGGTTGGGTCGCATCTGCACGCCGCCGAACACCGTGATTTTGCCGTTATTGACCGCATGGTTTGTGAGGATGTTGACCGTGAGATCGAGCCGTTGCCGCGGCGAGTAGCCGCAGATCGTGGCGGGGCGGACGGCCACCGTGGTGAACGTGGGCGACTGCTCGGCGAAAAGCAGCGGCTCGCATGCAGCCTTGTACTTGTTGTAGAGCGACACCGGGACGAGTGGGTGCTCTTCCGTGACCTGCGGCGAATCGCTCACACCGTAGACACTTCCTGACGAGGCGAAGATGAACCGCCGCACGCCCGCCTCCTTGGCCGCCTTCACAGTCGGGCCGAAGGAATCGAGATTCACCGACTTCGAGAGGTCGGGGTCCAGTTCGACGCTGGGGTCGTTGGAGATGCAGGCCAGATGAATCACGGCATCGGCCCCGCGGACGGCCTCCTTGACTGCCGCGGGATCGCGAACGTCACCATGCTGGATCTCGAGATGCGGGTTGTCTCGCACCGCTGCGAGCGCCTCTTCGCCGTAGATGAAGAGGTCAAACACGCGAACGCGATAGCCCTCCTCGAGGAGCCGTGGCACGAGCACCGCTCCCACGTAGCCAGCCCCACCGATCACGGCGACCGTGCCGAACTTCTTTCCGCTTTCCGTAATCGTCATGCGAGCACTCCGTCGCCTCACCTAAAGAGGCCTGTTGATAAGGTTCATGGCATTCACTTCAGCAGCGACTCGATCTGCTTGCGATACGAGACCCGGTCAATGGCGTCGCGGTTGGCGACCGTGGCCACCGCGAGCGCGCCGGCGGCGTTACCGGTAAAGCCCACGACGTCGAGCGGCGCGCCCTGCACGGCGAGGAGCGACGACACCGAGAGGAAGGCGTCGCCCGCCCCGATGCGGTCCACCACCTTGCCAGCCACCGCGGGAACGTCGATCACGCCGGCCGCCGGGTCGCAGCAGATGCAGCCGTTCTTGCCGCGGGTGACGATCAGCCGTTTGCAGCCGAGTTTCTCGTAGACCTCCTGCACCAGGCCGCGCACCGGCCCGTGGCGGTCGCGAGACTCGATCCGCACCTCGGTTTCCGTGGCCGTCATGTAGTCCGCCGCGGGGTACTTCGAGAGAGCATGGTGGCCAAGATTTCCCGCGTTGCACTGGGCGTTGACCGCCAGAAACTTCGCCCGCTCCCGGAGAATCTTGCGCGCCCGCTCGGAGAGCATCGAGTGCCCGAAGTCGATCACGATCACAAGGTCGTACTTCGGCACATGCTCCATCAGCGCCTGGCACACGGCTTCGTCTTCATCGGGGCTCAGGGCCGCATCGTTGATCTCGTACACCTCCATCAGCTTCAGGAAAAAGTAGTTCTCCACGAGTCGCCGCTTGACGATCGTCGGGGAGTTCTTGCGGTGGAGGTAGATCCGCTTCACGTTGGGCTTGAGCTTGCCCTCGATGAACGCTTCGTGGGAGTTTTCGGTGCCCAGTTGGGTGATGCAGGCCACCTCGTCGCAGAAGTTCGCCACGTGGTTGGCTGCGGCGAGGATGCCGCCGGCAAACTTCTCGCTGGAGAGTTGCTTGAGGACCATCGTCGGTTCCTTCGACGACTTGCCAATGGCCTCGCAGTACACGTATTCATCGATGATGGGCTCCCCAACGAGGAGCACCCTGAGGCCCCTGGCCTTCTGGAGGTAGTCAAGGATCTCGGTGGCAGGATGCCGGCGGGCGAAGTCGGCGAGATACGCCTGCACGTCCGGCGGCAGCACGCCCATGTGCTGGTTGATGAGCGTGGTGGAACTGAAGGTGTCGCCGCTGGTGAAGGCGATTCGTCCCCCGGCCTCCTTCACCGCGGCCTCTTCCTCGAGGATCTTGCCAGTGACGTCTTTGGCGGTGTCCTTGTAGTCGGGCCCCTTCACGTAGAGGTCGGGACGAAGCAACCTGATGGCTTCTACAGCCGTGGCATGTGGGTTGACGGCGACAAGATCGACACACTCGAGTGCCGCGATCATCTCGGCCCTCAGTTGTTCCGGGAAGGCCGGGCGGTGCGGCCCTTTGTTCACGAACTTGTCGGTGGTGAGCGTGACGACCAGCACGTCGCCCATCGCCTTGGCTTCTTCGAAATACCGCAGGTGACCGACGTGAAGCAGGTCGAAGACCCCGTGGCAGTGGACGATGCGGCGGCCTGCAGCGCGGAGGGATGCGACGTGTTCATGGAGAGACTCAAGAAGTCGCACTTTGTGGCGAACTGAAGACACGATGACCCCATGACTCCCTGCGGAAATCCGATGCCATTGCACGATACCCACTAGGCTCGCACTTCGAAAGCGGACCGACGTAATTCCGCCGTCAACCGGATTTTTTGTGCCTTGAAAGTGTTCCGTCGCATTCGATAATCATCGGAACGGTTTCATTCCATTCATCACAAGTCTTCGCCGAACGATGCTGCCTGCCGAGGCGTTCTCGTGAGTATTCTTTCTGGACGCTCTCTTGCCAGCATCGCGAGATGCTTCTCGTGGCCTGCCGTACCCGTCGTTTCCTCAGGCCTAGCGGCCCACCTCTTGCTGCCGGCCACAGATTACGTCATCTGGGACGGATGGTGGCAGTTCGCCGATATCTCTTGGCCGGAGGGGCCAGTCATAACGAGGCACCATCTCGCCGAAGTCGGACGACCGCTCGACCTATTCTATTACGCGCCGTTTCGTGCCATCGGGGCTTTCGACACTCGCGTTTGGCTGTCAAAGACGTTGGCAGTCGCACTTTGGATTGGGTCAGCTTGCCTGATGCTCGGAGTGATGCTGCGGTGCGCGCGTCTACCGCGAGACATTGCGGTCGCCACCGCCGCAGCGGTCGCCACAAGCCCAGTGTTCGCGGTACTCGGCGAGTTTTCGTTGTGGATGTACACCGCCGCCGTCTTTCTGTTTTGGCTGGCTTGGTTCGCGTTGATTCACCTCCCGAGAACCATCAGCGGCGCCGCTTTGCTGGCGCGGACGGTCGTATGGGTGCTCTTCTTCGCGTCATTCAATCTCAACTCGCAGCTTGTTGCGTTCTATGCGGTGAGCGCTTGCCTGGTCGCCTCTCGGCTCCCATCGTGGCGGTTCAGGGAGGGACTGACGCTCGCCGCCGCCTATGCCTTCAGGTTCTGGGATTTCCTTCTGTTACCGCTCGTGTTTTGGGGCTGGAAGAAGATCTGCACCCCGAGTACCGGCGCCTATGCTGACTACAATGAAGTGTCTCTTTCGCTTCCGCGACTGGCCGTAGGCGCTGGAGAGATGAGCCACGATCTTCTTCTTCCCTGGATTCGCAATCCGCTCACGTCGGACAAGTGGCTGCTTGCAGCGGGCCTCGTCGCCATCCCAATCTATCGAGCAACTCGAGGCCGACATCCCGAGTCCCACCCCTCACAATACTGGTCTCTCGCGCTCCTCTCCTCGGGACTGTTTTTGCTGGCGGCCAACGCATTCCCATACCTGACAGTGGGTCAAGTCCCGTCGAGCAGCGGATGGTCGAGCCGCAATGCGATCCTCATGCCGCTGCCGTTAGCGTTGTTGGCAATCGGCGCCGCTCTTGGACTGTCCTCCAAACTTCCCTCCGCAACGCGCCATGCCTGGGTGGCCGTCGCCGCGATGTGGATCGTCCTCAATGTCGGCGCATGCTGGAGAAACTACCTCGCCCTCCAGGGGTTCGGCGCGAAGCAGGATTCGATCGCAGCTCGGCTTCGTGCGGAGATAGACCGCACTTCCGCGGCCGTCGTCCAGCTGCGGGACTACTTCCCAGTGCCGGCGACGATTCCTTACTATCCTCCGAGCATATGGACTTTCCTTCCCACGCGAGGATCACTTACCCCCCGCGCACTCGTGTTCGAAGTCAGTGGAGCCCTACCCGATCAGCAAGAGACAGATGCTGGGGGGAATGCCGTCGTGGTATTCCCGAGGGTTTTGCTCACTCAGAAAGTCTTAAACGCTATGATCGAACAAACTACTCTGGGGTACGCGATGCGGGACATACCTCGGGTGGGCCCGCACATTCTTCTCTGCATCCGCCCCACGACGTCGACTCGTAACGGAGCAGCACTCGGCGCCGCATACCTGTGGCGAAAATGGGCCCGTCCAGACAGTGTCGAGGATTTCGTTCAAGAACTCACCCGCGGCGAATCGATTGAGTTGCCCGAAGTAAGGCCTGAACCGTGACAGCGATCCCGCCGACGTATCCACAACTCGACAGCGATGCGAGCACACGAGGTCGCCTCTCGGTGTCTCAGGAACGACTTCCGCCTTCCCCGATCTCGGCCGAAGCGGTGAGCAGTCAATGACGAACATGTTTCCCGCCACTTCAGAACGGGACCATCCCCGTGTGTCAGTCGTCATCCCCTTTCTCAACGAGGAACCGATCGTCGATCTGTTCTTCGAGGAGACCCTGCCAAGTGTGGTCGAACTTGGCGTTGATTACGAGATCATCTGTGTCGACAACGGGAGCACCGACGCGACGTTGGACCATCTCCTGATGTGGCGGATGCGAAGTCCTGAGATCAAGGTGATCAGTCTTTCTCGCTACTTTGGCAAGGAAGCCGCCCTCACGGCTGGCTTGGATTACGCGTCCGGGAACGCAGTCATTCTCATGGATCCAGACCTCCAAGATCCGCCCGAGATGCTCCGCTCCTTCGTGGAGCACTGGCGCAGCGGGTACGATATGGTGTATGCGACTCGCCGGTCTTCGGGCATTGAGTCGCCCATGAAATCATGGCTCAACGGCATGTTTTACAAGGTGTTCAACTTCGTCAGCGAGATAGGCATTCCGTCCCGCACGGGTGACTTCCGACTTATCGATGCCAAGATCGTCGAAGTGATGCGTCACACGAGGGAAAAATCGAGATTTCTGCGCGGGCTCGCCACATGGGCGGGCTTCAAGAGCAAAGCCGTCATGTTCGACCGGCCGGAGCGGAGGAAGGGAAAATCCAAGTCGAACTACCTGTTCCTCTGGGGTTATGCCCTCGACGCCATCCTGTCATCGACGACCCGCCCGCTCCGCATTTGGACCTATATCGGATTCGGTATCTCTCTCGCCGCCCTCCTGGCGGCGGTCGCCCTGATTCTTCGAACGGCCCTCTTTGGAAAAGATGTGATCGGTTACGCCAGCACGATGGTGACCATACTCTTCCTAGGAGGAGTTCAACTTCTCTCCATTGGGATCGTTGCTGAGTACATTGGGCGAATTTACCGGGAGGTTCAGAACCGGCCATTATACGTGATCGATCGAGCCTTCGGCCTGGAAACGGGTCGAGTGCCACCCACCTTCTCTTAGAAACAGGATGCCGCATGGCGATCAAGACGTGGACAACCTGCCGTGTTTGCGGCAGTGCGGACCTTCGGCCCATTCTCTCTTTGGGGAATCAACCTCTGAGCGGCGTTTTTCCTTTGCCGCACGAGTCGGATCCGACCAGATCGCCGCTCGATCTTGTGAGGTGCGGGGACGCGGCCTGCGGACTTGTCCAGCTTCGTCATACGGCGGAACTGAGTGAGATGTACGGATCGACGTACGGTTATTTTTCGTCGATCAGCCCAATGATGGTCGATCATCTTCAGCGGCTCGCGGCTGATCTCTTGCGGTATGCCCAGCCGGCCGAGGGCGATATCGTTCTGGACATCGGATGCAATGATGGAACGTTTCTCAACTCTTATGGCGCCCACCGCGGGCTCGTGAGGGTGGGAATGGATCCTTCGGCCAAGAAGTTTGCCGCTCACTATGATCCGGATGTCCGTACTGTGTATGACTTCTTCTCGGCCGAGCGGGCCCGCGAGCTAATAGGCGATCGGGACTGCAAGATCGTTACGTCCATCGCGATGTTCTACGACCTCGATGATCCGCTGCGATTCATCGGTGATGTGCGGGCGATCTTGGCACATGACGGCGTCTGGGCGGCGGAGCTTTCCTATCTGCCGCTTTTACTGAAGCAGTTGACCTACGATCAGATTTGCCACGAACACGTCACCTACCTCGGCCTGCGCGAGATCGATTCGATGCTTCGACGACATGGGCTGCGACTACTGGACGTCTCCTTTAACGACATGAACGGCGGCAGTTTTTGTTTTTACGCGGGACACGAGAATGGCCCCCATGCTCCCAACGAGCCGAAACTAAGGGCGTTGCTTTCCAACGAACTCGAGTTGGCCTCCGACGCTCCCTTCGAGCGACTGCGGCACCGCGTCTTGAATCATCGCGACGAGGTGAGGGAGTTCCTCTCGCTGGCGCGTTCTCGAGGACATTCCGTATGTGGTTACGGCGCCTCGACGAAGGGAAATGTCGTCATGAACTACTGCGGCCTGGGACCCGATTCCATCTCGGCGATTGGCGATCGGAACCCTGAAAAGGATGGTCGAGTGACGCCAGGTACACGGATTCCGATTATTTCCCATGCAGGGCTCCGAGACCTGAAGCCAGACTATCTATTCAGTTTCATCTGGCATCTCCGAAAGGAGGTCATCCTTGACGAGTTGGACTACATTCGTCACGGAGGAAAGGTCGTATTCGGACTGCCGAGGCTCCATGTAGTCGACGCCTCGAACTACGAGCGTTTCCTCACACGTTCGTTCGAGGATCTTGCGTTTTCGATTTGAGGGTGCGACGTTGGCTACTGACGTTTGCTCCGGCCTGGCGGACTTCCACGCGGACTGTCGTTGGTCTGGAGCAGGCGTCCTGGTTACCGGAGCCAGCGGCTTCGTGGGACGACGACTGACGAGGCACCTCGCGGCGCTTGGAGCAGCCGTAACACAACTTTCGTCCGTGTCGAGGGGAGCGGAGAACAGGCCCCACAGTGCGACGGCGAAGGCCGGGCGATTCGTCACTGCGTCCGTCACCGATCTCGCGAAACTGGCCGAAATCATCGAGACCCGCAGAATTTCGACCGTGTTCCATCTTGCCGCGATCAACGCGAACCGCGGCACGGCAGTCTCGCCCTATCCGCTCTTCGAGGTGAACATCCGCGGCACTTATACGGTTCTCGAGGCGTGCCGTACGGCAGCGACGCCTCCCCGCGCCGTGGTGGTGTCAAGTCGCGAAGCAGAAGCCTGTTTTGATCGAAGCCGCGGTCACGTCGTTCACCCATATGCGGCGTCGAAAGCCGCAGCTGAACTCGTGTCGGCCTCGTTCGCTGAGACCTTTGGGCTGAAGGTCGCAACGCTTCGTACCAGTAACATTTACGGCGGAGGAGATCTCAATTGGAACAGGCTCATACCATCGGCCATTCGTTCGTTGATCGCAGGAGAGGCTCCGCGCCTGAGTGGCTCGTTGCATGCCCTTCTGGACTACATACATGTCGATGACGTGGTTGACGCATGCCTGGCTGCCGCTGAGCACTCCGGTCATCTCAGCGGAGAGGATCGAGTGCTTCGGATTTCGACAGGTGTGCGAACGAGTACTTTGGGGATTCTGCGGAGGATCGCGATGGAATTGGGAAGATGCGACTTGGTACCCCAGACCGTCGCGTGCGCGATGCAAGAGGGGCCGGATGAGCGGTCAGCGCAAGCCCATGACGCACCCGCGTTCGGATGGGCGAGTAGAATCGACCTCGATCAAGGCCTGGCGAAGACCGTTCGCTGGTACCAAAGGTTCTTCCGCCTCACAAACCGTGGTTGAGTCATGCCGCGTCCTCACCGCTTCGTCGCGGGCTCAAACTGGCCGGCGTTGGCACGCTGTCACCTTCCGGCGACTTCCGCGTCTTTCAGCAGCGATCGCAGTCTACAGTCGTTCAGCGGGGTCGGCGATGTCAGACGATCTCCGGAAGACGCGCCGTCGGGAACTCCAAGGATTCGTAGCTCCTGATCTCTGTCTCGCAGAGCTCGCGGCACGACGTCCCCGTGCTCGTGAACGCACGAAACCAGGATGCCGTGCGGCGGATCGCCTCGCGGGCCGACAGCCGAGGCCGCCATGGGAGTTCAGCCACGGCCTTGTCGATAGTGAGTCGCAGGACATGAGTCTCAACCACCGCGCTGGGATCGTGAGCGTTCACCCACGCGCCAGAGCCCCAGGCTTCAATGAAAAGCTCCGTAAGCTCCGCCACCGTGACATCGCTGCCCGGCGGGGGCCCGAAGTTCCAGCCGGCGCACCAGCGCGCGTCTGGCTGCAAGAGCATCGATTCAGCGAGGGAAAGATAGCCCGAAAGCGGCTCGAGGACATGTTGCCAAGGGCGGATGGCAGATGGATTCCGCACCGGCACGGGCTTGCCCGCCACGAGATGACCGACAATGTCCGTAACGATCCTATTATCCGCCCAATCACCGCCACCGATCACGTTCCCGGCCCGCACCGTGGCCAACTGTACGCCGTGTTCAGCGAGCCGCTGTGGGGGAAAGTAGCTGCGGCGGTACGCGGCGGCCACGAGCTCCGCGGCGCCCTTGCTCGCGCTGTATGGGTCGCGGCCCCCCATAGGATCCGACTCGTTGTGAGGCCTGCCGTCATCATTCGGCTCGTAGCACTTGTCGCTCGTGACGACGATCACGGCACACGGTTGCTTCATCGCCCGAACGGCATCGAGCACCGACGCGGTGCCGACTACGTTCGTCGAAAAAGTCTCGAGCGGGTCGCGATGGGAGAGCCTGACAAGCGGCTGGGCCGCGAGGTGCATGATGACGTGTGGGCGCGAAGCCTCCACGGCCGTCGCGAGACGTGCCGTGTCGCGTATGTCGGCTTCGTGGTGGACGTGGACGAGTTGTCGTAGCTTCGCCGCCTCGAAGAGTGAAGGATGGGTGGCGGGCTTCAACGAATAGCCTGTGACGTGTGCCCCAAGCCTACGCAGAAGCATCACGAGCCACGAGCCTTTGAAGCCTGTGTGGCCGGTCACGAATACATGTTTGCCGCGAAACGACTCTGCCGAAGCCATCACCACACCTTCCAAGCGGCTTGGCCGTCCTTCCAGAGCTCGTTGACGTAGAGGTAATCGCGGTAAGTGTCGACCGGGAAGAAAAACCCGTCGTGCTTATAGGCCATGAGTTGCCCCTCGGCGGCCAACTTTTCGAGCGGCTCGGTTTCCAGTATCTGCATGTCGCTTCCGTCGAGATACTCGAATATCTTGCGGCTAAAAACGAAAAATCCTGCACTTACCCAGCCATCCACTTTCGGCTTCTCGGAGAAGTTCGTGACCCGTGACTGCCCGTCAATCATCGTGATGCCGAACCGGGAGACGGGCTGCACCGTGGTGACCGTGGCAAGTTTCCCATGGGCGGCGTGGAAGGCGAGCAACTTCTTGATATCGACGTCGGACAGTCCGTCGCCGTAGGTCACGAGAAACGTGTCGCCCTTTATGTGGTGCTCGACCCGCTTCACGCGGCCGCCCGTCATCGTGTCAACGCCTGTGTCGGCGAGCGTCACCTGAAAGTCAAATGCTTCTTTGTTGCCGTGGTACCAGATCTGGCTACGGCCGCCGACCGCCACAGTGCAATCCTGCGTCATCGCCTCGTAGTTCAGGAAGTAGTCCTTGATCATACTCCCCTTGTAGCCGAGACACAGTACGAAACTGGAGAGATCGTGGTGGCCAAAGAGCCGCATGATGTGCCACAGGAGCGGGCGGCTACCAACCTCTACCATAGGCTTTGGGCGATACTCGGTCTCTTCCCGCATCCGCGCCCCCTGCCCGCCGCAAAGTATCACCACATCCATTGCACTCGCACCTGCTAAGCCAGCCATACCGCGAGCGACGTGCCCCGGACGGTCTTTAAAGTCAACCACACTACGCCCGACATGCAAGCGAGGCACTTCAAAACAGACGAAGAACACGATTTGGCTGACGGTCTGCAAACGCTTACCCATGAAACGTGGCAAAGGGGGACCAGGGCCGTTGAAGAAAATCAGCGCCCCCAACTGAACCGATGTCGGCAAGGAGAAGCATCCGCAGATTTGCGAATCTTCTTCCCTTCCAAGGCCTCGGCTCCAGCCGCACCCGCTGGTTCCCTTAGTCAATCCTGTTCCTACACCCTCATATCGCCTGGTACAGCAAACCCGACCCGGTCACTACGCCCTGGAGCAGGTTCCGAGGGTGGGCCCGCAGATCATGGTGACCATCGAACCGGGTTCCGAGAACGCCAAGGCGAGTGTTCTCGGCTTGCGATACCTGGTTCTCTCGTGGCTGGCGCCCGACCGGCTGCCCGACTTCCTGCGCGGGTTGATCAAGGCCGAGAGTCGTCCGCTGCCGCCAATCCAGTAGGAATCACCGACTTTTGGGGGTGCGGCCGGCGACGGGGCACGGGCAGCCCCGAGCCTCGTGAACGCCTCAGGATTCATCAGCCGATGCTTCTTGTCGCGGCGGGAGTCACGCGCCGCTGGTGGCGCGGCCGCCGGGATCCCGGAGCAGGTTACTGCGAGCCTCGATCTCGTCGATCGGCCGAAGCGAGCGGTCGCCGCCGGGTGGCAGGATCGTGAAGTGGCGGGCGGCGGTCAGCGAGTCGACCACCGTATGGCAGAAGCCCGGGTGTGTCACCCAGAGCCCTGGATCGACCCGCCGCAGGTCGAACGAGACGGAGTAGGTGCGGAGCGTCTTTCGCCGCTTCTTCACGTACTGCGGAAAGAAGGAGAGCGAGAGTTCGCGAAGCGAGCGGTAGATCGGATCGCGGTAGCGGAGAAACGGGCTGTGGCTCTTGGAAATGGCGCCCCAGCAGCCATGCCGGCGGAACAGGGCCACGACGTGGTCCACGTCGCCCCGTGCCGCCCCCATGTCCATCAGGAGCGGCGGTTCGCCCGCCAGCCACAGGCCGCAGGCGGCGATGAAGGCCGCCTCGACACAGTGGGCCTCACCGTGCCGCAGCGCCACTGCCACCGACCGTGCGGTCGGGCCGGCACCTTCAAGATTCCACCGCAGCGAGTTGACGAAGTCCTGGATCCGTTCCGGGGTTCGCAGGCGGCTGAGCCGGACGGCGAGCGGTTGGGGAAGGCCCAGCCGGACGCCGAGGGCCACTCCTCCGGAAGGGAAACGGTGCTGGCAGAAGTGTGCTGTCACGGCCCGAGGCTACCACCGCGGCAGCCGCTTCGGAATCCGCCGACGAAGGCTCGTCAGGCGGACGCCCGCCCTCGTAGAATGGAGTTAGCCATTGGAGGGTTACCACGCCATGCGTCTTACTCGCTTCGCGGTCGCGATCTTGGTCGCAGGTTGCATGTTCTCCGCCATCGACAAGGCGGACGCGCAGATCTGCCTGCCGACGTTCGGCTACGGCAACGTCGGCTACTCTGCCGGCTACAGCATTCAGCAGGTTGGCTGGTGCGGCCCGCGGTTTGGAGGTTGGTGCGGACCGAGGTGGGGCTGGGGAGGCGGTTGGGGAGGCGGCTGGTGTGCACCAAGACTCGGCTGGGGATGCCGGCCGTGGGGCTGGCGGCGCTGGTGTGCCGCCCCGGTTTACCCGTATGGCTACGGTGGTTACGGCTACTCGTATGGTTGGCCGGCATGCTACGGCACCACTTGGTTTCCATCGTGTAACTCCGTCTGGATGGGGTCACCATTCGGCGGCTCATTCTTCTCGGGCGCGGTCGTGCCGTATCCCACGATCAGTTATCCGGTGGTCGTGCCGGGCTTCGTCTCGTCAAACACGGTGTCACCCGCGGTGGCGGCGCTGGCATCGGCACGCCCATCGCTTCCGCAGGCCCAGCAGGTGGCGGCGACGATCCGCGACCTGCGTGCCCGCCGCGACGCGGCCTTGGTCGCCTCCGCGACGCGAGGCAGCAATCCCGCGTCGCGGCTCCGCGCGGCCCGGCAGGTGGCCATCGGTGACCGCCATCTCCGCATCGCGAACGGCGACCCCGCAGAACTTCGTCGCGCCGTCGATGCCTACCGCCGCGCCGCCGCGATCTCCGGTGATCAGCCCGACACGTTCGTCCGCCAGGCCATCGCGCTGGTCGCCCTCGGTGATCGCGGCCAGGCCGACGCCGCCATGGCACGGGCGTCGGCGATTGATGGCCGGCTTGCAACGGCGGCTCCGAGCCGCGGCGCAGGCTCGCCCGATCCCGTCTTCGGCGACAGGCCCGCCGGCAGCGCCACCCCGCTCGCCGCCCGGGGCCAAGCCATCCTTCGCCAGATCGCGGAGCAGACCGAGTCGGGGACGGCGGCGGAGGGGAAGCCGGTGCTGGCTGGCGTAACGGCCCGCTGGACGGAGCGGTTCGGGGCCGTGCCCCCCACGATCGCCCGGCGGTAGCGTCAGGAAGCCCGTGTTCCCGCAGGTTGCCAACCTGCGGCTACGGAGGGGCGAGTCGTCAAACTGCGGCCCCGTAGGTGCAGGTTGTCAACCTGCACAGGAACCACCTGCACAGGAACCACGTTTGGCTTTGATTTCCCGCACGTTGCCAAGCTGCGACTACGACGCGGCCTGCTGCTGGCTATCCTGTGGGTGCCATGACGCCCACCGCGCCCCTCTGCGAACGCATCGATCTCGCCGCGACGGACGGCCGCGCGCGGCTCGATGCCCTGCGTGGCAAACTCGTGTCGCAGGGCGACGTCATCAGTCCGGCCGGCCGCCAAAAGACGATCGACGTCTTCGGTGAGCCGCTCTCGCCCCGGCAGGTCGTGGAGCGGATCTGCGAAGACGTTCGTCGCGACGGCCTGAAGGCGCTGCTCGACTATTCTCGCCGGATCGACGCCGCAGCGATCACGGCCGAGTCGCTCTTCGTGGCATCCGAGGCACTCGCCGCGGCCCACCGGTCGGTCGAGCCAGGTTTTCTGGCGGCGGTCCGCCGGATCCGCGATCGCGTCGAACGGTTTCAGCGGGCCGTTCTCTCGCGTGACGTCGAGGTGAAACTCGCCGGTGGCGGCAGCCTGCGACAGCGGTATGTGCCGCTTGACCGCGTTGGTGTGTGCGTGCCGGGTGGCGCGGCGGCGTATCCCTCCACGTTGCTCATGACCGTGGTGCCCGCCCGCGTGGCGGGCGTGAAGGAAATCGTGGTCGTGGCCCCGCCCACGCGATTCGGCGCCGAAAACCCTCATGTTCTTGCCACCTGCCACGAACTCGGCGTCACAACGGTGGTGCGGGCTGGCGGTGCCCAGGCGGTCGCGGCGCTGGCCTACGGCGTCGAGGGGCTTGCCCGCGTTGACAAGGTCGTCGGTCCCGGCAACCTGTTCGTGGCCCTCGCAAAGGAATATGTGTTCGGCGACGTGTCGATCGACTCGATAGCCGGTCCGAGCGAGATCGTGGTTGTGGCCGACGACGCCGGCCGGCCTGAGTGCATCGCTGCCGACATGCTCGCGCAAGCTGAGCACTCGCCGGGGTCGGCGATCCTGCTCACTGCGAGCCCCGGCCTGGCTGATGCGGTGGCCACGGCCCTCGAGCGGCGCGTGGCCGTGCTCGAACGGGGCGATCTGACGCGGGACAGCCTGCAGCGGTTCTGCGGCATCGTGGTGACGCGGAGCGATGAGGAGTCGGCCGATCTCGCCCACGAACTCGCCCCCGAACACCTCTCGATCGACACCCGTGACCCCGAGGCCACGCTCGCCCGGATCCGGCACGTTGGCGCCGCCTTTCTCGGCCCCTACAGCCCCGTCGCGGCTGGGGACTATGCAGCCGGTCCCTCGCACGTGCTGCCGACGGGGGGCACGGCCCGGTTCGCGGCTGGGCTCTCCGCCAACGAGTTCATCCGTGGCGGGAGCGTGATCGCGCTGGCGAAGGACGACCTCGCCGAGATGGCCGACGACATCCGCCTGCTGGCCGACACGGAAGGGCTCACCGCCCACCGCCGCAGCGTCGAAGCGAGATTCGACTGACCGGCACAGTCATTGCTGGCATCTCGCCCATGCCCTGGAGCACGATCGTAGACCCAGCCCCGGGCGGTGTGGGCAGCGGCTTGGCTACCCCATCCGCGGCTTCGTCTATACTGCTGCTGCTGCGGCAGGATGGAGCCGGGCTTTACTCACTCATCGGAGAAACTGGCATGTCGAGCACCGGACGCTGCGGCACGATCTTGTTCGGCTTCATGATGTTCTCGCGTGTGGCGCTCGCCATCACGATCGGAACCACGGACACCTTCACCGGTTCGCTCGACAACTGGCAGAAGGGGATCTCGAATCCGACCTACCTCTCGCTCGTTGCCAGCGGCGGCCCCGCGGGAGCTGGTGATTCGTACATGCAGTCGGTCGCAGACGGTGGGGGCAGTTTCGGGAAGCTGACTGTTTTCAATCAAAACCAGTGGGACTCTGACTACGTTACCGACGGCGTCACCTCGATTCGCATGAATCTGCTCAACTCGGGAACGGGGCCGCTGCAGGTCCGCCTCGGCCTCCGTAACAGCGTGGGAGCTGGCTACATCTCAACCAACCCCTTCGCGCTGGGCACGGGCGGCGGTTGGCAGACGGCGGATTTTCCGGTGACTGAAGCGGCACTCACGACGGTCGGCGCTCCCGGCAGTTTCTCGTCGTTTTTGTCCAGTGGCTTCGCGCTGCGGATTCTGCATGCGACGAGCACCGCGAATCTCAACGGCTCCACGGTGGTAGGCACGCTCGGGGTGGACAATGTGACCGCCGTTCCGGAGCCGTCCGCGGTCGTCCTCGCCGGCCTGAGCGGCGTTGGCTTGGTCGCCGCCGCGAGACGGCTGGGCCGGTCGCGCCGGTCGTGACGGCTGGAGGGGCCGGTCGCAGGGTGTGATGTAGACTTTGGATCATGTCGCCAGCATCGACACCATCCACCGATCGCCTCGTCCGGCCTGCCATCGCCGCGCTCGACGGCTACGTGCCGGGCGAGCAACCGCAGTCGGGCAAGTGGATCAAGCTCAACACCAACGAGAATCCGTATCCGCCGTCGCCGGCCGTGGCCCGGGCGCTCGCGGCCACGGCCGCCGGCCGGACCCTCGCGAAGTATCCCGACCCCATGGCCACGGCGTTTCGCCGACGGGCCGCCGAGGTGCTCGGCGTCGATCCCGACTGGATCATCTGCGGCAATGGCAGCGACGACCTCCTCACGATCCTTGTGCGGACGTTCGTGGGCGAGGGGGAATGCCTGCGGATGCCCTATCCGAGCTACATCCTCTACCGCACGCTCGCCGGCATTCAGGGAGCCGATTGCGACGAGGTCCACTATCACCCCGACTGGTCGCTGGGCGACGAGTTCGCATCGGCGCGCGACGACCTCCGGCTGGCGATCATTGCCAACCCCAACAGTCCCTCCGGCACGCTTCTGCCACCGGCGCGGGTTGCCGAACTCGCCGCCCGGCTGCCGTGCGCCGTCGTGGTGGACGAGGCCTATGGCGACTTCGCCGACACTAACTGCCTCGGGCTCGTGAAGGACAATCCGCGGGTGATCGTGACCCGCTCCTTCTCGAAGTCGTATGCCCTCGCCGGCCTGCGGTTTGGCTTCGCGGTGGCCCAGCCCGCCCTGATCGAGCAGATGCTCAAGGTCAAGGATTCCTACAACTGCGACGCGCTCTCGATCGCGGCGGCGACTGCGGCGATCGACGACCAGGCCTGGCTCGCCGACAACCGCGCGAAGATCGTCGCCACCCGCACGCGGCTGATCGAAGCGATGCGGGCTCTTGGCTTCAACGCCTACGACAGCCAGGCCAACTTTGTCTGGTGCACCCACGCCGAACGGCCGCACCGGCCGATCTACGAGGCTCTCAAGGCCCAGGGCATCCTGATCCGCTTCATGAACTACGCCGGCTGGGGTGACGGCCTCCGGATCACCGTTGGCACCGACGACGAGATCGACGCCTTCCTGACCGTGATGAAGACGCTCTGACGCCACGTTCGAAGCTCCTTCCTCCTTCAAGCACGCTGCCATGCCTCGGACCGCCACTGTCACAAGAAAGACCGCCGAGACCGACATCCGCCTCACGCTCGACCTCGACGGGACGGGACGGGCCGACGTCAGCACAGGGCTTGGCTTCTTCGACCACATGCTCACGCTGCTCGCCGGCCACTCGCTCGTCGATCTGAGCGTGGCCTGCACCGGCGACCTGCACGTGGATGGCCACCACACGGTGGAGGACGTGGGCCGCGCCCTCGGCGCCGCGCTCGTCGAGTGCCTCGGCGACAAGAAGGGCATTCGCCGCTACGGCCACGCGATTATCCCGATGGATGAGTCGCTGGCGACGGTGGCGGTCGATCTGGGCGGCCGGTCGGCTTGCGTATTCGCGGTCGACTTCCCGGTACCGACGATCGGCGCGTTCGATGCGCAACTCGTGGAGGTTTTTTGGGAGAGCGTGGCCGCGACCGCGGGCATGAACTTCCACGCGATCCTGCACCACGGCCGCAACGGCCACCACATCGCGGAGGCGGTGTTCAAGGCGGCTGCTCGCGCGATTCGCGTGGCGGTCGAGTCGGACCCTCGCCAGCCGGGCATCCCAAGCACCAAGGGCACGCTCACGTCGAAGTGAGTGGCCGGTGAAGTGCCCGCCGCGCCTTCGATGCGAACCAGGAAGACACACAGGTTGAAAACCTGTGCTACGGGGGACAGAGGACACACACAGGTTGACAACCTGTGCTACGGGGGGCAGAGCACACACACAGGTTGAAAACCTGTGCTACGTGAGGCGGAGAGGGGCTGCCGGTGGCCCGGGAGCCGGCGTTGTTGGCAAGCGGAGGCATGGATGCCGGAGCGCAGCCAGCATCGAGCGAGCGGAGCCCAGGATGGGCGGAGTGAACGTCCGGCGACGGGGCACGGGCAGCCCCGAGCCCCGCGAAAGAGGCCCGCGGCCTTACGGCCGGTCGGCTTCGACGGGCCGGGCTACTCGTTGACGTAGGTCTCGAGGAACCGGGCGAGCTTGTGGAAGTCGCAGCCGCGTTCCACGTAGCGGACCACCGTCACGAGCGTGTTCGGATCGACCAGCTCCTCGAACGGCACGTAGTTGAGGTCGAGTTGGCCCGACACGCTCACCATCACGCCGTTGAGGCCCCGCTCGGCGAGCGCCCGGTATCCGCCCACGCCGAGCTGGCTGCCGAGCATCACGTCGAAGGCGTGCGGCTTGGCGCAGCGGGCCTCGTAGCCCAGTTGCAGGCCCACCACCTTCCGCGACCGGTTCGTCTGCTTCTTGAACTCGTCGCTCACGAGCTTGGCGAACATCTTGCCAAGCTGCACGTGCGAGATCGAGATGTGGCCGTGGTCGTCGCGGGGGATCCCCTCGAGGGCCTTGGCGGGAAGGTATTCGGCGAGCCCTTCGGCCATCACGATCACGCCGTACTGCTTCCCTTCCTGCTCCTCGCGGACCCGCATTGTCTTCACGATCCGGCCTACGACGGCGTCGATGTCCATCACCGGCTTGATCTTCGTCTCCCCGTTTGCGCCGGTGACCGTCTCCTCGCCGCGGAACTTGCCGTGGATGTCCTCCACGCTGATCACGAGGCTGGCTTCGCCGGCGATGGCCGCCCCGTAGGAGAGCCAGCCGGCACTGCGGCCCATCGTCTCGCAGAGGAAGTAGGAACGGCTCGCCTCGGCGTCGTAGAGCAGGTTGCGGATCTCGCCACCGAGCGTATCGACCGCTGTAAAGTAGCCGAACGTGAAGTCGATCCCCATGTAGTCGTTGTCGATCGTCTTCGGCAGATGGACCACCGGGATTCGCTTGGCGTCGGCCGGGAGCCGGTCCTGATAGAGCTTGAACTTGTTGGCCGTCTTCAGCGTGTCGTCACCGCCGATCGAGATCAGGGCCTCAACCCCGAGGGACCGCAGCCCCTCGTAGGCGTTCTTGAGCTGCTGCACCCGCGTGGCGTCGTCGAGGTGGCTGGGGTGCGAGACGTGCTTGCCCGGATTGGTGCGGGCGGTGCCGATCATGATGCCCTGGCCGCTCCGCGTCCGCTTGAGAAACTCGGGGGTGATCTTGATGTAGTCGCGGCCCTCGACGAGTGGATTCGCTGGCGAGTAGTCGGCGAGCGACGAGTAGCCATGCTTCATGCCGATCACCTCCGTGCCCTCGCGCATGAACGAGGTGGCGGCAGTCGAGATCACGGCGTTGGCGCCCGGGGCGGGGCCACCGGCAAAGAGGATTGCGACGCGACGGAAGTGGTGGGTGGCGCGGTCGGGGCGGGCGAGAGACTCAGACATCGATGACTCCTGGGAATATCAGCCGGCCAGCATGCGTTCCACGAAGGTGGTATCGACCTGGGCCTCGTGGAAGGCGGTGTTGGCAAGGACCTTGAGGTGCAGCGGTACGGTCGTCTTGATCCCCTCGACCCGCAGCTCCTTGAGGGCGCGGATCATCGTCTCGATCGCCTCCTTGCGGGTCGGCTGATGCACGATCAGCTTGCCGACGAGCGAGTCGTAGTAGGAGGGCACGACATAGCCGGTGGTGGCGTGCGAATCCCAGCGGACGCCGAAGCCGCCCGGGGCAATGATGCGGTCGATCCGGCCCGGGCAGGGGCGGAAGTTGGCGTCGGGATCCTCGGCGTTGATTCGGCACTCGATGGCATGCCCTCGCGGCTTGATGTCGGCCTGCTTCAGGTCGAGCTTCTCCCCCGCAGCGACGCGGATCTGGGCCTTGAGCAAGTCGATGCCGGTCACCATCTCGCTGACCGGGTGCTCCACCTGGATCCGGGCATTGACCTCGATGAAGTAGAAGTTGTCCTGCTGGTCGACGATGAACTCGACGGTGCCAGCCGAGTAGTAGCCGGCCGTCTTCGCCAGCCGCACGGCCGCGTCGGCCATCTTCTGTCGGATCGCCTGCGGCAGGCGGGGCGAGGGGCTCTCCTCGATCAGTTTTTGGTGCCGCCGCTGGGTGGAGCAGTCGCGCTCCCAGAGGTGAAACACGTTGCCGTGCTGGTCGCCGAGAATCTGGATCTCAACGTGTCGCGGCCGCTCGATGTATTTCTCGATGTAGATGCCCGCATTGCCGAACGCCGCCTGGGCCTCGGCCGAGGCCTGCTGCCAGGCGCTGGCGAGCGCGAGATCGTTGGCGGCCACCCGCATTCCCTTGCCGCCGCCGCCGGCCGTGGCCTTGAGGAGCACCGGGAACCCGATCTCCTTGGCGATCCGCACCGCCTCCTGCTCGTTGGCGATCAGACCGTCGCTGCCCGGCACGGTGGGCACACCTGCCTCGCGGGCCAAAGCCCGAGCGGAGTTTTTGTCGCCCACGCGCTGCATCGCCTCGGGCGTGGGGCCGATGAAGCCGATATCGCAGGAGCGGCAGACTTCGGCGAAGTGGGAGTTCTCCGAAAGAAAGCCATAGCCGGGATGGATCGCCTGCACGTTGCCGATCTCGGCGGCGCTAATCACGCGATCGATCCGTAGGTAGCTATCAGACGCCTTGGCGGTGCCCACGCAGATCGCCTCGTCGGCCAGCTCGAGGTAGGGGGCGCCGCGGTCGGCCTCGCTGTAGATCGCTACCGTCTCGACGCCGAGCTCGCGGCAGGCCCGAATCACTCGCAGGGCAATCTCACCGCGGTTCGCAATCAGGATCCGTTTGAACATGGAATCTCCACGGGTGGGCCGGGGCGTTCGAGGGCCGCATCGAGCTTGGGGTCAGCCCTCGGGATCGACCTTGATCAGCGGCTGGCCGAACTCGACCGGGGCGCCGTTCTCGACGAGAATCGCGACCACCTGCCCCGACACGCCGGCCGGAATTTCGTTGAACACCTTCATCGCCTCGATGATGCAGGCCGTCTTCTCGGGACCGATCCGGTCGCCGACCTTCACAAAGGGAGGAGTGTCTGGCCCGCTCGCCTTGTAGAAGGTGCCGACCATCGGGCTCTTGATCACCACTGTCCGGTCAGGGGCCGCGGCGGCGGCACCTCCGGCCGGCGTAGCTGCTGGCCTGGCGACCGGAGCCGAGGGCGCCGAGTAGGCCACGACCTCGCCACCACGGCGAATTCGCACCCGGTTGTCGGCCTGTTTGAGGTCGAGTTCGGAGAGATCGTGCTCCTTCATCAGTTCGATGAGCCGGCGGACCTTCTTCACGTCGAAGATGTCGACCGGGGTGGGGGCGTCTGACATTGGAATGCGGTCTCCTGGGGGGCCACCCTGGGGGGTGGCGTCACGGGCCGGGGCCAGCGGCCCTGAGGCGGCTGAAAACCGGCGGATTTTGCGGCGAGGGTAGCCCTTGTTCGCCGCGGGCGTCAAGGTAATCACGGCAGTGGCGAGGGCTGTCGTCCGCGGGGCCCGGAAACGCCGCTGCTATCACGACGCTTCCATTTTCGTCACACTCGCGAAACCGGCGGTCAGAATGGTCGCCAGCAACGACGCCGGGAGTTTTCAGGGCATGCCGTCACCACCGTCCGACGACCTCCCCCGGATGCCAGCGCGGCCGCGCGAGGCGAGCAAGAGGGACTTCGGCCGCGTGGTCGTGGTGGGGGGCTCTGTCGGGATGGCCGGGGCTCCGGCGCTCTCCGCGATGGCGGCGCTTCGCAGTGGTGCCGGGCTCGTGGAACTCGTCGTCCCCGAGCCGGTGGTGGCCATCGCCGCGGGGTTCGATCCCTGCGTGATGACGTGCGGCTTCCCATCCAGCGAAGGATGCTTCGCGAGCGGCACGGCCGGCACCCTGGCGACTCAGTTCGCCCGCGCGAGTGCGGTCGCCATCGGCCCCGGCATCGGTCGCTCGGACGCAGTGCGCGAGTTGGTGGCCTCGCTCTGGCGGCACCTCGATCGACCGGCCGTGTTCGACGCCGATGCACTCTGGGCGCTGTCTCTGTGTGGCCCGCTCGCCGGGCATGCGGGCCCACGGCTGCTGACACCCCACGCGGGCGAGATGCTCCGGCTGCTGGGCCGTGATCCGGCGGGTCCGGAGGCCGACGATCGCTCATTCCTGGAGGCCGAGGCCCGCAGGATGGCAGCAGACACTGGCGCCGTGATCCTCCTGAAGGGATCGGGCACGCTCGTCACGGACGGTTGGCGCACGGCCCGTAACACCACGGGCAACCCCGGCATGGCGACCGCCGGCACGGGCGATGTGCTCACCGGCGTGGCAGCGGCTCTGCTCGCGCAGGGCATGTCGCCCTTTGAGGCGGCGCGGCTGGCGGCCTGGGTGCATGGCCGGGCGGGTGACGCCGCGGCCGCCGATCTCGGCCAGGTGTCGATGACCGCCCGCGACCTGCTCGACCGATTGCACGTGGCGTTTTGTGAACTTGGGTCGGACTGACCACTTCCGCAGGTTGCCAACCTGCGGCTACGAAGCAGCGAGTCAAAACGTAGGTGCAGGTTGTCAACCTGCACATGCGAGGAGCCGACGTTTGCGCAGAACGCGTTGCCCCGGAGAAGCCGAACGGAATCAGCGCGGCTTCGCGGCGAGTTCGGCCAGTCGCGTCACATCGACTACGCCGTCGTCGCGGGCGATCCAGAGCCGCAGGCCCTCGGCGTGCTGCATCCGATGCCCGCCGGTGAACGAGCCGAAAGCCGGCAGGATGAGTGTCGCCGCTTCTGCCACGAAGCAGCGTTCCGTGATCCGGTCGCCGGAGGGTGAACTCAGTGCGACCGTCGGATGCATGTGACCCGCGATCGTGAAACAGGTACGGTCGGGTTCGGGAAGATCGGTGGCCGGCTCGTGGACGAAGTGAAACGGCGGTTCGTCGTGCGTCCGCAGGCAGGAATCGATGCCGAGCGACGGAGGGATCTTGCCGATGGCGCGGTCGTGGTTGCCGGCGATCAGTAGCACCTCCGTGTCGGGTATGCGGGATCGCGCGGCCGTGAACTCGTCGAACACCGCCTGCGTGCACCCGCTTCGCGCGTGAAAGAGGTCGCCGAGCACGATCAGCCGGCGGGCCGCGGTCTCGCGGACGAGCTGCTCGAGCCGCGTGAGGTCGGCCTGGGCAGAGCCCTCAGGCACCGGAATGCCGGCGTTTCGGAAGGTGGCTGCCTTGCCAAGGTGCACGTCGGCCACGAGCAGCGTGGCTGACGCCGGCAGAAAAGCCGCCCGCCCGGGCAGGAGCAGGATGTCGGCGGAGGTGTCGGTCGGGGGCAGCGATGCGGCGATGTCGATCTGCACGAAGGTTCTCCGGCGGGTTTTTACAGCACGAGCCGAAATCCGGCGACCCTGCGTGCATTTTGCAGGCTCGGGGCTGCCCGTGCCATGGAGCCGGCGTTGCTGACCAGCGCAGCCATGGATGGCGGAGCGCAGTCAGCATCGAGTGAGCGCAGGCCCGGAGGGCCGCAGCGAACGTCCGGCGAAGTGGCACGGGCAGCCCCGAGCCGCCGCAGGAGGACGCATCACTGCCCGCCGGCTTCCTGCTCGAGCTCCCTCGCCATGTCGGCGATCCGCGAGAGCCAGTCCTTCGTCGTCAGTCGCGACTGGACGAACTCGGCCCAGAT
>CAMBSN010000037.1 GCA_945870505.1 Candidatus Kuenenia stuttgartensis | reverse complement strand
TCACTGACGGCTCGAGCGTGGTCTGGACGCAGTCGTTCAGCGACTGGTGCAGCCCGCAGAACTACGGCCACGAGGCGATCGTCTCCACGCAGTCCTACCGCGACACCGCGTCGGGCGGCACCAACCAGACCACCAACCGCATCTACGGCTACAGCTACACGATCCCAACCGGCAAGACGCTGGCCAGCATCACGCTGCCCAAGAACGCGAATGTCTGCCTGCTAGATGTCCAGATGTCGAACTCGACCCCGGTGAACCTGTCGGGCGCCTACACCTCGTGGGGGATCGCCAACGGGAAGACCCAGGTGGCCAACCACAAGGGCTTCGATGGCGGTGGCTATTACTACTACGCCGGGGATCTCCAGTCCACGATCACCTGGAGCGGGGCGACCTTCCAGTTCGGGCCGGTGCCAAACTCCAAAAACGGGCAGAACAACTTCGTCCAAGCCAAGGGGCAGACCATCAGCCTGCCGCAGGGCGACTATGGATGGCTCTACCTCGCCGGCGCCGCGGCCAACGGCAGCCGCCAGAACCAGGTGCTCACCCTCACCTTCACCGACGGCTCGACGGACACGTGGACGCAGTCGTTCAGCGACTGGTGCAAGCCGCAGAACTATGCAGGTGAGTCGATCATCCAAATGCAGCCGCATTGGGTGAACCAGGTCGGCAACGTGCATTCCCAGAAGAACTATGTCTACGGCTACGCCTACCAGATCCCGGCGGGGAAGACGGTCGCCTCGGTGAAGCTGCCGAACAACAGCAACCTCGGCATCCTAGGGATGGCGCTGTATGGCAGCCCGACCCCAACCGTCGGTGTCGGCATCGTCACCGACGGCACCCCCTTCACCGGCGGCGGGTTCGACGGCGACGGCAACGCCTACTCGTGGGAAGCGCTCGGCTCCTCGCCGACGCTCGCCTGGAACGGCGTGACCTTCGACCTGGGCAGCCCCAACCTGCCCAACTCCGTGCTCACCAACGGGCAGACGATCCCGGTGCCGCAGGGCGATTACACCACGCTGAACCTCGCCGGCGCTGCGGCCAACGGCTCGCAGACTAACCAGCCGATCACTCTCACCTTCACCGACAACTCGACCGTGGTCTGGACGCAGTCCTTCAGCGACTGGTGCAGCCCGCAGAACTACGGCCACGAGGCGATCATCTCGACGCAGTCCTACCGCGACACCGCCTCGGGCGGCACCAACCAGACCACCAACCACGTCTACGGCTACAGCTACACGATCCCCGCCGGAAAGACGCTGGCCAGCATCACGCTGCCCCAGAACCCGAACGTTCGCCTGCTCGACATCCAGATGTCGACGGCCACGTCGGTGAACCTGTCGGGCTCCTACACTTCGTGGGGCATCGCCAACGGCAACACGCAGGTGGCCAACAAGCAGGGCTTCGACGGCGGCGGCTATTACTACTACTCCGGGAATCTCCAGTCCTCGATCGCCTGGAGCGGGGCGACTTTCCAGTTCGGTCCGGTGCCAAACTCCAAAAACGGGCAGAACAACTTCGTCCAGGCCAAGGGGCAGTCGATCGATCTGCCGCAGGGCGACTATGGATGGCTCTACCTTGCCGGCGCCGCGGCCAATGGCAGCCAGCCGAACCAGCAGATCACGCTGACCTTCACCGACGGCTCGACGGACACGTGGACGCAGTCGTTCAGCGACTGGTGCAGTCCGCAGAACTATGCGGGCGAGTCGATCATCCAGATGCAGCCCAACTGGGTAAACCAGGTGGGCAACGTCCACAGCCAGACGAACTACGTCTACGGCTACGCGTACCAGATCCCGGCGGGCAAGACGCTCGCCTCGGTGAAGCTGCCGAACAACACCAACAACCTCGCCATCCTGGGGATGTCCATGCTGTGATCGCTCGACGCCGCTGGCACCCTTCAGCGTGCAAGGGGACAATCCGGGACGGGAGCGATTTTCAGAGCATGGGGCCGGCCGGCCGGCCGGCTGGCTGGTCTGGCCGGTCGGGTGGCGTGGCTGCGTCGGCCATCCGGGCGAGTTCCTCGATCGAGATGCCGGCCCGCCGCACGAGCCGGAGTTCGTCTACTGGTCGAACTGATACGGCTCGCACCTGTTCCTCGCGCTTGAGTGCGTGGCGAGTGAAAGCCGACCGGCCGTAAGGCCGCGGGCGAACCACGCTGGACGCGGCGTCTGCTGACGGTTCACCCCACGCCTCACGGCGTTGGGCTTGGACAATGCGAGTCGAGTAGCACAGGTTTCCAACCTGTGCCGGATGTGCCGCAGGTTGAAAACCTGCGCTACGGATGCAGATCGCACCTGTTCCTTGCGCTCGAGTGCGTGGCGCATGTGAGCCGACCGGCCGTAAGGCCGCGGGCGAACCACGCTGGACGCGGCGTCTGCTGACGGTTCACCCCACGCCTCACGGCGTTGGGCTTGTGCGGCAGCTGTTCAAGCCGACCGGCCGTAAGGCCGCGGGCGTCCCCCCGTTGGCGTGAGCGAAAATGCTCCGGGGGTTGAGCGATTCGCACCACCCCGGCGGCTCCACGTGGAGCGATTCGCACCAGTCGGCCCATTTGTCGCCCGTGCCGCATAAGGCCGAAACGTCACAGAAACACCGTTTTTACAGGCCTTTTGCAAAAAGGCAATTATTCCCACGCCTGAGCACCGCATCTGGCACGAGGTGTGCATGTCAGAAAAGTGTGCGGGGGCGTGGCGCTCAGCGGGCCAACCAACTTTGGGTTCACCAAGGATGGCTGTCGCGAGGCGATCGAACGGCACTCGATCTCAGACAGCGACAGACTTTTCTCAACATCGAAAGGATCTCGATCATGGCGATGATCAAGCGGATGGTAATGGCGTGCGCGTGCACGGCGGCTTTGACGGTGGCGAGCACGACTGCGATGGCTCAAAGCACCTGGAACGGGTCGGTCTCAGGTACGGTGCCCGGCGGCACAACGTATGGGTATTGGACCAACGCGAGCAACTGGAGCGGCGCCAGTTTCTCAAATCAACCGTCTTTCTTGCCCGTCGTCGATGGACAGGGATACCCGGTGTTCATGAACGACGAGTTCTGGATGAGCTCCAGCGTCGCCAACGCCAAGATGGGAGCGCTCACGCTTAGCTCGGGCACGATCCAACACTTTGACGGCACCGGCGTCTATAGGAATGGTCGTATCGGGGCATCCGGCTCTAGCACGTTCACGCAAACGGGTGGCGTGTTCTACTACAACAAGGGCGAACTGCGGATCGGCGAAAACGCCGGCTCAGACACCTCTTCAAACGGCCTGTATACGGTCAGCGGAGGAACGTTTTCGACCGCCGGCGGCCTCTATGCTGGCGGCAACGTGGTGCTCAACCGCAATCAGGCATCGTCGAACTTTCAGCAGGGCGAACTCCGGATCAGCGGCAACGCCACCGTGAACCTCGGCCAGCCCGTGACTGTCGCCCAGGCGCTGCGGTTCGGCGGCGGCAACGGCGCCACGAATAGCGCGATCCTGTCGATCATCGGCTCACAAGCGAATGTCAGCGTGTGGGGGCTCGAAATGGCCAACATCACGAGCACCTCGAGAAACGGCCTGCTTCAGTTCTCGTTCGATCAGAACGGCCCGTCGCTGATCAACCTAACGGGCACGATTAGCGGTACGTCCGTCCCCGGCAACACTGCAGCCAATCTGACGCAGGGTTATATGCACATCGACTACACCGGCACGCAACTGACGCCTGGCCAGACGTTCAACCTGATGACAGCCGCTACGGGCACGATCGCCATGAACAACAGCCTCTTCAGCCTGCAGGCCAGCGACACCGCCAACTGGCAGTTGCAGTTGATCAACGGCTCAACGACCCTGCAGGCGGTCTACGTGCCGGAGCCGTCGGCCACCGTGCTGCTCGCCTTCGGCGCGGGAGCCGGGGTGTTCGTGATCGGAAAGCTCAACCGGGCCCGAAACGCACGGGCGTCTCGCTCCCAGGCATGACCCTGCCGTGACGCGGCCGGCGATTTCGGGCCTTCCGCCCGAGGTCGCCGGCCGCACTCGTTTTCGGCCAGAGCCGATTGCTCAGAGGGGCGTCAGGGCGGCCAGCACGTCGGCCAGCGGCACCGTGGCGAACGACGTGGCGTAGTCGCTCATCGAGTAGGGGATCACGAGCAGTTCGCCGTGCACCATGCTCCCGCAGCTATAGACCACGTTGGGCACGTAGCCCACCCGCTCATTCTCATTCGCCGAGAGCAGCGGCTCGACGAGCCTGCCAATCACGTGGCTCGGGTCATCGAGGTCGAGGAGCACCGCCCCGATCGAATACTTTCGCATCGCGCCCACGCCATGCGTGAGCACGAGCCAGCCCGCGGGCGTTTCGATCGGCGAGCCACAGTTGCCGATCTGGACGTATTCCCAGGGTTGCGTCGGCCGGAGGATCAGCCGCCGCGTGTGCCAGAAGTGGAGCATGTCGGTCTCCATCAGGGACATGTTCTCCCCGTCCTGCCGGGAGAGCATCACGTAGGATCCGCGGATCCGCCGTGGAAAGAGAGCCATCCCCTTGTTGGCGATCTCGGGACCGTTGAGGGTGCTCACCCGAAACCGCACGAAGTCGTCGGTCTCGACAAACTGCGGGAGTGTCACGCTCCCGTCGAAGGCGGTGTAGGTGGCGCAGTAGCGGATTGAGCCGTCGTCGTCGGTGAACCGCACGAACCGGGCGTCTTCGATGCCGTTGGTCTCCGCCGGCGAGTAGGGAAAGATCACCCGCTCCGAGATGTCGGACTCCGGGTCGCACTCGATCTCGTAGTTGGCCTGGGCCAGCGCCACGATCGCCGCTGCCAGCGGCTCCCACTCGCGGCGGCGGATCCGCTGCTGCCGCGACGTGATCGACAGGGCCTTGTCGAGATCGTGGAGCGTGAACTGCTCATTGAGGCCCGCAAACAGCGGGTCGGTCAGCCCATCCACGATCCCGAGCTCGGCAAGCTTCCGCAGAAACAGCGGTTTGTCGTAGGCCGCGCTGGCCACGGCTCGGGGAGCCGTCACGTAGCCGGTGGGCGAGGCGATCGCGATCGTGCCCTGGGCGTCGATCGTGCCCGAACGGAAGCCCACACTCGACACGTGCCCCTCGCCGGTGGCCCGGAGGCTGAGGATGAATCGCGCCATGCCGGGGCCGAGATCACTCTGATCCGGGTGGAGCACGATCGAGGGATTGAACAGCGCGGCGCTCTCCAGAGCATACTCCTGGGTGAAGTAGGAGCCGATGAGCAGTTGCCGGGCGTTGGAAATGGGCTGGTCGGTGAGAAGATGGTGCCGGACCGACTCGAACCGCTCCCCGAAGAAACTCACGAGCCGCTGGTGGCGGCCGTGGAACTCGGAGAGCACCCCCACCAGAAGCTGCTCAACTTCCTCCTCGTCGAGCGACATCACGCGGCCGATGATCCGCATCGCCCGCTGTGGCTGGGGCGGCTCGAAAGGGCGGTACAGCACCCGGGCGTTGTTGGGTCGTAGCAGCACGCCGGTGCGGGTGACCTCCATGGGCTATGCCCTAGCGCCAGTGCGGACGCGCTGCTCGCGAGGCAGCTCGGCCGCCAGCAGCCGCACGTCGATGACCGCAGCGAGGTAAGCGAGGGTCGATTCGGCCCCCTGGTTTTCGCTCACGCGATCCTCGAGCAGTCCGTCGTGGCAGCCGCCGGTACGGGGATCGGCAACCACCGCGCCGAGCACGTTGTGGCCGTGAAACCACTCGAAGGCGAGCCAGCCTCGGCCCCGCCACAGTTCGTCGCCGGTCGTGCGGAAGGCCTCCACGCAGGCCGCCACCATCGCCTGGGCCTCGATCGGCTGCTGGTCGAACGTGGCGGCGTCGCCTCCCCGCTGCAGAAAGCCGCGGCATCCCACCGGCGAGAAGCGGCCGCTCTCCGACAGTTGCACGCTCCAGAGCCAGTCGAGCATTTCGAGGCCGGCCGCGCGGGCCTCCGGCAGGAATGAGCAACCTCCCGCGATCAGCGCCTGGCAGAGGCGGCCGTTTTCGTAGGCCACGATGTCTTCCGGCCAGGGCCAGCCCGGGCCGGCGTTGGCGTGGTGCAGCGCCAGCAGCCGCGCGGTCAGTTCGCGGCTGGCGGCGGTGGCGGCCCGGTCTCCGCGGAGCCGACGGAGATATTCGCGGAGGCCGATGATCGCCAGCGCCCAGCACCGCGGACTGGTGGTGCAGAGGGCCGCCTGAATGGCCGGAGCGAACCGCTCCATCGCGAACCGACGGAGGCTCTCGCGGCGGGAGCGACCGACGCAGGTGCCGAGGGCGACGATGCCTCGGCCGAGGCAGTCGTCCGAACCGGAGTCATCGAGCCAGCGGCGGTCGTAGCTCATGAAGTTGCGAAACCGTCCCGTGCCGAAGTCGAAGGCATGCGCGAGAAACGACGCAAACGTGGTGGCCGCGCGATCCGACCATGGCGACTCGAGCCCGAGGTCGTCGAGGTGCACCATCACCGTCAGGGCCCGGGCGTTGTCGTCGGTGCAGTAGCCCTCAGCACGGAGCGGCAGGTCTCCGACAGCGTGCTGCATCACCCCGGTCGAGTCAGTCAGCCTCGCGAGGTGCTTGAGCAGCGGCTCGGGGGGCCGGCGGCGGGGCACGGGAGGCACGGGAGCGTCGCTCCGTCGCCGCCTGACGAGTGCGGCGAGCCGCGTGCGGGCCAGCGACTCGGCGTATCGGGCGGCAACCCTCGGCCAGATCATCTCGCGGCCAAGCAGCCAGCCCTGCGTCCGCAGCGCCTGGCGGCGGACATCGTCGCCGAGCAGGTCGCAGACGGCGCGGGCGATCGCGGCTGGGTCGCGGAAGGGCACGATCTCGCCGCGGCCGTCGGCGAGCAAGTCCACGGCGTGGCGATAGGGCGTGGAGACCACGGCCGTGCCACAGCCAAAGGCGTAGGCGAGCGTCCCTGAGGTGACCTGATCCTCACCGAGGTAGGGAGTGACATAGACATCGGCCGCGCCGATGTGTGTGACGAGCTCGTCTAGTTCGAGATAGCGGTCGCAAAACACCACGCGGTCGGTGACGCCGAGTTTCGACGCGAGCGCGACGAGCGACTCGCGATACCGCTCCCCTTCGTCGCGGAGGAGCCGCGGATGGGTGGCGCCGGCGATCACGTAGACCGCCGCCGGATGCCGGGCAACGATCGCCGGCATCGCGTGGATCACATGCTCGATCCCCTTGCCGGGCGACAGCAGGCCAAAGGTGAGCAACACGTTTGCTCCAGGAAAGCCCAGGCGGCGCTTGTGAAACTCCGGATCGATGAAGGCGGTGTCGGGGATGCCGTGCGGGATCACGTCGATGCGGTCGTCGGCCACGCCATGGACGGAGCGGAGCAGTTCGCGGCCGTGGTTGGTCATCACCGCCACGCGGGCCGAGAGGTGCAGGAGTTCGTCCATCACCCGCCGCTGCTCTGGGGTGGGCCGGGCAAGCACCGTGTGGAGCGTGGTGTGCACCGGCATCCGCAGTTCGCGAACGAGATCGAGCACGCGTTCCCCCGCAGGGCCGCCGAAGATGCCGTATTCGTGCTGCAGCGAGACGACGTCCACGTTGGCGAGGGCGAGAAGTTCCGCGGCCCGACGGTAGCTGTCGGGATCGGCGTCGGAGCAGGTGAACCGCACCTCGGCCGGATAGTCGAGCGGCCCGTCGCCGTCATCCATCGCGATCACCGGACACTCGGCGGCCGGAAGGTGGGTGGCGACGGCGGTGCGGACGTCGCGGGTGAACGTCGCCAGGCCACAGCGGCGGGGGACGTAGTTACCGACGAAGGCGACGCGGTTGAGCGGCGGAAGGTGCATTGGGGCTCGTGGCATGTGGAGCAGGCATGCATGCCACGGCGAACGGCGCCATCCTCTGGAGCGGGCGATTCTAGGCAGCGGCCACGGCGGGTGGCGGCGAAGCACGCCGGTGCAGGCTGTCGCGGCGCGGACACCTGCGAATGCGGCCGAAGAAGCCCGAATCATCTCGGCGTGCTTCGCTGCTCCTCAGCCCAAGAGCACATCGGGCAGGAGCCGCATGAGCGCCGGGAACGTCGCGTGGCCCGCGGCGGCGCGGGCATACATCGCCGTCACGCCGCGGGTGAGTTGCACGCCCCGGGTGTTCCAGGCAAACCACGGTGGCTTCGGCCAGACAACGAGTGGGCCGCGGAGGATCGAGTTGTGAACGAGCGGCAGCAGCAGCGGATCGTGCACCATCCCCAGGCCGCTGCCGGGTTCCTCGAGCGTGCCGCCCGGAAAACCGCCCCAGGGAATCGACGTCATCGCATAGGCAAGCGCCGACCAGCAGTTCACCGCCACGACGCCATACGCGAGGTGGTCGAGCAGCATCTCCTGCCGCCGCCGCGTCGCCGGATCGACCGCGGCCGGAAGCGTGACGTTGGCGGCGAGTGACCCAGGGATTCGCCGGGTGTGCTCGACGGCCAGCGAACAAAAGGCGTCAACGGAGTCGGCTTCTATCGCCACCTCACCGACGCACGGCACGAACCACTCCCGCTCCATCCAGCGGGCATCCCGGTCGGGATCGAGCCCGGTGCGAAAGACGGTTGGCAGCGTGCCGTCGGCGGGGGCCTGCCGCTCGGCCAGCGTTTCCCAGAGCGCAGTTGATCCCGGATACCAGGCCCGGCGGGGAGGCTGCTCCGCGAGCCGCCGCTGCACGTGATCGAGAAACGCCTGCCGCTGGTCCCACGAGCGGCAGGTGATGACGAGCTTCGTGGCAATGCAGTTGAACGAGGTGTTGTTGACGATCGAGGCGGCCACCATATCGGCCTGGCACTCAAGTTGCTGCCGCGTGTAGCGGCCGGGCACGACGATCCAGGGGGTTACATTGCCGAGTTCGCAGGTGATCGGCTTGGCGAGCACGGGGCGAGCGCCCGCGGGGCGATCCCGCCGCGGCCCACCCCAGACCAGCGCGTCGTAGGCCCCATCACCTCCCGTGAGATGCACGTGCGTGACGAGTGGCGCCGCCACCGCGGCCTTCGCCACCTCGGCCCCGCCGGTGACGATCTCCAACACGCCAGCCGCCATCAGCGGCCTCAGCGCCTCGCGGAGAATCGGCTCCAACGCGCCGTGCAGCGGATGGAGCTTGAGCAGGACCGTCCGGCCATGCTCGAAGATGTGGCTGATCGCATCGGCCACCGCCAGCCCCGTGACGTTGCCCGCCCCGAGGGCCACGGCCACGCCACCCGCCGTTGGCCGCGTCTGAATCTCCCTGGCCCACGCGCGGTCGAAGGCGGCCATGTCGCCCACGTTCCCGCAGCGGACGGTTCCTCGGTAGCCGCGAAACACCATCTGATCGTGGAAACGGCCAACGCCCGCCGGCATCACGTCCACCTCCACGTGGTCGTCGAGCCCGCCGTGCAGTCGATCGCCGCGACGATCGGGATGGCCCGGACGCGGCGGGGAGGAGAGCGTGGGCCGCGCGTTCCGCTGGGCCGCGGCGAGGGTCTGCGCCGTGAGCACCAAGAGTCGCACTGTGCCCAGCGGACCGGTGGCGGTCTCCTCTGCCAGCACCGCAGCGGGCGTCGGCCCCGCCTGCAGGCCGCCGCGGCTACTCGGCTCAAGAAGAAGCTTCATGGCTGCGGCCGTCTCGCCCCACTGAATCGCGACCGCCGCCACCGCCTGCGCGGTCTGAAGCGCCAGCGTGCCGCGGTCCGCGGGGCTCCGCAACGCGTGGCGCTGGGCCCCCTCCGCCAGGCGGTGCAAGGCGGCATCGATTGCGGGCGAATCAGTGGGGAGTTTGGGTGGCATCGACGTCTCCACGGGCTGCGCCGCCGGGGCGGGCAAACGCACCTGTCCTACCTTAATCCGCGGGATACGATGGGCACAGGGCAAACCGCTCAACGGCCCAAGATCTGGACGATTCCGCAGGGGAACCGATGCGATGGATGTGCACGCGTTCGGCAGGACGACGGCGGCAGCATGGACGGCGCTTTCACTGGTCGCGACGTTCGTGGCCACTGCCGCAGAGCCGCCCGCTGCCACCGCCGCTCCGGAGACGGCGTCCGTTGCCATGTGCGGCGGGAGCCAGGCCGCGGCATTCAACCCACAGGTGCACTCAGTTTCCCCTGGCCCGAATGCCCCCAACGATATCCAGGAGCGGATCATCGACTCGCTGCCCGGCGACGTGATCCAGCTCGAGGCGGGCCGCTACCAGTTGCCCCGGCAGATCGACGTGGCCGCGGCGGGCCTCACGATCCGCGGCCGCGGCCCGAGCGAGACGGTGCTCTCCTTCAGGGGGCAGGTCGACGGCGGCCAGGGCATCGAGGCCACCGGCGACGGCTTCACGCTGGAATCGCTTGCGATCGAAGACACCGCCGGCAACGCCGTCAAGGTGCTCGGCGCCCGAGATGTGACGCTCCGGGACGTGCGGGTGGAGTGGACCGGCACGGCCTCGCCCGACAACGGCGGCTACGGCCTGTACCCGGTGCAGTGCGAGAACGTCTTGATCGAGAAGTGCACAGCGTTTGGCGCCTCTGACTCCGGCATCTACGTGGGGCAGTCGAAGCGGGTGGTGGTGCGGGACTGCCGGGCCGAACGCAACGTCGCGGGCATCGAAATTGAGAACACGATCGACGCCGACGTCCACGACAACGTCGCCACCAACAATACCGGCGGCGTGCTGGTGTTCGACCTCCCGGGCCTGCAGATCAAGGCGGGAAAGAACGTCCGCGTGTTCCACAACGAGGTCGTGGGCAACAACCACCGCAACTTCGCCGACGAGGGGAGCGTCGTGTCGAACGTGCCTCAGGGGACGGGCGTGATGGTGCTGGCGATGGACCACGTCGAGGTGTTCGACAACACGATCGACCACCACCACACGGCCAACGTCCTGCTCGTCAGCTACAACGTGCTCGGCAAGAAAAAGATCAAGGACAAAACCTACGACCCGATTCCCGAACATGTGTCGGTGCACGACAACCGCATCACGCGTGGCGGAAGCAACCCGCAGGGCGCGATGGCAACGCAGCTCAAGCAGGTGATCGGCAAGAAGTTTCCCGACATCCTCTGGGACGGCGTCCACCGGGCCAAAGACGGCGGCCCCACGCTGAGCATCAAAGGCAACGGTGCGGCGACGTTCGGCAACTTCGACCTCCGCAACCTCTCGCTCACCTCGTATCTCACCGGCGGCTACTCGTTCAAGACCGACCTCAAGGCCCACGCCGCCGACATCGCGCCGTTGCCGAAGGTGACACTCGCCCCGCCCGCGACCCTGCCGCAGGAGGTGCCCGCCGCCGTCCGGGTGTATCGATCGATGCCCCGCAGGCTCTCGGAGTTTGGGCTCTTCGCGGGGCCGCTGAAGGCACAGGTGCCCGCGGCGGGCGTTGTGCTCTACGAGCTCAACACGCAGCTCTTCACCGACTACGCCGACAAGCGGCGGTTCATCAAGCTGCCCGCCGGCGGCGTGATGGAGTATGCCGGCGAGGGGATGCCGCGGTTCCCGGTCGGCACCGTGATGGCCAAGACCTTTTCCTACCGTCACGACTTCCGCGACGCGTCGCTGGGGGAGCGGCTGCTCGAGACCCGGATCGAGATGCGGTGCGATGACGGCTGGTTCGGGGCGTCGTATCTCTGGAACGCCGACCAGACCGACGCCGAACTCGCCCTCGGCGGCGCGGCGATGGAGGTCGGCTGGATTCATAACGACGGCAAGCCCCGCACCACGCGGTACGAGGTACCCAACGCCAACCAGTGCCTCAGCTGCCATGCCCAAGACCGCCAGTATCAGCCACTCGGCCCCACCGCCCGCAACCTCAACCGACCGCTGCCCACGGTCGAAGCCGGCATCGACCGAGATCTCGTCGCCGCGCTCCAGGGAGACAACCGCGCTGCCGTCGAGCGGAGCCAGCTGGCCTATCTCGCCCAGGTCGGGATGCTGCGCGGATTGCCCGGCGGTGCGGCGGGCGCGGCGGACGTCGAAACCGTCCCCTGCTTCGACAATCCGGAACTCGGCACGGTCACCCGCCGGGCCCGCGCCTGGCTCGCCATGAACTGCGGCCACTGCCACAACGCCATCGGCACGGCCCGCACCACGGGGCTCGATCTCAGCTGGGAGCAGGAGTCGCCGGCGCAGCTCGGCGTGTGGAAAAGCCCGGTGGCGGCGGGACACGGGGCCGGCGGTCGGAAGTACGACATCGTGCCGGGCAAGCCCGACGAGTCGGTGCTCATGTATCGGATCGAGTCGCACGACCCGAGCATCATGATGCCCAACATCGGCCGCAGCCTGGTTCAGGACGAGGCCGTGGCGGTGGTTCGCGCCTGGATCAAGGGCCTCCCCGCCAGCCCGCAGCCGTGAGGCTACGTCGGCGGTGCGTCAATACACGCCGCCATCGGCGATGCTGCCCATCACGGCCCAAGTCTGCTTGTCCATCGCGAGATCGATGTACTGGACGGAGCCATCGCCCATCACGCCGTTGATGCCGCCCAGATAGAGGGAACACCAGCCAAACAACATGCCCGCTTGTCGACGCAGCCCAGTTCTTGGGCGACCACGCCGCAAAGGCAACGTCTGTCCGGTAGCGCCGCATACCGGACAACAACGTACCGCCAGTGCTGCTTGAATCCCTCGAGCCCGACTTATACGGCTCACACTTGATGCTCGCGCGTGTATCAGGCTCGGGGCCACCCATGCCCGTCGCCGGACACTCGCTGCGGGCATGCGACTGTCGCGCCGTCTCCGCCTTCCCGGCGTCGGCTCCGGCTTACGGTCGCCGGGCGCGGCCCGGCTCCCAGCATCCTGCCCTCCGCTCACTCGTTGCTTTCTCCGCTTCGCCATCCTGGCTTCGCCGACCAATCCGCCTGCGGCGGATCGGTGCCCGAGCAACGCCGGATCCCGGGCACGGGCAGCCCCTCGCGGCCCCTTGTAGCACAGGTTGGCAACCTGTGGCTTTCATGGAGCACAGGTTTTCAACCTGCGTGTCCTCCCCGTTCGCATTGGGCTCGGGTGCGATTCCGGAAGGGGTAGCAGCCGGATCGGAGGCACGCGCAGAAGCCGGTGCGACGTGTGCCCCGCGGCGGTCACTCCGGAGCGTTTGAGCCGAGAACTCCCACGTCCCGCCGGCTTCGAGCATGTCGCCGGCCGGCTGCGGTGGCCCTCCAACGCGCGAGCATCAAGTGTGACCCGTATGAGTCGAAGACGAATTAACTAGCTCCAGTGCAGGCGCACGGTATGCTCAAATCCTTTATCAACGCCTCCGGCTCAATCGGAGGGAAGCCGTTCAGCAGGGCCCCGGCTGGCGCCCAGCAGGAACTTCTTTCCTGAATCATTACTCGCGTCAGTCACTCATCAAGCAATCGCATGCACGACTCTTCCAAAATAGATTTTGGCCGCCACCGGCGACGTAGGCCGTCGCGTTCGTCCGCAGCCCGAAAACGGCCTGGCAACCTCGACGCGGCGATCGGATTTGAGGCACTTGAGCGTCGCGTCGTGCTCTCGGCGGAGCATGCCGTGCAGCAGCCGGCATTCGCCCCACACAGCTCGCACGAGTCGGCCCTCTACGATGCCCAGCCTGCCATTGCGGTGCCTGTGGTAGACCACAACGTTGCTGGACTCGCGCGAAATGCTGCTCGGGTGACGATCTACGGCTCACATTTCGACCCGCGCAAAGGGCATAACGCGGTGGTGTTCACCGGCGGCGCACGAGGGATCGTAGTCGAGGCGACATCAACCTCGCTTGTGGTCAAGCTCACACGCCGGCCGAAGAATCTCGGGGTGCTTTCGGCGGTGATCACAACCAATGGTCGCAGCAGTGGGAGCACGGTCCCAGTGGCGACCGTTGTCGAACGACCGCGAGTCACGAGAAGCAACGCTCTCCTGGCCGACAATGCGCAGACGCTCGTGATTCGTGGCACCGGCTTCGACCCCACCAATCGCACGAACTCCGTCAGGCTCTCCGGCTCCGCCATCGGAACGATCGTGAAGGCGTCGCCTTCTGAACTGACTGTGGCTCTCACAAAACTTCCCAACGGCCGCGGCCCGCTGAAAGCTGTCGTGCGATCTTTCGGCGGCAAGAGCGGACCACCGATCATGGTGGCGAAAGTCGTGGCTCGACCAGTCATCACGGCGAGATCCACGATTCTTCCCGATGCCGCCACCACGCTGAAGATCAAAGGTCGCGGCTTCGACCGCGTCGCGGCCAACAATACCGTTTATTTCAATAACGGAGCGGAGGGGACCGTGGTGGAGGCCAGCGCCACGAAACTGCTGGTCTTCCTGACCGCGCGGCCCACCGGCGCCGGGCCCTTGAACGCCGTGGTTACGACGCATGGCGGCACCAGCGGCACCGCCCGGCAGGTCGCCACCGTCCCCCCGCGTCCGGCCGCCGCGCCGGCATTCAACTATACAGTCGGCGCTTTGTTTCCGCGCCGTAGCGATGGATCTCCAAACGTCATCACCGCATCCGGGATCACCTATGACCCCGGAACAAGCACGTTCGTGGCCACTGGGAATCAGCCGAAGGGAACGCTCGATACCACGTTAAGGATCTCGACCGATCCGATCACGATCCCGGGCGTCGATCGGTTCCTCAACGACTATTACCTGCCCCAGATCACGGCAAAGGATCCATCGGATCCGCGGTCTGCCGATTCGATTTTCACCGAGTACCACACCGAACTGGTCTCGCTCTATACCCGCATGCCTCGCAACCGTGCCGTGGCGGCCGCGAAGGCGATCGGCTACGTCGGACTTGGCGTTACGAAAGATGCCAGCACCAAACCGTACTGGACAGCGGTCGGAACGACCGACGATGCGATCTTTACGGAGATCAGCAGGGTCGCCAACTACCGCCCGGAAGAACTCTGGAAATCCTACAAGGGCCAAACCACCGTCGCTTCCGACTTCGACAAGGAAGCCCTTCTCGAAAACCTTGCAGCGATGGACACCCCAGGCTCTGTTGCAAACCCGCGCCTGTGGTATCCCGTGTTTCTCAGCACCTATCAGCAACTTACCGCCGGCGACCAAGGCTACGGCTCGAGCTATCCAGGTCCCCTGCTGATGGTGCAGCCGGGCGACACCATGAATCTGCACATGCGAAACCGCCTTTCCATTCCCGGCCTGACAGAGCAGCAGAACCAGCAGGCTAGCCTGGTGCTCAGCAGTTCCTATGGCAACAACACGAGCCATGTCGCCGGCCAGAATTCGACCAATATGCACTTCCACGGCTCCCACACGAACCCCGGTGGCTTTGGCGACAACGTCCTCGCGCGATACACCTCCGGCCAAGACTGGACCACCGTCATCGAGCTGCCGGAAAATCACGGGAAGGGCAGCTACTGGTACCACCCCCATTACCACCCCAGCGTCAATCAACAGGTCTACGGGGGCCTCTCGGGAGCCATGCAAATCGGCGATCCTCTGAGCCAGATTCCCGGGCTGGAAAACACGCCTCGCAACCTCGCCCAGCTGAAGAATCTCGAGATCGGCTATGACCCGATCTCCGGCCAACTTGTCCCCGCGGCGCTGGACGATCTGGCCGGTGTGATCAACCGGATGAACATGGTCACGGTGAATGGTGAGTTTCAGCCAACGGTGCAACCGGGGGCCGGTGGCTGGCAGTCGCTGACGGTCACCAACCAGTCCAACAACGCCTATTTCAACATCGCGCTGTTGCACACCGCGCCCGATGGCACCAAGAGCCACCTGCCGCTGTATATCTACGGCGAAGACGGGCACCAGTTGCCGCAGATCCGCAGGATCGCCGGTGCGCTCGGGCAGGATTCAATCATCGCGCCGACCGCGTACACCCAGGCCGACTTCATCCAGAGCATTCCCGCGGGCAAGCGCTACGATTTCCTCGTCTACATGCCCGAGGGCAAGACGGAACTGGAGTCGATCCAGTCGTTCACGCAGTACGACGCAGCATCGGACACAGAGAAGAACTTCTCCATCGTCAACATGGGGGCCTACTCGTTCACGCGGAAGAACGATTTCCCGGGGCCAGACCTCGCCTACAACATCGACAACATCAATGGCGGCTACCCCAACCTGAGTTCCGAGGCGACCGGGTTTGGAAAGCCGTACAGTGGCCCTGGTCCGATGGCGATCTTCAACGTGGCCGCGAAAACGCCGGCGCTCTCCGCCTCCGAGCAGGACGCCTTCATCGCGGCGACGAATGCCCGCATTCCGATCCAGTATGTGACGCCCGACACGAAGGCCTCCGACTACGACAACAACGCGGTGCCGTCGGTGAATCTCTTCGCCAAGGCTTCCGATGGAACCGATGTCTGGAAGCCGATCCGCGACCGGGAGTTCAATTTCGCCATCTGGACCCTGGTGGGGCCGCCTGGCGAACGCGATGCGGCAACACAGAAGGCTCTCGCGGAATACACCTCCACGACGGGCGAGACCTACCGGAACTACACGGAACTGCCGGTTTCTTCGCTCCAAGACGGATGGCTTGGATACACCAATCCGTTTCTCATCAATGATCACGTTTATCCCAACGGCAATCTGACGATTGCACAGCTCGGAACCGTCGAGCAGTGGGAGATCAAGAACTGGAGCAACGGGCAGCCCGCGCAATACATCGCCCATCCCTTCCACATTCACATCAATGACTATCAGGTCAAGGCAGCCGACACGGAACTTGCCGCCAATCGGAGCCTGGAGGATGTCACGATGCTGAACTCATCGGGCTACCGCTACTTCGACACGACGACGGGACAGATTGTGACGCAGCAGCCGCTCAAGGGTGCCTTCTACCCGATTGCCGAAGCGTCGGATCCCACGACTGTCAACACGCTCAACACGTTTGGCGCGACGTCGACGACCATTCGCATGCTCTATCAGGATTTCCTCGGCACGTACGTCTATCACTGCCACATCCTTGTCCACGAGGATGCGGGCATGATGCAGGGAGTCAAGGTGATCGAAAACACTGACTCCAGCTGGCTCGTTCCCGCCGAGTTCCCATCGGTCATCAACGCGATCAACCCGGCGCAAGACCGATCGGAGCAGACGATCGGCGTGCGACTTGCTCAGAACTACCGTCCGTATGCCATCCAGCTCTCGGGGACTGCAGGAACGACGGCCCGGCGAGCTCAGGTCGGCGACATCAACCACGATTACGTGCAGGACATCCTTGTATCAGCCGCGGGGAGCGGGGCCGTGACGATCGTCGATGGCCGGGCCCTCTTGGAGACGGGAAAGACCAAGGTGCTCAGCAGCATTACGCCCGTTGCATCGGACCTGGCTCCCTGGGCGTTTCCGGAGGATTTCTCCGGTGACGGTCAGCGAGATGTGGTCACCGGGGCGTTTCTCAAGCACGGGCCCGGCGACACCGTGTCGCTCCACGACTTTCAGATTCAAGCGTGGAACTCGCCGGGGGGAACAGGCAACGCTTTCACCGAGGAGTTTGCGTTCAATCCCTGGGAGAGCATTGCCCATCACGGGGTCGCGGCCTCTCCGCCTGACCATGTGGCCAGCCACGATCACACCAAGTCAACCATCTCGCCGGTGGCGGGGCTGACCGCCCAGCAGACAAGCATGGTTGTGGGTGACTTCAATTTCGACAACTTCAACGACTTTGCCCTGCTCTACAAGGTGAACGACGGCGTCCGTGTCACGATCCTCGATGGGGCGGCATTCACGCTGCTCTATCAGACCGGGAAACTGGAGGGCGGGTATCTTCCCGCCACGAATGTTCTGGCTGATGCCGTGATCAGTGATGCTGCGTTGCGCGACGCCACCTCACTGGTGCTGACAGCCGGGTACAACCGTTTTGCCCAGGGACCGCTGGATAATCTTTTGATCACGGCGCAAACGCCGGCTGGCTCGACGGCATACACGCTGCAGTTGAACGCCGGCCATTTCATCGCAACGTCTGAAGGATCTTCGTCATCCCATGCGGGGCACGGTTCTACGACCGCCTTCCCGCACGATGATATGGTCGTCAACGTGGGCAATCCTTTGACGCCGCTTCATCTCGTGGCAATCGACAGGCCGGCCACCGACCAGTCGGCCGCCACGCCCGTGTTTACGGCCGCCCGTGCGAATGGCGGGCTTCTCGTCGGCGACACGCTTTATCTGCCGCAAGGGAATGGCGTTGATGGTCTCAAGCCGACCTCCGATGCGATGGAAAACACTGCAGACCAGTTGCCGATCGACCTCCGCGGCATCGAAGCCATCGACGCAGGGGATCTCGAGGGCATCCGCCAATCGCGGTTGCAAACCACGTTCAGTGCTTCCCAAAGTCGGGCACGCAGCAATGTGGTCAATCTCGCCACGATTGCCTACACGGGCGGGCTGAGCACGCCATCCGCCACCTCATACTGGGCGGCCGCTTCGCTCGGGAAACAGCAGTCGATCGCGGAGTTTGTCGAGCGATTTCTTGCGGACCCGACGGTCGCAGCCCGGACCGCGTCCCACTTTGGCGGTGGACTCGCCGGCACGCCCGTTTCCGTCATCGTGAGCACGACGTTTGAAACCCTCTATGGCCGGCAGCCGCAGCCAAGCGAGATTCTTACCTGGACGACGGCGGTCGAAGCTGGGTTGGACAAGGCATACCTGCCGGTCGCCATCCTGCTCAACACCCAACAGACCGATGCCATCCGGGTGGCGCTGCTCTCGGCTGCATCGCAGTGGAGCAATGCACAGTGGGCAAACGACGCGAATGTGTACGGCTCCTTTTCGCAGGGGATGAAATCGGCCAGCGACCGGTTCCGTCAGTTGGAGCAGGTCGTGCTATCGACACCGGCTCTCGCAAGTTGGAGACAGGCTCAACGGCGGCTCGATGCGTTCATACGGACATCGACCACGCTGTTGTCGGGGACCCGGATCTCCAATACCGGCTTTTTCTGAAAGCGGCTCCCGGCTGATCGTCACGCCGTCCCTTCGAGCAACTCCCAGCGGGCATACCCTTCCGCGAGCCGCCGCTCGGCGTCGTCGAGCCGGGTCTTGTCGGCCGCCAGCACGTCTCCCGACCGCCGATAGTAGCCCTCAGTGACCATCTCGGCATGAACGCCGGCGATCTCGGCCTCCAGCCGCTCGATCAGACCTGGTAGCGCCGCGAGTTCCTGCTGCTCCTTATACGACAGCTTCTTGCGGGACGACGCCGGTGGCGTGGCCGCAGGCTCCGCCGAACTGCGGGCGGTAGCCTCCGCCCTCGCCTGCACCCGCGGCGGCCGCTGCCGGAGCCAGTCGGAATAGCCGCCCACATACTCGCGAACCACATGCGTCGGCCGCCCTGGCCGCGGCTCCTCGGGCTCGAAGGCGAGCAGGCTCGTGGCCACGTTGTCGAGAAACGCGCGGTCGTGGCTGACCACGATCACGGTCCCCGTGTACTCCATCAGCCGCTCCTCGAGCAGTTCGAGCGTCTCGGCGTCGAGGTCGTTCGTCGGCTCGTCCAGCACGATCAGGTTGGCAGGCTTGGCAAAATGCCGCGCGAGGAGCACGCGGTTGCGTTCGCCTCCCGATAGAAACTTCACTGGCAGGCGGGCCCGCTCGGGGTCGAAAAGGAAATCCTTCAGATACCCGAGCACGTGCCGCGGGGCGCCGTCGATTCGCACGGTCTCGGAACCGTCGCTGACGTTGTCGGCCACGCTCTTCTCGTCGTCGAGCTGCTCGCGGAGCTGGTCGAAGAACGCCACCTGGAGGTTGGTGCCACGCCGCACGGAGCCCGAAGTCGGCTCGAGCGAGCCGAGCAGGAGCCGCAGCAGCGTCGTCTTGCCAGCGCCGTTGGGGCCCACGATCCCGATCCGGTCGCCCCGCATCACGGTCACCGAGAGATCGGCGATGATCGGCCGCGCGTCGCGGGCGAACGACACGCCGTCGAGTTCGGCCACGAGCGCCCCGCTCCGCTCCGCCTCCTGGATGCGGACGGCCGCCCTACCCTGCCGATCGCGGCGATCGGCCCGGTCCCGCCGCATCGACTCGAGCCGCCGCACGCGGCCCTCGTTGCGGGTCCGCCGGGCCTTGATGCCGGTGCGAATCCACACCTCCTCCTCGGCGAGCCTCTTGTCAAAGAGTGCGGCCTGCTTCTCCTCCGCCGCCAGCGCGTCTTCCTTGCGAACCAGAAACGTGTCGTAGTCGCACGACCAGTCGAAGAGCCGGCCGCGATCGATCTCCAGGATGCGGGTCGCCATCCGCCGCAGGAAGGCGCGGTCGTGGGTCACGAACAGGAGCGTGCCGCCCCAGCGGCCGAGAAACGTTTCCAGCCACTCGATCGCGTCGAGATCGAGGTGATTCGTGGGCTCGTCGAGCAGGAGCACGTCGGGCTCCGCGACGAGGGCCCGCGCCAGGAGCACCCGCCGTTTCATACCCGATGAGAGCGGCGCGAAGGCTACGTCGGCGGAAAGCTCCATCCGCGAGAGGATCCTCGCGACGGCGTGCTCCCGCCGCCAGACGGCGTCATGCTCGTCGTCCACGGTGGCGGCAAGGGCCTCGGCGTCGAGCCCCGTCGCCACCACGTCGGCGATCGTGCCGCCCACGTCCTGCGGCACATCCTGCCGTAGCATCGCGACCCGTGTGCCGGGGGCGAGCAGCACCTCGCCACTATCGGGCTTGAGGTCACCGGCAACGAGCCGCATGAGCGTGGTCTTGCCCGCACCGTTGCGGCCGAGCAGGCCGATGCGCTGCCCCGCCTCGATGTGGCACGACACGTCATCGAGGAGCGGCGGTCCGCGAAACCGTACGCGAACGTCGCGAAGCGTGATCAGAGGCATCGGGTTTCTCCGTGGTTGGCCATCGTTGACGGCGCGAACGTGAGGCATCGCCACTCGCCGCGCCGCGTCACGACGGGCGGCCCGCCAAGCAGCCCGGTAAACACGTGGGCGACGCGAACGACGTCTTCCTCGAGCAGGCCAGAGAGCACGACGCCGCCGGCGAGGCCACCAGCCGGATTCCGTCGCACGGCCGCGGCGAGTGGCCCCGCATGCTGAAGCAGCACATCGGCCACGATGTTGGCCACGACGAGGTCGTGGGGCTCGGCATCCGTGGGGAGCTCGCTCATCACGACAACCCGGTCGATGACGCCGTTCCGGGCCGCATTGCCGCGGATGGCGTCGTGCACGCGGTGATCGATTTCGACGGCATGCACGCAGACGGCGCCGTGGACCGCGGCGGCGATGCCGAGGATGCCGGAGCCACTGCCGAAGTCGAGTACGCAATCGAGACGTCCTCCCTGCCCGGCCCAGCCAGCGATCGCGGCCAGACAGAGCTGCGTGGTCTCGTGCAAGCCGGTGCCAAACCCGGCGCCGGGCTCGATGAAGATCGTGCTGCCGTGAACCGAGGCCCCCGACTCGCCTTCATCCCATGCGGGGCACACCGTGCCAAACCCCGGCACGGCAATCGCCGCAAACGACTGCCTCCAGGAAGCCTCATCCGCGTCGTGGCCTTCAGTCCGGACGGCGAGCACGTCGCAGCCCGGCACGCCAGCAAGGCCGGCGGCCGCCTGTCGCGCCGCCAGCTCGTCCGTGAACCAGCAGGAAAGCGTTGCGGCCGGCAACTCGGCCACCCAGTCGCGGTCGGCAGGCGACCCGGCCGCATCGAGCACCCGTGGCGACTCGATCAGTCCGGCCGCCGCGGCGGCCTCCGCATCCACAGCGCCCTCGAAGACTCCGGCCAAGCCACATTCCCCAAGTGTCCCCCAGAGCCACTCGATGAAGGCGTCGCGGCCGCTGCCGCAGCCGTCGGGCACGATCGCGTCGGCCCCGACGGCGAGATCGAGCACCCACGTCTCCCCGCGATTCTGCCGGGTGTCGTCGATCCGGGTGTCTTCCATGCCGTGGCCTGCTCCTAGCCCCATGATCGATGCGCACGCGGCGTGACGGAAGCCCCGCCACCAGCAGACGGGAATCGGATGGCCCGCGACGTTCCCCCTGAATACTTTTCACGTTGTCAGGCGGCTGCCGCCGCGGAGGTGATCGATGGCCCAGATCCGTTCAGTCGCTTCGCGGCCTGCCCTCTGGGGTGCGATCCTGGCCCTTCTCGCCCTCGTTGTCGGGGCCGCCCCGCCGGCCAACCCCGCGGTCGACCCGCCGGCCGCACGTGCGGCCAGTGTTGCGACGGATGACGACGAGGCGCAGCGCAAGGCGGAAGTGCTCGCCGGGAGCCGCTGGCGCAGGGCGATGCACGAACTCGACGAGTGGCTCGCCGCCCAGCCGGTCTACTCGCCTGATCGGGTGCAGCGCATCAAGGGCGACCTCGCCACACGCACCGCCGGCATGACGTCCTACGAACTCGAGTACATGCTCGAAGGACTCGATGAGAAACTGCACATCCTCGAGAGCCCCGAGGCAACGGAGGCGAGGGAGTGGCTCGGCCGCTACCTGGCCGTGATGGCCGACGACCGGCGGGCGGCACTGCTGACCGCCGTGCCAGACGTGCTCGAGATGTCGGCGGCAGATCTCACGGCGAAACTGACGGAGATCGAAGAGAAGCGGACAAAAGTGGAACGCGGGGCCCGGGAGTCGCGTCGCTCCCGCCGGGAGTTTGGCGCGTTCATCGACGACGCGCGGCGCTCGGAGGCGGCCGACCGGGCGCATCTCGGCCGCATCCGTCGAGGCGACGCCGCGTTCTCGCCGTATCGGGGCCAGCCGGTCGGCAGCCCACCGTTCCCCGACTCATTCGACAGCCCGACGGTGGTCGGTGTGGGACCGTGGACCAGTTTCGTGGACCACTCGTTCGCGGCGTTCTAAGCCGCGTTGAATAGGCGGCGGCAGACACGTAGGTGCAGGTTGGTAACCTGCACATGAAACACTGGTCGGCGATGCGCTTTCGCAGGTTGCCAACCTGCGGCTACATGGAAGCAACCTGTGCACGCCTGCACCCGCCTACGGCGTCGGCTGAAACGTCGCGATGATCGGCCGGTGGTCGCTGGTCCGATCATCGTCGGGAAAATCGCCGGCCCGCACGATCACGTCCGACTCGCCCTTCCACTGCTTCGCACCATTGGCCACGAACACGAAATCAAGGATTGAACCGGGGTAGCTGTCGACACCCGCCCCCAGCCGCTTCCGATCCTCCGACCAGTTGGAGTCGATGAGCGGATCGGGCTTCACCCACGTCCAGGTGCCCTCCTCCAGCATGGCGTCGAAGGCGGGATTGCCCTTGGCCGAGCTGAACTCGTAGTCGAAGTTGAAGTCGCCGGCCGCAATCACCGGTTCGCTGCGGTCGGCGGCCCAGCGGCGGAGCGCCCGGGCCTGGTCAGTTCGCAGATCGTTCTCACCGCGGGCGAGATGGTTGACGATCACCCATACGTCGTCGCCACTCGAAAGGTCGTGGAGCCTGGCGATCAGCGGCGAGCGGCCGCGGACGCTGCCGTGCTCCGAGGAGTTCTCATCCTCCACGGTGAAGTTCGCCCGGATGCCGGCGTAGCGGTGAAGCTCGATCACCTCGTCGATCCGAAATCGGTTCGCGTCCACGACGAGCATCAGCGAGTCGGCGTCGGCGTAGCCGCCGCTGGCTGAAGTGACGAAGTCAACCTCGCCGCCGAGGCCTTCGGCAACCGCCGCCCGATACGTCCACACCGTCTTCGGCTCCACCTCGGAGAGGGCGATCACCTGGGCCCGGGTGGCGGGCGACCGCAGGAGTTCGATGAGCTGTCCGCCGATGACCTGGGCATCGCTCACCTGAGACTGGCCCGGCCGGTTGCTCTCGACGTTCCAGGCGAGCACCCGAAACTCTTCGGCCCGCACGGACGCAACGCCGGCAAGCAGGACCATCGCGATCATCATCGCACGACTCATCGTCACCTCCGCGTGAGCACCCGCTCCCGCGGATGGATCGAATCAGATACGAGGAGCTAGTCTACGCCGTGCCACCGAAGCCGGCGACCGCCCTGACGGGTGACACGCTGTTTTCAAAACCGGAAGCATCTCACTGCAGCGGCGAATACGCGGCGGGCGAAAGAAACTCCGACACGACGCCCTTCTCCTTGGTCGTCAGCGAGCCGCCGGCCACCGTTTCCGATGCCGTCTTGGCAGCGATCCAGTCGGGGTCCTCCCGAAATGCCGCAAAGCTCTCCTTCGCGGCGGTGGTGCTGTCATGGGCGAGGAGGTAGACGAGTTTCGTGTCCGCGTCCGGCCCACCGTCAGGCGTCCAGTAGATGACGTTCGTCATCCCATGCTTGGCAAAGAGTTTCATGGTGTGGCTTTCGAACCGCCTCAGGAGCGCCTCGCGCTTCGCGGCATCGGGGCATGTGTATGTTCGCAGTTCAAACACCCGCGGCGTGGTCTGCTGCCCGGCGTCCGGCCGCGGCGACCAGGCGGTCATCTGCAGCCGCTGCATGCTCCGCTGCGTGGCGAGCGCCGGCTTGCGGTCGCTACCGGCAAGCAACGCCTGCCACTCGGCATCGTTCGCGAGCAGATTCCCTCGGGAGGGGTCGTTTCCTTCGCGACCGCCGGCCACGACCAGATGCACCACACCGTCGGGGTTCTCTCCGGCCGGCGTGAACACGCCCACACACCGCAGCCCGTGGCTCCCGAGCGCGGGCAGCACGCCATCGCGGAGTCGCGCGTGCACGGCATCGAGTTGCCCGGGGGCGGCGACAAGCATGTGCCACTCGTATGCTGCCGCCGAATGGCTTGCCACGCTCTCCGGCTCCGCCTTGGCATCACAGCGACCGACTGCGAAACATCCCGCGACCGTGATCACCATGGCGATCCGATTGATGAGACTCATTGAGTTGGCTCCTGGGTTCGCGGCAGTGTAGCCCGCCAGGCTGGACAGCGGCTTTTCGCCACGACTTCCCGTCGCTTTCCGCAGAGAACTGGCATGGCCGGCTGCCGCGCGGCCTTGCTAGTCTCGTGCCGACTCAGCCTCACAACTCGACACTCGGGAGCCACCCGCATGCCCACCACAACCACTCGCCGCCTGCTCGTTTTCGTCGCCGCCTTTATCGCGGGCGTCGCCGTGTGTGCCTCCGTCGTCATGGCCCAGCAGCCGCAGGGCAATCCGGGCGATGCGATCGTGGGCGACTGGCGGCCGGCTGACATGAACGTGGACGTCCGGATCTTCCCGTCGAATGGCCAATATCTCGGCGGGGTCGTCAAGGCCGACAATCAGGAAATGGTCAACAAGGAGATGTTGCGGGGCATCACGTTTGATCCGAACACGAACACGTGGAAGGGCGAGGTGTTCGCGATCAAGCGTGGGCAGTTCTTCCCAATGACGATCAAGATGACCCCCACAGGCTTTGAGATGGTGGCCGGGTCGGGCATCATGTCGAAGACGATCGAGTGGGTCCGGGTCCAGTAGGCTGGTGATGTCGCGGCCGATCCGTAGCGCAGGTTTTCAACGTGCGGCGCATCCGGCACAGGTTGAAAACCTGTGCTACTCGGCTCGCATCGTACAAGCCCAACGCCGTGAGGCGTGGGGTGAACCACCACCCCACGCCGCGTCCAGCGTGATTCGCCCGGTTCGGAGTGTTGCTGCCCAGGGCGGACCGCCGCCCGACCTATGAAACCAGCACGCCGTTGACCTTCTTGTTTGACGGCAGTTCGCCGGCGATGCCGTCGGCCTGGAAGCCGAACGAGATCTCGGCACCGGCGGCGAGTGTGCCATTCCAGGCTGCGTTTTTGATCACGTAGCGTGTGCCGACGTGACTGACGATCTCGGCGTTCCAGATGTTGACGATATTCGCCTTCATGTCGAACTCCATCGTCCAGCCGTTGATCGCCGTCGTGCCGGTGTTCTTGATCTTCAGGTCGCCGTTGAAGCCCGTCCCCCAGCCGCTTGTCTGCGCGTAGGTCACGGCGATGCCAGTGGTGGGCGTTGGGGTCGGAGTGGGCGTTGGGGTCGGGGTGGGAGTTGGGGTGGGCGTCGGAGTTGGAGTCGGGCTTGGAGTCGGCGACGGTGATGGCGTCAGTAAGCCGGTCGGCGCCTGGCCGAACACCAGCTTGCCCAGTTCATAGACCGGCATGAAGGCCGTCTTGGCTGGTGCGTTCCGATCAGTCCCGATGCCCTGGTACGACCAGTCGTTGAGGGCGCTCCATGCGGAGGCAGGCAGCCCACTCCTCAGGCCCACGCGGAACTGTGCCTCCCGCCAGTAGGAACTGCCTGTGCCCGGACCAATCGCGGTGCCAGCGAAGTCGACCGTGACCACGTAGATGCCCTTCGCTGTATCCCACGCCTGCAGACCGCTGACGATGCCCCCCTGCGTGTAGTTGCTGGTCACCTGCACGTCGGCGGCCGTGTAGCCCGCTGCTTTCACCTCCGAGATGTCCAGAAAATAGCGGAAGGAGAGATTCGACGACATCCGGGCCGGCCACGCCGACTGGTTGTTGAGCAGCGCCCTGATCTCGGTGAAGCCGCTACCCACCGTGTTCACCGCCGACTGCACGAAGAACTCGTTGGTCGGCGTCTCGGCCGGCGGCATCGTGGCCACCACCTTGCCGCCAAACTCCGTGTAGAGCCTCGCCACGGCGCCCTGGAAAGCCGCGTTGTAGTCGAGGGCCACCTCGTTGCAGATGTAGTTGCCCCGCGAGTCGACATAGTCGCTGTCGCTGGCGGTCTGCGGGCCGCCCACGAGCGCCCCGTAGAGAATGTGGCGGTTATTGTAGGCCGCGTTGACATTGCCGTCGTACACGCCGCTGGCACCGCGATGGTGCGGATTCAGCGGCGGATTGTTGCCGAAGCCGACCACGTAGCTCCGAGCCTGCGGATTGTCGCCAAGCATGTAGTTGATCTGCCGGACCGCGAAGTCGTGGTAGCGGCCGCTCTTGTCCCCCACGGTGTCGCTGTAGACGAGCGCGAGGAACGACGTGTTAGCCGAATACCGCAGCGAGCCCCACGTGTCGAGGAAGGCCAGGCCGCCGGGGGTGTATTTGACTCGCCCGCTTGAGTTACCGACCGTCCAGTAGTCGAGCCATCGCTCGGCGTCGGCCTTGTAGACAGCCTTGCCCGTCACTTGCGCCAACAGCACGGCGGAGCCGTAGGTCTTGTCGTCCCACGAATGCGTCCACTGCAGTTGTTGGCCCGCCAGCGAGCCGGCGTAGATCGCCTCCGCCTTGGCGAGGTATGCCTGCTCGCCGGTGGCCTTGTAGAGCCACGTCGCCCCCCAGGCCAGCTCGTCGTTGTAGCCGCTGAACGAGTTGTAGAACGACGCCGCGTCGGGAATGCTGTCGGAATACTTGCCCCGATAGGTGTCGGCAAACGTGAACAGCTCGCGAGCATGCTTCAGGAGCAGGTCGGCATACGCAGCGTCTGTCGGCCGAAACACGATCGAGGCCGCGGCCAGCGCCGCCGCCGCCTCGCCTGCCGCATCGGAGCCGGGACGCGTGGCATCGAGTTTGTAGGACGGCCGGCCCATCGTCATCACTTCGGGCGCGCCCCAGAACGCATGGTCGGCGCTGCCGTTGCCGACCTGCGCGTAGAAGACGTTCGCCGACGGATGCGCCTTGATCAGCCAGTCGGTGCCCCACTTCAGCGCGTCGAGCATCTGTGGCAGCAGGCCACTGGTGGCATAGGCATCGCGGTACTGCACGACGCCGAGACCGAGCAGCGTCATCGACGACGCCATCGGCAGGCCAAACTTCACGTGGTCGCCGGCATCGTAATACCCACCGCTGAGATCCACTCCCACATCCTTGCCGTCGGTCAGTGCCGAATCACCCCGCCAGTTGAGCGGGAAGTTCGTGGGCAGGTCACCGGACCGCTGGGCGTCGTAGAACAGCAGCGACTTCTGCAACACGTCGGCATAGTTATAGGTGCCGGCCTTCACGGCATCATCGTTCACAATCGTTCCGGTGCCCGTGCCGGCGAGGATCGTGGCCGCCAATGCCGTGCCGAGCTTGAGAATGAGTGTCTCGTCCGACTCCACCGTCGTATCGCCGACGATGCCGACGGTGATCGTCTTCGTGAGTTGGCCTGGGGCAAACGTTAGGGTGCCGCTGGCTGCGGTGTAATCGCTGCCGGTAGTCGCGGTGCCGTCGGCGGTCGAATACTGAACCGAGACCGTTTGCGTGGAGGGTGCGGACAGCGTGACCGTGAACTGCAGCGACGTCGTGCCCGTGTTGCCCTCGTTCACTCGGCTGCTTGACACGCTCAGTGTCGGGAGCGTGGGAGTGGGGGTAGGCGGGGGTGTCGGCGTCGGGGGCGTCGGCGTCGGGGGCGTCGGCGTCGGGGGCGTCGGCGTTGGGGGTGTCGGCGTCGGGGCGTCGTCATCCTGGATCGTGCCCGCGGCAGCCGCCTTGGTGAGCGTGGCATTCGTTGGGCTGCTCAACTTCAGCGACAGCGTCTCGGTCGACTCGGCCGCGGTGTCGCGGTTGACCAGCACCGTCACGATCTTCTGCGTTTCGCCCG
>CAMBSN010000036.1 GCA_945870505.1 Candidatus Kuenenia stuttgartensis | reverse complement strand
GAGGATACGGCTGTTTCTTTTTTCGGACGCCGGCACAAGGAGGGCCCCATGAGCGACTCGACGAAATGGCCGGTGAAGACCCGGGAACTCCACAACCACCACTTCGATTCCACGATCTGGAACGATCTCGTGTTTCGCGACGACGACGTCGTCATCGCGACCTATGCCAAGTCTGGCACGACGTGGATGCAGCAGATCGTCGCCCAGTTGCTGTTTCACGGCGACCCCGACATCGCCGTGGCCGAGATGTCGCCGTGGGTCGACCTGAGAGTGCCGCCCAAGGAAGTGAAACTGCCGCTGCTTGAGGCGCAGACCCACCGGCGCTTCATGAAGACGCACCTGCCGGTCGATGCGATCCAGTTCTCTCCCAATGCCAAGTATCTCTACATCGCCCGCGACGGGCGCGACGTGGTCTGGAGCATGTACAACCACCATGCCAACGCGAACCAGACCTGGTACGACGCGCTCAACAACACCCCTGGGCGCGTTGGCCCACCCATCGAGCCGCCGCCCAGCGACATCCGGCAGTATTGGCGAGAGTGGTTGGATCGCGACGGCTACCCGTTTTGGCCGTTCTGGGAAAACGTGCGGAGTTGGTGGGCTGTCCGTGACCTGCCCAACGTGAAGCTCGTTCACTTCAGCGATCTCAAGCAGGATATGGCTCGAGAGATCCGTGGCATCGCGGCCTTTCTCGACATCGCCATCGACGAGTCTCAGTGGGACGCCATCGTGAAGCACTGTTCGTTTGAGTGGATGAAGAAAAACGCCACGAAGAGCGTGCCTCTCGGTGGCGCATTCTGGGATGCGGGTGCCGACGTGTTCATCAACAAGGGAGTCAACGGGCGGTGGAGCGACACGCTATCGCCTGAGGAGTCGGCCGAGTACGAGCAGCGAAGCCGCGCCGAACTCGGCGACGCATGTGCCCGTTGGCTCGCCGCCGGCGCCTGAAGCCGCTCCATGGAGGCCGCGTCAGCCACACGAGTCATCCACCCGTGACGGCCGCGTGTCCGTTTGTTGGGATAATTCGACAGCCCTCTCTCTCGGGATCCCGAGAGAGAGGGCTGGATTGTTTCCTGCCCGCCGCGGCTGCCTAAAGCTCCACGCGAGCCGGTTGCGCTACTTCTTCGCGGCAGGCTTTGTCTTGTCCTGCTTCGGCTTCATGCCCTTCTTGTCGTTCTTTTGCGAGTTGTTGCCCTTACCCATGTTGTGCTCCCTCACGTTTGAGCCTGCGAGTCGGCCCCCTGCGGGCCTTCCTGTCCATGTAATCGGCATAATCGGCGTCGGCGCTTAGTCACACAGGCGTGATCTCGTGGTCCGCCCGCTCGGCGCTCGAAGGTAGGCTCTGCAGCCGGGGACAAACCCGATCGGTCCTCCTAGAGCCAATCGCCCCGGTGCGTGGCCGCTGGTGTGGAAGGCAGAAAGAAGCAATATGCCGTCAAACATTGAGATCAAGGCCCGGATTGCCGATCTGCCGAGAACACACGTGCTGGTGGCGGCGATCAGCGACACGCCACCGACAACGCTCCAGCAGCGAGACACCTATTTCAGGTGCGTGAATGGCCGCCTGAAGCTGCGCGAGATCGCGGCGGGTGAAGGCGAACTGATTTTCTACGACCGTGCGAACACCACGGCCGCCAAACAATCGGACTACGAGATTGCCGCGGTTGCTGACCCACAATCGCTGAAACAAGTCCTGCAGCGGGCCTTGGGCGTGACGCAGGTCGTCGAAAAAACGCGCGTGCTGTATCTGGTTGACCAGACTCGCGTGCATCTCGATTCGGTGGTCGGCCTGGGCGACTTCCTGGAACTGGAGGTTGTGCTCCGTCCGGACCAATCGCCCGCGGAAGGCCATGCCATCGCCGCTGACCTGATACGAAGGCTTGAGATTCGCGACACCGACTTGATGGCGACCGCCTATGCCGACATGCTCGAATAAGTCGCCAGGCATGGAACCAGCAGCCGGTGGTGGCTGGATTCGCAGGGCCTACCCAGGCGATCCTGTGCAGCCCAGGCATGCTCGGCGTTGACCGTCCCAGCCTGCTCGACTTCCTCGCTGGGTACGTTCGGGTCGATCCGACCGGAAAGTGATACCTGTTCCACCTGAGGAAGGATGTGCGCGGCCCGAACCGAGTTCGTCATTGTCATTCGTCCTCGACGTGGAGCGTATGCATGAGACGGTGCACGAAGGGCGTGAGCAGCAGCGATATCGCACCGATGAACAGCAGGCCGGAGAAGAGGGCGTAGAACGAAGCGAAGAGTTTGCCGGAGCGCGTCGCAATCTGGTCAACGGGCCCCATCCCGCCGAGGATCATCGAGGCGTTGAGCAGCGAATCGATCCATTCAAGGCCGCCGAGGTAGTGGTAGCCGAGCACCCCCACGCCGAGCGCGGTGGCCACCACGGTCGCCGAAAGAAACAGAAACCAGAACGCCCGCAGCAGAAACTTCGCGCGCGGAAGCAGCGGGTCGGTGTGGTGTTCAAACATGCCGTAAGAATACCGCGCCACCGGGTCGGTCGATCACCCCGGTCAGGCTTTCGTGACCTTCAGCATCCGCTGGCGGGCCTGCGACTCCGCCGAGAGTCGCGGGTGATGGTGGCCGAACGACGTCAGCGGGCCGATGTCGGCCATCGCGAGTCCGTGACGGTGGCAGGCGTCGGCGTAAAAAGCCGCCTCGCGGTGCACCACGGGAAAGCCCTGCCACGAGGCGGTGGGTTCCGCACCCACGTTGACCGTCGCGTAGAAGACGCCGTCGTCGTCGAGATGGCGGGCGACCGCCGCGACCGCATCGTCGAGGACCGCATCATCCATGTGGATCAGCACCGCGAACGCCCAGGCGACGTCGAACTTCCGGCCCAGGTCGAGTTCGGCGAGCCGCTCGCAGTGCACGAGCTGGGGTTGCTTGCCGACGAACCCGCTCTCTGCGAGTTCACGGCGGCCCTCGTCGAGCACCTCGCCGCGCACCTCGACGCCCGCGTAGTGGCCGGGATCGAGATACTCGATCAGCGGAATGCCGCCGCGGAGCGTGCCGCAGCCGAGGTCGAGCAACCGGTGGTGCGGAAGCAGACCAGCTTCCCGGAGGAAGTCGATCTGGAATCGCCGCTTCATCTCCCAGAGATCGGCCGGGCCTACGAGCGCGTGCCGCGCAGCAGCCGTGTCGAACCCGCCGCAATCATCGCCATCCATGCTGCGTCGCTCCTTCGCTGATACCGTGGGAGGAACCGTGGCGGAGGTAGCATACTGGCCATGGGCTCATTCGTGAGGCTGCGGGCAAACCACGTTTGACGCGGCGTCTGGTGGTGGTTCACCCCACGCCTCACGGCGTTGGGCTTGTACGATGCGTGGTGAGTGAAAGCCGACCGGCGGCGGTGTGCAGCGAGGTGTCAGCGAGACGCTGGGGCGGGAAACGGCGTCGGGCCGTAGGGGAAGGGCGAACCGCCGCCGTAGACCATGCCGCCCGGGATGCCGCGGATCGGCACGCCGACGGAGTTGTTGCTGTAAAACCTCGTCCGCCGGCCATCGACCGAGACGAGGCCGTTGTTGTAGATGGTCACATTGCCCATCTGTCTGCCCACAAGGCCGTTGTTGAAGTAGGTCAGGTCGCCGACGCGATTTGAGACCAGGCCGTTGGCGTACATCGTGCTGCGGCCGACGGTGAAACTGCTGCCCCCCCAGTTGCCGCTGCCCCAATTGCCGAGGGTGCCGTGGCGGGCAGCTTGGGCTTCAGCGTCGCGCGGAGCCGCAACGACCAGGCAGCAAGCGGCGACAACCAACAGAGCGAGGCGGTGCACGGGCGAAACTCCACGGAGGGGCGAACGGAACTTCTCAACTCTACCCCGCGGTAGAGGGCGCCGCCCGTAGAATGGATGGTGCAACTGTCACAGCCCTTCAGCGATGCCATGGCTGGTCCTGAGTCACTGCCCGCTGCTGCATGGTCGCCACCGGCCTGGCACGCGATTCCGCTCGAAAACCTCGTCCAGCGACTGGCGACCGACGCGTTGCGAGGACTCTCCGTCGAAGAGGCGGCCCGGCGGCTGGCAAAGGACGGCCCCAACGTGCTCGAAGAGCCGCTCGCGGTGCCGTGGTGGCGGACCTTCCTGGCCCAGTTCCGCGAGCTCGTGATCTGGATCCTGATTGCGGCGGCGGCCATCGCGGGGGCCATGGGCGACTGGGCCGACACGGCCGCGATCGTGGCGATCGTGCTCGTCAATGCCGTCATCGGCTTCCTGCAGGAGGACGGCGCCCAGCGGGCGCTTGCGGCCCTTCGCGGGATGTCGAACCCGCTGGCCCGCGTTGTCCGCGACGGCGTGCCTCGTCCGATCCCCACCCGTGGACTCGTGATTGGAGATCGAATTGAGATCGAGGCGGGTGACCACGTGCCGGCCGATGCCCGGCTCGTGGAGGCCTTTTCCCTCACCGCCCAGGAGTCGGCGCTCACCGGTGAGAGCCTGCCGGTCGAGAAGAGGGTGGGCGCTGCCCAGTCGGCCGACACGCCGCTTGGCGACCGTGACTCGCTCCTCCACGCCGGCACCGTGGTGGCGACGGGCAGCGGCGCGGCGATCGTGTTCGCCACCGGCATGGCCACGGAACTCGGTCGGATTGCGGGCCTCATCGAGCATGCACCGCCGGAGCCGACACCGCTCCAAAAGCGGCTCGCCAGCCTGGGGCGAATCCTGATCGCCGTCTGCCTCGTCGTCGTGAGCCTGATCTTTGTCGTGGAGGTGGTTCGCGGTGGCGGCGTTCGTCGGCTCGTTGAGACGGGCCGCTTTACCGACCTGTTACTGCGATCGGTCAGCCTCGCCGTGGCCGCCGTGCCGGAAGGGCTGCCGGCAGTGGTAACGCTCGTGCTGGCGCTTGGACTGCAGCGGATGGTCCGGCGAAACGCCCTCGTGCGGCGGCTCCCGAGCGTGGAAACGCTCGGGTCGGTGACCGTGATCTGCGCCGACAAGACCGGCACGCTGACCCGCAACGAGATGACCGTCCGCGACGTGGTGACCGCCGAGCGGCACTATGCCGTGAGCGGCGCGGGCTACGACCCACGGGGCGAGTTTCGTGCCGATGACGGCGGTAACCCGGCGGCCGATCCCGATCTCCGCCGGCTTCTCGAGATCGCGGCCCAATGCACCACGGCCACTGTCACTCCGGCCGCGGAGGGCGGTGGCTGGCGGGTGGTGGGCGATCCCACGGAGGGTGGCCTGATCGTGGCCGCGATCAAGGCCGGCGTGGCGGATCATCGCGCGTCAGTCCCCACGCTGTTCGAGATTCCCTTCGATTCCAACCGCAAGCGGATGAGCGTGGTCGTGCCGGCGGCGGATGGCGGCCGGCTGCTCGCCACGAAGGGCGCCCCCGAGGCGGTGCTCCCCTGCTGCACGGCGGAGCAGCAGGCGGGCGAGGTGGTGCCGCTCACCGAGAAGCGCCGCGGCGAGATCATCGCGGCCGCCGCAGGCCTCGCCGGCCGGGCGCTGCGGGTGCTGTCGTTTGCTTGGCGAGCCATGCCGCACGCGGAGCCCCTCGACGGCACTCCCGATGGTGTCGAACGGGATCTCGTGTTCGTGGGGCTCGTCGGCATGATCGATCCGCCCCGCGAAGAGGCGAAGGTGGCCGTCGAACGCTGCCGCTCCGCCGGCATCCGGCCAGTGATGATCACCGGCGACCATCCCGCTACGGCGCTGGCCGTGGGCCGCGAACTCGGTCTGGCCGCGGTGGCATCACGGGCGGTGACAGGCCTTGAGATCGACACGCTCGACGACGCCGCACTCGCCACGGTCGCCGTCGAGGCGGCGGTCTACGCCCGCGTGTCGCCCGAGCACAAGCTGCGGATCGTCAGGGCGCTGCAGCGACTCGGCCACGTGGTCGCCATGACGGGCGACGGCGTCAACGACGCCCCAGCAGTGAAGGCCGCCGACATCGGGATCGCCATGGGCATCACCGGCACCGACGTCACCCGCGAGGCGGCCGACATGGTGCTCACCGACGACAACTTCGCCTCGATCGTGGCAGCCGTAGAGGAGGGCAGGGGCATCTACGACAACATCCAGAAGTTCATGCACTACCTGCTGTCGTGCAATGCCGGTGAGGTGCTGCTGATGCTCGTGGCGGCGGTCGCAGGCTGGCCGGCGCCCCTCGCCGCGATCCAGATTCTCTGGCTCAATCTCGTGACCGACGGCCTGCCGGCGTTGGCCCTCGGCGTGGAGCCGCCGGAGCCCGACATCATGCGCCGCCCGCCGCGGCCGCCACACGAGGCGGTGATTCCGTGGCGGCGCGGGCTGGAGATCGTGGTCCACGGGAGCCTCGTGGCCGCCGTCTGCGTGGCGGCGTTCTGGCTTTCCTGGGGCGGCGATGACGCCCGCCTCGAGCACGCCCGTACGGTGACCTTCTGCGTGGCGGCCTTCGCGCAGCTCCTGTTTGCGATCGCGTGCCGCAGCGACCGCCGCACCACGGTGCAGCTCGGCTTTTTCGGAAACCCCGCACTCCTGCTCGCGGTTACGCTCTCCGCACTCCTGCAGGTGGCCGTCGTCACGCTGCCACCGACGCAGCCCGTGTTCGAAGTGGCCGCCGGCGGAACCAGCCGCGACTGGCCGCTCGTGCTCGGACTCGCAATCGTGCCTCTCGCCGTGGTCGAGGCGGGGAAGATCGCCCGGCAGGGCTTGCGCCGATGAGCGAAATCCGGCTACGGGACGGTGCGAGTCGGCTCGCCAACGGCAGGATAGCCGACGCTCGCCGGCCCCGCCCCGATCCCTCCGCCTGCCCCATCCGTCAGACTTTATAGCCGTCTCGGGTGATGTCGGGCTTGATGCCCTCGGGCGTCTCGTCGCTCGAGATGTCGAACCACTCGGGCTTGAACTCGATCCGCGGCTGCGTGGTCGGGTTGTTCAGGGCCACGTTGCTCACCAGCGCGATCACCGCGTCGGCGATCGCCACCTCGGGCTTGCAGCGGGGCTGGTTCTCGGGCGACGGGTTGCGGATGCACCAGGCCCAGTGCTCCATCTCCTCGGTGTAGCCACGCGAGGGGGCCGCGTCGCCGCCCGCCTTGCCGGCCGCCACTGGGCCGCCGCCGCCGCTCTCGGTCGTGTCGAGCGTGGGCGTGCCGTCCTTCGCCTTGGCCACGGTCACTCGCGTGTCTTTCGACGAATCCTTGTAGAGCATCACGTCTTGCTCCTGCTCGAGGACGAGCGTGCCCTTCGTGCCGAGCACCACCTCGCCGTAGCCGCCGAAGCCGTTGCCGTTGATCGAGGAATAGGTGACGACGATCTTCTTGTTCTTGTCTTCCTCGTAGCCCGGGGCGGGATACTCGTACATGCAGTAGACGTGGTCGTCGATCTCGCGGTCTGCCGGAAAGATGCTGCGGTTGCCGACGGCCGTGACCGTGAGCGGCTTCACCTTCTTGCCGAGGCCGTGCATCGCCGAGACGAAGATGCCGGCGGCGTCGAGTTGGTGGCTGCCGAGTTCGGCCATCAGGCCACCGCCCGTGCGGTTCCAGAGCCGCCAGCGGATCAGCTCCTCGAGCGGCGTGCGAACCGAACCGTCGCCGATCGTCTTTTCCGTGTAGCCATACTTCGCGGCATCGACCGCCTGGTCGAGGATCTGGGCCTCGAGCTGGGCGATCTGCTTTTGGAGCGAGTCGATGTCGGCCGGCTTGGCGGTCTCGAGATCCTTCTTCCAGCCGGCGAGCTTCTTGGCGAACGACGCGTCGGCCGGCATCGGCGGCTTCCAGGAGTCTTTGCCCGGAAGGTTGCCGCGGTGCCACTGGGCGCGGATCGAGTGGACGTCGCCGATCAGCTTCGCGGTGCCGATCGTGTGGACGGCGTTGTCGTAGAGGATGCTGTAGTGCCGCTGATGGCCGGTGGCCAGGATCTTGCCCGTCTCGCGGGAAACGCGGCCCATCTCCTTGCACTCGTGGATGCTGTGCCCCATCAGCTTCTCGGTGAGCACGTGCTTGCCGGCCCGCATCGCCTTGATCGCGGCCGGAGCGTGGAGATGGAGGGGAAGGGAGATCACCACCGCCTCGATGTCGGGGTCGGCGAGCATGTCTTCGTAGGCGCCGTAGACCTTCACCTTTGCGCGGGCCGCGTCTTCGGTGGACCACTTGTACTTCGACATCAGCCCCGGGCGGGCCTTGTTGGCGCTGGGGCTGGAGACGTCGCCGTGGAACGCGCGGAAGACGTTGTAGGGGCGAATGTCGGCGATTGCGACAACGTTGAGATACTCGGGATTGTGGGCGCCGAGGAGCACGCTCCCCTCGTCGCCGGTGCCGAGGAAGCCCACGCGGAGCGGGTCGCCCACGCTCTTGCCGTACCCGAAGTAGATCGAGCCCAGACCGGCCCCGGTAGCGACGCCGGCTGCCACCGTGCCCGCGAGGAAGTCGCGGCGGGTGATCGCCACGGCGTCGTCAAAGTTCTCCTTGCCGATCTGCTTCTGCTGTTCAGTCAGGTTCATCGAAGGCACCTCGGGTCGCAATTCAAGGTCTACGGATCAGCGGCAGCAGGAGTTCGCGCCGCAGCAGCGGAGGGGGCACCACCGCTTGAGAAAAAAGTCGAGTCCGCTCCAGCCGCCGATCGGCAGGGAGGCGATCGCGAGCAGGGCGGCGAGTTCCACCCACTGGTCGTACGTGGTCTGGGCACCGGGCACCCAGAACGGCTGCGAGGCGATCACGCTCGCCAGGAAGAGGGCCCCGCCCACCGCGTTGAACTTCGTGAGGAGCCCGACGACGAGGCAGGCCCCAATCGTGACGAGCGACCAGCTCACGAACCGGTCGGCCCTCCAGAGTTCTGAGGGCCCGGCGGCGGCATCGGCCCGGCTGCGGGCGGCGGCGTCAGGCAGTTGATCGTCCCACTCGGTGACGAGTTTCTGGCCGATGGCGGCGGCGTCTTTCATCCATCCCGAGGCCTGGCCGGCGAGTTCCTTCCGCTTCTTGGCGAGCCGCTCCCTCTCGAACGGGATATCTGCAGAACCGGGCTTCCGCTCCATGGCGGCGAGCCGTCGGACCTGCAGCCTGTAGTCGGCCAGATCCTCGGCGATGCCCTTGCAGTAGTCGGCCAGATTCCCACCGGCTGCTGTGAGGCTCTGCTCAGCGGCGGCTCGTGCGTCAGCGGCGAGCGGCACCGCCTTCGAGCGTGTCTCGAGCAGCCGCTGCCACGAGGCGACCACGCTCTCCTGCCAGGCCTTCGAAGCCTCGTCGGCGGAGCGGTCGTTGACGGCGCCGAGCGTCGCCGCCCAGTCGCCAGTTTCGGGGAGCGAGGAACGGTAGAAGTCGGCGAGCGGTCCGACCGCAGCCTTGCGGAAGCCGGCGCTCGACCAGTCAGGATCCCGAAGGTGCGAAACACCCTCCAGGAAGAAATGCAGGCCGCAGACGATGCGCAGGACGGCGAACGCTGCGACGGCGAGGAGTGGAAGACGCATAAGGAAACGCGAAGGTGACGAGCCGAGCAACTCTGAAGCCGACGAACTCTCAGCATACCTTCGAAATCGAAAAAACGCTTGCCAGATTGGCGGTCACCCTGCGAAAACCGCCGACATGAGAATCGTGCTCTGTTATCCCGTTGAGGCCCGCCACCTCTCCCAAATTCAGGGGGTGTGGCCGGAGGCTACGCTCGTCGATGCCGGTCAGGAGCGAGTGGCGGAGGAACTTCCCTCGGCCGACCTCTTCTGTGGCCACCCGAAGGTGCCCGTCCCCTGGGGGAGGGTCGTGGAGGGGGGGCGGCTCCGCTGGATCCAATCGTCGGCCGCCGGGCTCGACCACTGCCTCGTGCCATCGGTCGTGGCATCCGACATCGTCGTCACGAGCGCCTCGGGCGTGCTTGCCGACCAAGTGGCCGAGCAGACCGTCGGCATGGCAATCTCCTGCACGCGGCGGTTCCCGCTGTTCCTCGAACAGCAGGCCCGCCGCGAGTTTGTCCGCCGGCCCACGGTGGATCTCACGGGCGCCACCGTCGGCATCGTGGGGCTCGGCGGCAACGGTCGCCGGCTCGTCGAGGTCCTCGAGCCGTTTCGAGTGCGGATCCTCGCCACCGACTGGTTTCCCGTGCGGAAGCCGCCGGCGGTCGAGTTTCTCGGCGCCCCCGACACGCTCTTCGACATCCTGCCTGAGATCGACGTCCTCTTTCTCTGCGCCCCGCTCACCGAGCACACCCGTAACCTGATCGACGCCCGAGCGATCGCCCGGATGAAGAAGGGGGCCATCCTCGTGAACGTGGCCCGCGGTGCGATGGTCGATGAGAACGCGCTGGTCGACGCGCTCGAAAGCGGCCACCTCGACTCCGCCGCCCTCGATGTGACCCCCGAAGAGCCGCCGAAGCCGGAGAGCCGGCTGTGGACCGCCCCGCGGCTCTTGATCACGCCGCACGTTGGCGGGCAGGCCAAGCACCGGATCGATGCGATGACCGATTTTTTCTGCGATAATCTCCGGAGATACCGCGCGGGCAGGCCCCTGCGGAATCTCGTCGACAAGCGGCTCGGCTTCCCCGAACCGCCCGATGAGGAGCTGCCATCATGAGCACCACCATCCTGCAGGAAGACCGGCCGACGATCACGGCGGCGGGCGACGTCGGGAGCCGCTGCCCCGACGAACTCCTGGCGAAATACACCGAGATGCTCGGCGCCGGCCGGCTCAACTGGACGGAGTATCACACGCTGTCCCGGCGGCTCGGGGCCGGCGGGCAGGGCGTGGTCTACCTGTCCACCCGCCGCGGCTCCGACAACTTCATGCTCCCGGTGGCGCTGAAGATCTTTTCGCCCGAACGGTATGCCTCGGAGCAGGCCTACGGCGAGGCGATGAACCGGATTGCGGCGGTGGCCGCCCGCGTCGCCCAGATCCAGCAGGACAACCTCCTCGACGTCCAAAACTTCGTCGAGCAGCGGATGATCCGGATGATGGAGATGGAGTGGATCGACGGCTACGACCTCTCCCGGCTCGTCGCGCCCGAACTCCTCGAGCGGACGAAGGCGAGCGTGACCGAGGACCGCTGGCGGTACATCAACAAGGTGGTCGTGACAGCGGGGCCGCAGCAGTCGCGGCTCAAGCCGGGTGTGGCGATCGCGATCGTCCGCGAGTGCCTCGCCGCGCTCGCGGCGCTCCATCGCGAGGGGATTGTCCACGCCGACGTGAAGACGGCCAACATCATGGTGAAGCGGACCGGCAACGCGAAGATCATCGACATCGGCTCCGCGCACCCGGTGGATGAGCCGCCTCCCACCAAGACCTGCACGCCGGCCTACGCCGCGCCCGAGGTGCTCGAGGGGAAGGAAAACACGCCGCGGTCCGACCTCGCGAGCCTCGGCTACGTGCTCGTGGAGATGCTCTCGGGCCAGCCGCCGTTTGCGGGGCTGCAGTCGTTCAGCGACCTCCTCGAAGCCAAACGCTCGCTGGTCCATCGCCTACCGCAGATCCTCCCCACCGAGGTGACCTGCAACGAACTGCTGATGAACTTCTGCCGCGGCCTGATCGCCCCCGATCCGGGCAAGCGGTTCCCGAGCGCCGAAGACGCCGACATGAAGAAGGGGGGCGCGGCCAGCTTCCACCGCCAGCTGATCGTGGGCGGCCTTGCGAGCGAGTACGAAAACGAGATCCGCGCCTGGCTCGAAGAGTTGGAGTGACGCGGCCGCCGGCGGGCACAGGTTGACAACCTGTGCTACGAGGAGGCAGTAGCCGCAGGTTGGTAACCTGCGGAGATTCACACAGGTTGAAAACCTGCGCTACTTCAGCCGCCCGTACGCCAGCCGCATCAGGAACGTGGTGAACCGCGGGGCGAGCCGCTTCAGCCGCCAGACCCAGCGGGCCTGCAGGCCGACCACGACGTAGCGCCGATTCCGGCGAACCGCACGGAGCACGCGGCGGGCGACGCGGTCGCTCGTCCACCAGGTGATCGCCATCCGCCGGTTGGCCTCCCGTTTTTCCACCGATCCAGTGAAGTGCCAGGTGTCGAGCAGGCCCGAGCGGAAGAAGCCGGGGCAGACGATCGTCACGCCGGGCCGTCGTCGCGGGCACTCGGCGGCGATCGCCTCCGAGAGCGCGACCACGCCCGCCTTACTCGCCGAGTACGCGGCCATCGACGCCGGCGCGAGCACGGCCGCGATCGAGGCGATGTTTACGAGGTGGGCCCGGCGGTGATTGGCCCGCAGCCACGGCACGAAGGTCTCGCAGCCGAGCGCGGTGCCGATCAGGTTGGTGTCGATCACTCGTCGCCACTGCGATTCCGGAAGCGTGCCCACCACGCCGGTGGCGCCGACGCCGGCCGCGTTGACGAGCAGGTCGAGGTCGCTCCACTCATGGCGGAGGCGGTCGTGGAGTGCCTGCCAGGCGCCGCCGTCGCGAACGTCCATCGCGATGCGCTGCTCGCGACTGCCGGCCGGACGCTCGACGGCCCAACGGGCGAGCGGGTCGGGTAAGTCAACGCAGGCGACCGTCCAGCCGTCAGCCAGAAGGGCTTCGGCGACGGCCCGGCCGAGGCCGCTGGCCGCGCCGGTAACGATGGCGTTGCCAGGAAGCATCATGCGAGGCGACGAGTGGACGAGCGAGGGTGACGGGACTCGAACCCGCGGCCTCCAACGTGACAGGCTGGCGCTCTAACCAACTGAGCTACACCCCCGTGTTGGGGCCGAAAACCGCGGAGGCCGCGTTCTCGGCGAACCCCAGAGCGGGTATCCACCTCATCGAGCACGAGTATAGCGACCGCGTGGGCCACGGCCAGACGGCGGCACAACGGCGTCAGAAAATGCCCCTCTCGGGCGCGTAACCCTTGTGTTCGGCCGTCTCGAAATCCTGGCGGGCCTGCCCCGCCAGGCCGAGCGCCTGGCAGGCCATGCCTCGGTGGTGGAGCATCACGGCCAGGCCGTGGTCGAGCGACCGCAGGCGGTAGGCGAGTTCGTCGGGATCGGCATGGCCCGTGAGCGAGACGAGTTCACGGCGATCTTTCTGCGTGAGATCGACGGCGACGTTGAGGAGGTCGACGGCCTCGTGATGCCGGCCAAGGAGGTGGAGGACAAACCCCTTCGTGTCGAGAAACTCCGCGGGTCCGGAGCCATCCTCCGCGAGGGCAGAGTCGACGTCGGCCAGCGCCGCGTCGAGGTCGCGGCCCACGAGCGCGCGGATGTAGGCCCGGTGGTTGAGGGCTTCGGGGTCGCCGGGGCCGGCAAGCTCGACCGCCGTCTGGGCGTCGGCAAGCGCGCCGTCGGGGTCGTTGAGGATCACGAGGGCCAGCGCCCTGACACGGCGGGGTTGCGTCAGCGTGGGGGCGATCGCCAGCGCCGCGTCGGCATCCTCGATGGCTCCGCGTGGGTCGCGGTTCTCGATCCGCAGCATGGCCCGCCAGCAGAGCAGCCGGCAGCGGCGTTCGGCATCGCGTCCTGCCCAGCCGATCGCCCGGCTGATGTCGCGAACGGCGGATCGCACGTCGCCGCGTCCCTCGTGGGCGATCGCCTGCTCGAGCGACCACTGCACGACGGCATCGCGAATCACCGGCATCACGCCGGGGGCCAGCACGCCGGGCACGACCACGGCGGCGAGCACGCCCAGGAGGAGCAGTTTCTTCGCCCGGCCCGCCGACCGCCGAGGCGCCGCGGGTTCCACGCCGCTCCCGCCCAGCGGTGCGATGCGGCGCGCCGGCCCGGGCGTCGACCGTTCGTCGGGCGGCGTGAACTCCGGCGGGATCGGAAAGCCGAGGCGGTCGTACTTCATCGTGCGGTTCGTGCTGCCGCGAGCGGAACGTGAATCCCCCGCGGCTGCGGCCGTGACGGAACTCCTAGATTGTAAACCGCCGGCGGTTTGACGGCTGGAACCACTTGCCGTACCTTCCGGACAAGCTTCAGGAGCACCTTGGCATGCCGCTATTCGAGATCGAGACCGACGCCCACATCATTATTTCATGGGCCGCCGACGAGCAGGCCGCGTCGGCGGTGGTGCACGACGCCTATCCCGGCGAGAAGATCGTGCGGCTCACGCGTCGGCCACGCGATTCGTGGGTGATCTCGAAGTCGGCCCTCGGCATCAAGGACTCCCGGTCGAATCCCTGCGGCACCGCCCGCGAGTGCCTGGCCAAGGCCGCGGGCGACAAGGTCCATGCGATCCGGCTCTACATGCACGAGACGGGCGACGATCTCGATCGGGCCCGTAAGGTGATCGAGTCGAACATGGTCATGGGCTGGTGACGGGCTCGTCCAAGCTCAGCGCCGTCGAGCGGCGTCCTGCGTGACCACGCCCGAGGCCTCACGGCCTTCGGCTTTCACGAACCGGGAATGGGAGCCGGAGGATCACAGCTGATCCGGATGAGTCACGGGCTCTGGTTCATCGGCATCTCGAACGACACCGGCTGAATCGCGGCCGGCTCCGCGCCGTCATCGCCGGCGAGGATCGTGCGGCTCGGTCGGTAGCTCGACGTGCCGCCGGGACGATAACCAGGGTCGGCACGCCGCGTGGGCGTCGGCGGTGCAAGCGATGACGGCGCGGCTGTCGGTCCGACTGCGGGGGCGGCCAGTGGATCGGCGGATCCAGGCGGTGCGACTGCGGCGGGTGCGGCTGGCGTGATGGCCGGGAAGGCGGCAGCGGAGGCGGGTGCTGTGACGGGAGCGGAGGCGGTGATCGGAGCCGTCTGTGGCATCGGCGACACCGATGCCCCCGCGAACCTGCTGCCCGGGTTGGTGGCGTAGCGGCTGTCGCCAGACATCGGCGGCGCTGCGGCAGGCGCGGCCGCCCAGCTGTCGGCAGCGCGGGCATCGGCCATGCGGACACCTGCGGCCTCAGCGGGTGCAGTGGCTAGGGAACTTCCAGCAACTGATGACGGAAGCGTTTGTTCAAGCGGTGCCGAGCCCGGCGGAGCCCCATAGGGACCGATCTGCGGAGCGATGCCTGACAGGTTGCCGCCGCCGGCACTTGCCGCCGCCATCTGAGGTGGGGGCGCCGGCGTGGCCGCAACAGCAGCAGGCTTCGATCCGTAGGTGATCGCAGCCGGTTCGGCCGCCGGGGTCGTGGGGGCCTGCGATGCCGATGACGCCACCTGCGTCTGGCCCTCCCGCTGGGCATTTTCCAGGACGTAGCCTTCGGGCGTGGTGGTCGTAGGGTAGGGCTTGGCGGTCGCCGAGGGCTTCGTCGTATCGGTTATTGCGGGGGGCGCTGCGGCGAGCTTTGCGGGATCCTCACCACTGCCACCGAACGTCCACCAGGAGGGCTTGGCCGTCCATGAACTCCCCGACTTGCAGCCGACCGCTGCGACGGCAACGACGACCACGAAGAGTCCTCGGGCCGTAGGGCCGAAACTGAATCGCTGCGATGACGCCGACGCCATGGAATGTCTCCGGACGGGATCCTTTCACCCTGGAAATGGGGGAAATAGGATCCCGGCCGGAGGCGCGTCAACCCCGTCCGGAGCCCGATGGCGACAGCCATTGGGCCGAGCCGTCTCAGAACGCTATTTCTTCGCCGTGGCGAACCGCTTTCCGATCGCGTCCCAGTCGATCACGTTGTAGAACGCGCCGACGTAGTCGGCCCGGCGGTTCTGGTAGAGCAGGTAATACGCGTGCTCCCAGACGTCGAGGCCGAGCAGCGGCGTGTTGCCGTGCATGATCGGGCTGTCCTGATTGGCGGTGCTCTCGATGAGCAGTTTGCCGGTCTTGTCGGCAGAGAGCCATGCCCAGCCGCTGCCGAACCGGCCCATGGCCGCCTTCGTGAACTCTTCCTTGAACTTGGCGAAGTCGCCGAACACGGACCGAACAGCCTCGGCGAGCGCGCCGGAGGGCTCACCCCCCTTGCCCTTGCCGAGCGACTCCCAGAAGAGCGTGTGGTTGGCGTGGCCGCCGCCGTTGTTGCGGACGACCGTGCGGATCCCCTCCGGCACCTTCTCGAGGTCGGCGATCAACTTCTCGACCGGCAGGGCCGCCAGGTCGGCGTGCGCTTCGAGCGCCTTGTTCACGTTGGTCACGTAGGCCGCGTGATGCTTGTCGTGGTGGATCTCCATCGTGCGGGCATCGATGTAAGGTTCCATCGCGTCGAAGGCGTAGGGCAGCGGGGGCAGCGTGTAGGCCATGGTCGGGGCTCCAAAACGGGGATGGGGATCTGGGTTGGCTCGTGAGGCAGGATCGTAGCCGACCCGCCCGGGGGCGGCAAATCCTGCCGTGGCGCGAGACTGCGCGGATCGAGGCGATTGCGCCGGACGTGCCACGGACACTGACCGTGCCGAACCTGCCCGGCGTGCCTTCTCTCGGGTCGGCGGACCGTCGGCTGAACGAACCCGAGCGGTTCGGTCGAATGTTCCGGTCAGGGGTCGGCGCGTCGCCTTTGGGCGATCGCCTTCGGCCTGTGTCGGGACGCAGCGCGTCCCCGTCGGCAAGGAGTGCCGGCGACATTCAGACCTCGAACGGATTCGAGCAGCGTCATGTCCCTGTCGTCGAACCAGCGGCGCGACCAGCGTCGTCGTCTGGTCGTATCGTGGAAGCGGTCGGCCGGGCAGGCCGACGCGCCCGCCTCCGACTCTCCCCGCGCCATCGCCGCCTACGACCCCGACGCGCTTCCCGAGAAGCAGCGGGGGCCGGCCGTGCTCCTGCCCACGGGGCTCGGCGGCCTGTCGTTGGCGATCGCCGCCGTGCTCGTGCCGCTTGGCGGCATCGTGGCAGCCGCCTGCAGCGGGCCGTTCTTCGGTCGCGACCTGTTTGTCGGTGGTGGGCGGTTCGCCCGCACGGTGGCGGCGGCCGCGGCGGTGTTTGATCCGCTCGGCATCGCGTCGCTGCAGATCTGGCTCGCGCAGACACTGCTCGTGGCGGCAGCGGGTGTGGCCTTGATCGTGAGGCTGATGCGGCGTCACCGCCGCGACGACTTCAATGGCCGCTTCCGCGCCTGGGGCTGGATGGCCTTCGTGCTCGTCGCCACGGCCTGCGACGGGGTCGTGCCGGTCGGCCGCCTCGTGGCTGCGCTATTCTCGGATGCGACGGGGATCGTGCTCGGCCCGAGCGGCATCGGCTGGTGGGTGGCGATCTCGTCGCTCGTCGTCGTTGCCGTGTCGCTCTGGGCCGTGCTGCCGCTCCACGAGCGGCTCGCCACGTCGATCTGGCTGTCGCTCGCGGTGGCGGCCTGGGGAGCGTCGGCTGCGGCGACGTGCCTGGCCGCCGGCCGGGACCGAATCGTGGCGCTCGGTATCGCGGCCTGGTTGTTTGGAGCGGCCTTCGCTTTCGCGGCGATGCTCGCCGCGGCACGATCGGTGATCCGCGAGGTCCGCGGCCAGTGCGGTGTAGCGAAGCCGAAGGCCGCGAAGCCCGCCAAGGCGGATGCCGCGAAGCCGGCGCCGCCCACGACGCAAGACGACGACGTCGATTCCTCGGCCTTCGACCGCGAGGCAGCGACAGGCGATGATTCGGAGACCGAATACACCGACGGGTCGGAGCAGGAGGAGCAGCGGCACCTCTCGAAAGCGGAGCGGAAGCGGCTGCGGAAACTGGCCCGGATGAACGGCGCCGCGGCGTGAGTCACGGTACACAGGACTCCGCGGCCTTACGGCCGGTCGGCTTCCTGAGCATTGACGGCAGCGGCACCGGGAGCCGACAACGGTCGTCACGCTGCCGCCAGGAGATACCACCACGATGACCGTCCGTACCCGCTTCGCGCCGAGCCCCACCGGCTACCTCCACATCGGCGGCGTCCGCACGGCGCTGTTCAACTGGCTCTTCGCCCGGCAGCGGGGCGGCCAGTTCATCCTGCGGATCGACGACACCGACGCCGAACGGAACATCGACACCGCGCTCCAGCCGATCCTCGACGGGCTGACATGGCTCGGCATCGATTGGGACGAGGGACCGGGCGTGGGCGGGCCGCACGCGCCCTACTACCAGTCGCAGCGGGCGGCGGGGCACAAGGCAGCCGCCGCGAAGTTGCTCGCGTCGGGCCACGCGTATCGCGACTTCGCGCGGCCCGAGGAACTCGACGAGGAACGCAAGGCGGCCCAGGCCGCAGGCAAACCGTTTCTCTACAGCCGGCGATTCGCCGCGTTCGACGATGAGACGGCGCGGCGGTTCGAGGCGGAGGGGCGGCAGAGCGTCGTGCGGCTGAAGATGCCCCGCGAGGCCGCGCTCGTCATCGACGACGCCGTCCGCGGTCGGGTGGAGTTTGCTTGGGACCGCGAGCAGGACCATGTGATCCAGCGGGCCGACGGCTCCTGCCTCTACCACCTGGCGAGCGTGGTGGACGACCACGACCTCGCCATCACGCACGTGATCCGCGCCGAGGAGCACCTCTCCAACACGCCGCGACAGGCCTTCATCGCGCTGTCGCTGGGGTATGCACTGCCAGCCTACGCCCACCTGCCGCTCGTGGCCGAGCCGGGGAGCCGCACGAAGCTCTCCAAGCGGAAGCTCGCCCAGTACCTCAAGAACGCCGACTTCAAGCAGGTGATGGACCACGGCCAGCGGATCGCGGAGCGGGTGGGGCTCAAGGCCGAGGCCGACACCTTCAATCCGGTGATCGTCGACTTCTACCGCGAGGTCGGCTACCTGCCCTGGGCGATCGACAACTACCTGTCGCTCCTCGGCTGGTCCTACGACGACAAGACGGAGTTCTTCTCGCGGGACGAACTCGTGAAGCACTTCACGCTGGAGCGGATCAACTCGTCGCCGGCGAGCTTCGATCCCAAGAAGCTCTGGGCGGTGCAGGACCACTACATGGCGACGCTCTCGACCGGCGAGAAGCTCGCCCTGATGCTTCCCTTCCTCGTGAAGGCGAAGCTCGTCACCGATCCGCCGTCGGCTCAGGCGGTGGAGACCGTGCGGAAGGTGATCGAGGCCTCGGGCGACCGGCTCAAGGTGTCGGGCGACATCCTCGCCTACGCCGACTTCTTCCTCGTGGATGAGCCGCCGATGGACGAGGCGGCGGTGAAGCAGCGGCTGGCGAAGCCGGGCGTGGGTGACCTCCTACGAGCCTATGCCAAGGCCATCGAGGCGGCGGAGCCCTTCGAGCCGGCCCCGCTCGAGGCCGCGCTCAAGCAGGTGGTCGAGGCGGCCGGCGTGAAGGTGGGCGATATCATCCACGCCGTCCGCGTGGCGGTGACGGGCAAGACGGTGGGCCCGGGCCTCTACGACTGCCTGGCAATCCTCGGTCGCGAGAAGTCGCTCGCGCGGATCGCGCGGGCTCTGCCGCTCTGCGGCTGATGCCGCGGCATACGGATCGCACGTGAAACTCTTGCGTTTGCGAGGCTCAGGGCATGGGCAGCCCTGAGCGGCCCGGCCGTGAGATTACGGCGTTCGCCCTGCGTAAGGCGTCAGCGAAAGCATCGCGCGGCCGAGTGCCTCGCCCACGAGGAAGCACGTCTCGGCGTTGCCGAACTCGTGGTGCCCGTGCCCGGGATTCGGCGAGTCTTCGGCGGCCCGCACGAACTGGTGCGTGGGCACGAAGACCACGTTTCCCTGAAACTCCGGTCGGGCTGCTGCGGCGGCCTGCGCCGCGCGGACTGCCGCCCATCCATCGGGTGCGTCGACCCACGGGCCCGTCAACTCGCCGACGACCACGGGCAGCTCTGGAGCGGCCAGGTCTTTACGGACGTCGTGGATCAGGTTCACGAGGTTCTGCTCATACGCGGGGGCGGCGCGCTGGGGATCACAGCCATCGTTCCAGCCCTGATACCAGACGAAGCCTGCGAGCTCGTGGCCTGCCGCTTTCGACTGCGGGAACCGCGTCTTGATGCTGCCGACCGCCTCGCGGATTTCGGCGATCATCCGCGTGTAGTACACGCCGGTCTTTCCACCCGAGGACGGTGGCCGGAAATCGGCGAACAGGCTCTTGCCTCCCCACGCCGTCTTCACGAGTAACACCTCGTTCTCGACGGCTTCACCGACGACGTGCCCGAACTCGAGTTCGGGACCGAAGTGGTGCGTGTCGCCATACACCGTATACCCGACCGCCAAGGGGCCGGCCTGGAGCGGGGCCGCTTCGGGCTGATACCACATCCAGACGTCGTCGCGCACCCGCCATGTGCCATTGGCCGCCTTGAGGTGTGCCAGGCCCGCGGCCTTGGCCGGATCCGCGAGCAGCGCGACAAGCGACCCTTTTCCGTCGTTGTAATCCTTGCCGTCAAGGTCCACGACCGCCTGGCCCTCCATGTTCGATTGGCCGGCAAGGACGTAGACCCTCATCGGCTTGCCGGCGGCGGTCGCCGGCGCGGCGAGCAGGGCCACAAGGAGCGGCAGCACCGCGGCCATCGGAGGAGTGTGTTGGCGTACGGAAGTCATGATGCCCTCAGGGTGTCGCCCTGCGGAATTGCTCGATACGAGCCGACGTTCGTTGCTGCAAACGACCGCCAAACAGGATAGACCGATTCGATGGCGGGCAGCGCCGATTCGTTGTGAAGATCCCGGCCGCGGTTTAGACTTTTTTCGGGCACGTTGTTCCCAGGGCCGGTGTCGCTCATGCAGAAATCCCTCGCTGAGAGCGATGGCGCCGGGATTCGGCCCTGGTGGCACCTCGTCGCCGTCTGCTCCGCGACGCTGCTCCTCGCAGTTGGTGCGGATGTCTGCTACGGCAGCGCTGCCGACACGTTTGCCCGCGGCGCCTTCGTGGCGGGACCTTATCCGACCGGCCCCTTCACGTTCGTCAACGACGCCGTTGGCGCGAGCATCTTCTACAACAGCGGCTTCTTTGGCAGTTCGACGGTCGTCGGCAACATCGAGGCCGGCTATGTCTGGGACGGTCACAGTGTGTTTGATCGCTCGGGATTGGGCTTGGGCCCCGCGGTGGAGCGGCAGGTTGCCGGCACGGGCGTGGCCGGCGAGTACGACTTCCACGCGACGATGGTCGGGCACGTGCTGGCGGGCACGGGGTATGTCGCCGCGACGGGCAGCTCGTCGGCTGGCTACTCCTACGTTGGAGCCGGCATGGCTCCGCTGGCCACAATCTGGTCGGGTGCGATCGCGACGGCCTACTCCACGAACGCGAACAGCATCGGCTCGTTCGCGACGACGCCGCAGTCGACGGTCCCCGTCTACCGGCAGTTTTTTCAGGGCATCAGCGGCACTGCCTGCGACGTCATCAACAGCAGTTTCGGGTCCTACGACCCGTCCGCCCTCGAACAGGAGTCGGTCGCGGTCGACGCGCTCGCCTTTGAGTATCCGAACGCGACGTTCGTCGCGGCGGCTGGTAACGACGGGGCCGCCATCGTCAGCTCGCCGGGAGCAGGCTACAACGGCATCACGGTCGGCAGCGTCGGGGGAGCGAACTTCCGCAGGCCGTCTGATTTCTCGTCCCGGGGCACGGTCGATTTCTATAATCCGGCGACGGGCGCGCTGGTCGCCGGCGTCCGTGCCGCGGTCGACGTCGCCGCTCCCGGCGAGGAGGACTTTCTGGCGGCGTACCTGGGCCCCACCGGAGGCCTTGGCCCGTTTCCTCAGTACACGCAGAACCCTTCCCCCACCGACCGGTATTTCACCAACATGGACGGCACGAGTTTCGCGTCGCCCACGGTCGCGGGGGGCGTGGCGCTCATGAAGGATGCCGCGAAGGGGCTTGCCTTCGTCCCCGGCACGGCTCTCGACACGCGGGTGGTGAAGGCCGTGCTGATGGCGACCTCCGCGCCATCCGATGGCTGGACCAACGGCCAGGCCACGGTGGGCGGGGTGCTGCGGACCACGCAGTCGCTCGACTACGCGACCGGGGCGGGTGTGATCGACCTAGCGGCTGCCGGTCTGACGTACGTCAATGGCGCCACGATGGATGTTGCGGGCACGTCGGGCGGGGTCATTGGCTCCAGCGGCTGGGACCTGGGCTCGATCGGCGTGGGGGGCCACGCCGACTATCCGTTCGCGGCCGCGCTTGCGACCAGCACTGAACTCCAGGTGGCACTCAACTGGTTCGCCACCGGGGCTTTCGACGCGGGCTCCGACACCGGCAGCCGCTCGGCGTTTGCCAACCTCGACCTGCAGGTCTGGCGCATCGTGAATGGGAGTTTTGCGACCCTCGTGGCGGAATCCGCGAGCACCTACAACAACGGCGAGTTCCTCCGGTTCATGCTGCCCGGCGCGGGCGACTACGGGCTCCGCGTGACGCTTCCCGCCATGGTCTACGACGTCGGTGCAACGCCCGTCACGGCCGAGGCGTATGGGCTCTCGTGGACGCAGATCATCGTTCCCGAACCGTCTTCGGTCATGGCTCTCGTGGCCAGCGCCGGCATGGCGGTCATTGTGCTGCGTCGCCGCCGTAGGTAGGGCACTCGAGCGGAAAGTCCTCTCCTACCCGGACTGTCATCCCTTGGCCCCCTTCGGTTTTCGTAACCGCTCAGCCGTAGGGTGCTAGCGGCGGAAGGATGAGTTCGCCGTGGATGGGAGTGTGCAGGGACACGCCGCAACGACGAACGTTCATCACTCGAAAGCGGAGTTCCGAAATGAGATCCAAGACCCTGATTCTGCTTGCGATCACGGCGATCGCTGGTTTTGCACCTCACGCAAAAGCCGCCATCAATTTGGGGACTGCAGGAAACTTTGCGGTCCTGGCTGGCTCGACAGTGACCAATACGGGCACCTCCGTCATCGACGGAGGGGATATAGGCGTGAGCCCAGGCTCGGCGATCGTGGGCTTTCCTCCGGGGATTCTGATGCCGCCCTTCACGACGCATGCCGCAGACGCTGTCGCGCTTCAGGCACAGAGTGATCTCACCAGTGCGTACAACGCTGCCGCAGCCTTGTTGCCCACGGTGATCCTCACCGGCACGGATCTCGGGGGACTCACACTCACGCCAGGCGTCTATTTCTTCGCGACATCGGCTGCGCTGACGGGAACGCTCACCCTCGACAACCAGGCCAACCCGAATGCGGAGTTCGTTTTCCAGATCGGGACCACGCTCGTAACCGCAGGCAGTTCGTCCGTCGTGACGATCAATGGCGGCCCGATACCAGGGTCCAACGTGTTTTGGCAGGTAGGGAGTTCCGCGACGCTCGGCACCTACACGGCGTTCGAAGGACATATCCTCGCGGACCAGAGCATCACCCTGACCACCGGCGCAACCATGTTTGACGGGAGCGCCTTAGCACGTAGTGGCGCGGTGACACTGGATACGAACAGTATCGTGAACGCGGTTCCCGAACCCGCCACGACCAGCCTTGCTCTTCTCGGTGGCGGACTCTTGGGAGCAGGTGCCCTCGGGAAGAGGCTGCGTGAGCGCCGCTCGCGCTCATGGGCCCCGGTTTGCACGTAATGCGGGTCACACTTGATGCTTGCGCGTGTATCAGGCTCGGGGCTGCCAGTCCCCCGTCGCCGGACGTTCGCGTCGGGCATCGTGCCCGACGCTCACTGCATGTCCGCTGCGCTTCGCCATCCTGGCTGCGCTTGCTCCCATAGCCCGGCTCTCGGGGCACTGGCAGCCCCTCGCTGCCTCTTCTCGTAGCACAGGTTGTCAACCTGTGTGTCTTCCCGGTTCGCATTGGGCTCGCGGCATCATCGCTTGCATGTGCGATTCCGGAAGGGGGAGCCGCCGGATCGGAGGCACGCGCAGAAGCCGGTGCGACGTGTGCCCCGCGGCGGTCGCTCCGGAGCGTTTGAGAGGAGAACTCACACGTCCCGCCGGCTTCGAGCATGTCGCCGGCCGGCTGCGGTGGCCCTCCAACGCGCGAGCATCAAGTGTGAGCCGTATAAGGCAATGAGCGGAATGTTGCGGCCGCAGCGAGGCCACTGGAGCGGAAACTGCTGCTGACCGATCAAGCCCATCGGCTCGCGGGTACGAGATCAGTCGATGGGATGTCGGAATCGCAGGCCGGGAAACCGGGCAGAGTCACGGTCGGTCGTGATCCACGTGGCCCTCGTCTCGATGGCCAGGGCCGCGTGGGTGCGTTAGCACCCGGAGGCAGCCGCTCAACACGAGTTCGGAAATGGCGACTGGCTCGGTGCCGCCAATCGCCTCCTCGAGCCACCTGCCGCGCCCGCCGCAGAAGGTCGTCTCGAATCGTCACGGTAGTCCTCATGCATCAAAATGTACCATGATCGCATCTTGATGCCAATCGATCCTTGGCGATACGGACGTTCAGCCATGTTTATGACCTTCTGAAGAACTCCATTGACGTTTCAGCTGTCGCTGGCGGGTTCAGCGACCCGGGCGAGTTGCCAGGCTCACTCCGCCAGCGACACGCGGATGATCTCGGTGTCGTTGCGGACCACGATCGACTTGTTGGCATAGGCCGGGGCGCACCAGACCACCGGGCGACCGAAGGCGTTGTTCGTCGGCTCAAGGAGATGCACGCGCGAGACTTCCTCGTAGCCAGCGGGCGTGAGTTTTGCGATCACGAGGTCGCCCGTCTCCGTGAACAGGAAATACCGGTCGCCCTGCTTCGTGAGGAAGGCTGTGCCGGATCCCTGCGGCCGTTCGCCGAGCGGCCCGCCGCCTTTCCAGGCGAAGTCACCCTCGGGCACTCGCATCGCCCGCAGTTCGCCGTTCTCGTGGAAGCCGTAGACGAGCCCGTCGGCCACGAAGGGCTGCACGTTGACCGCCGAGATCGCCTGCTTCGGCTTGTTGCGCCAGACGACCTCCACGCCGGGTGCGTCGGCCTTGAGCTTCAGGAGTAGGTTCTTGCCTTGATAGCCGCCGATGTAGAGGAAGTCGCCCACGCGGACGGGCGTCATGATGATCGAGCCGTTGTCGGCGTTGTAGGGCGTCTCCCAGAGAAGTTTTCCGGTCGCGGGCTCCACGGCATACACGCCATCGGGCTTGGCGAGCAGGAGCTGCCGCACGCCGGCCGCCTCGATGATCGACGGCGGCACGTAGCCCTGCTCGGGCGCCGTTCCCGTCCGCCAGATCTCCTTGCCGGTCTTTGTGTCGAAGGCGGCCGCGTGGGCTACGTCGGTGCCGACCACGCAGATGAGCCGGTCGCCATCGATGAGCGGGTGGCTCGCCCAGCCCCAGAGTGCCGCCTTCGTCGCATAGTCCTTCTTGAGATCCCGCGACCAGACGACCTTTCCAGTCGCCGACTCGAAGCAGAGGAGGTCACCCTCGGCGCCGAGCGTGTAGACGCGATCGCCGTCAACCGTCGGCGTGCACCGCGGGCCGGCGGGATAGGCGATCGTGTAGGTGACGGGGTATTCATGCTTCCAGAGGATCTTTCCCGTGGTCTCGTCGAGGCAGAGCACCCGCTCCCGTCCCGTGGACGTCTTCCGTTCGAAGTTGGCCACCTTCACGTCGGCGTCGGTCACATAGTCGGTCACGAACACGCGGCCGCCCGCGATGGCGGCGCCGGCGTAGCCGCCGGCAATCGGCGTCCGCCAGAGCACCTTCGGGCCCCCCTCGGGAAACCGCTCCGCGATGCCGCCTTCACGCCACACGCTGTCGCGGCTGGGCCCCATCCACTGGGGCCAGTCGTCGCCGCGGGCGACGGCGAGGAGGGCCGTGAGGACGAGCAGCGGACAGGCGAGGGGATGGCGCATGCGTGTGAGACTCCGTTGGGGCGATTGACACCAGGCAGAACGAGCGGCTTTCGTAATCGTAGAGCAGGTTTCCAACCTGCTCAGGAACCACAATCGGGCCCGGGGTTCCCAAGTGACGCGAGCCGGTCATAATCTTGATCATTTCACATCCCTGGGAAAGCCTGCCATGCCACTGCTCGTCGTCGGAAGCGTCGCCCTCGATTGCGTCGAGACCCCCACCGACAAGCGCGACGACGTGCTCGGCGGCTCGGCGGTGTTCTTTTCCTACGCCGCGAGTTTCTTTTCGCCGGTAAAGATGATCGGCACCGTAGGGGAGGACTGGCCGCAGGAGCACACGACGTTTCTCGAGAAGCGCGGCATCGACACCTCGGGCATCGAGATGATCAAGGGCGGCAAGACGTTTCGCTGGCGGGGTCGGTACCTGCCCAACATGAACGACCGCGAGACGCTCGAGGTGCATCTCAACGTGTTTGGCGAGTTCAAGCCGAAGCTGCAGACGAACCACCGCGACAGCAAGTTCGTGTTTCTCGGCAACGCCTCGCCGGTGACCCAGCTCTCGGTGCTCGATCAGGTGCCCGACGCCAAGCTCACCGTGGCCGACACGATGGACCTCTGGATCAACATCCAGCGGGACGAACTCGAGGCGCTCCTCAAGCGGATCGACGGCCTCGTGCTCAACGACTCCGAGGCCAAGCTGCTCGCCGAGGACGAGAACCTCGTTCGGGCCGGCCACAAGGTCCGCGCGATGGGGCCGAAGTTTGTGGTGATCAAGAAGGGCGAGCACGGGGCGATGTTCTTCAGCGAACACGAGATGTACGTCCTGCCGGCCTATCCCACGCCGCAGGTGCTCGATCCGACCGGTGCGGGCGACAGCTTCGCCGGCGGCATGATGGGCTACCTCGCGAGCAAGGACCGCTACGACCCGCAGTCGCTGAAAGAGGCCCTCGCCTACGGCGTCGTGACGGCGAGCTATACGGTGGAGGACTTCAGCCTCGATCGTCTTGCCGGCATTGAACGGGCCGACCTCGACCGCCGCGTGGCCGAATACCGCCAGATGCTGACGTTCTAGCTTCACGCGAAACACGGGCATCCTGCCCGTTTTCGCTTGGGCCGTCGCGGGTGCAGCCAAGGTGCACCTGGCCGGCCGATGCACCGCATCGTGCGGTGCGTTCACGCGAAACACGGGCATCCTGCCCCATGACGGGCGGCCGCCGCCTTCGTGGCGATGGTTTGGGTGCCGGGTTTCAGCGTTTGGTCGGTAGCGCAGGCTTTCAACCTGCGATGCTTTGGGCACAGGTTGGAAACCTGTGCTACAGAGGTGTCACTTGGCGTGGCTGTAGGAGTAGTTGCCCGCAATGACGGCGCGGGCGTCGGCCGACAGGTCTGGGTAGTGCAGCGCGAGACCATCCCACACGGCCTGGTCGAACTCCTGGTTGTCGAGCATCCAGTCCACGGCGATAGCGTCGCGCACACGGCCCATGAAAAACTGCACCCGCAGGCGAAGCATCTCCACGTCGGCGTCGGGTCCGAAGGCGTCGCGGAGCCAGCCCATGCGGGTCTCGGGCGAGCCGATCGGGCTGTAGCCGACCGCCTGCCCGGGGGGCCGCGGGCCGCCGTCGTGGGCAACGATCGCCCGGCTCAGATCATTGGCGGTGAGGCCGCAGAACCGGTCGGGAGGTATGCCGTAACGGCGTTCGAGCGATCCTCGTGTTTCGGCGCCGTCGTCGTGGGGCACGGGAAAAGGCTCCGGGGAGAGGGTAGGCTCACACCATCATGAAGCGACCGGTGAAGAAGGTGAAGCAGCAGGCAGGGCAGCGGGGCTGGGAGCCGCTCCTCGAGCTCTTGCGGACGTTTCGCGACGATCGCGACTGGAAGCAGTTTCATAACCCCAAGGATCTGGCCGCGGCGATCGCCATCGAAGCCGGCGAACTCCAGGAACACTTCCTCTGGAAGACGAAGGACGAGGTGGCGGCCGACCTCGTGGCCCCCGCCAAGCGACAGCAGGTCGTCGATGAACTCGCCGATGTCTTGATCTGCAGCCTTCTGCTGGCCGACTGCCTTGGCGTGGACATCGATGAGGCCGTCCGGGCCAAGACGGCGGCCAACGCCCGGAAGTACCCTGTAAGCAAGGCCCGCGGCACGGCCCGGAAATACACGGAACTGGACTAACCAGTTCCGTCCCCGCCCCCGGCGGCACTGGACCACCATGTCTTGCGGCCGAAATCGCGAATTTGGCGTGCTGTACAGCCGTCCAGAAAATCTGCTTGCCAGGACAGGTGGATGCCGATAGTATACCCACGTTCAGTGTTCGGTTCCGCGGCAAATCGCTCGATTCATGGTGGCGAAGCAACCACCCCGACGACGTGCCGGGAAGCGTGGGAGATGGTCGCCATGGTGACTGCAGTCGAAGGAGTGAATGGTCGGATGGGAAAGAAGGACGAAAAGGACAAGGAAAAGGACACCCGTGAGGCGCGGCTGCAGGAGAAGGCGGGGAAGAAGGGCGTGAAGACCGCGTCATCCTTCCTCGACGACAATCCGGGTCTGCGGAACACGCTCGCCCAGATTGAGAAGGAATTTGGCGAGGGTTCGATCATGCCGCTGGGCGCCGATGCCCAGAAGCCGATCGAAGGCATCTCGTCGGGCAGCTTGTCGGTCGATCTCGCTCTCGGCGGCAAGGGCTTCCCTCGTGGCCGGATCATTGAGGTCTTCGGCCCCGAATCGAGCGGAAAGACGACGATCGCCCTGCACTCAGTGGCGGCGGCCCAGCGGGCCGGCGGTGTTGCGGCCTTCATCGACGCCGAGCATGCCCTCGACCCGAGCTGGGCCAAGAAACTTGGCATCTCGCTGGAGAGGCTGCTCGTCAGCCAGCCGACCAGCGGTGAGGAGGCGATGAACATCACGGAAATGCTGATCAAGAGCAACGCGGTCGACATCATTGTCATCGACTCCGTCGCGGCCCTCGTGCCGCAGAAGGAACTCGACGGCGAGATGGGCGATACGTTCGTGGGCCTGCAGGCCCGGCTCATGAGCCAGGCGATGCGGAAGCTCACCGGCGCCATCGCCAAGAGCAAGACGACCG
>CAMBSN010000035.1 GCA_945870505.1 Candidatus Kuenenia stuttgartensis | reverse complement strand
AGATGGCGATCCACGCGGCGATGGTCGAAGGGATGGATCGCGAGGTCGGCAGAATCGTCGGCCAGCTCGAGGCGATGAAAGCTCTCGACGACACGCTGATCCTCTTTCTGAGCGACAACGGCGCCTCGGCCGAGATCATGGTCCGCGGTGAGGGGCACGACCGGTCGGCCCCGCCCGGTTCGCGGAAGACCTTTCTCTGCCTCGGGCCGGGCTGGTCGAGCTGCTGCAACGCGCCGTTTCGGCGGCATAAGACCTGGGTCCACGAAGGGGGCATTGCCACGCCGTGGATCGTCCACTGGCCGCGGGGGATTTCGGCGCGGGGCGAACTCCGCCACCAGCCCGTGCACGTCGTCGATGTCGTGCCAACAGCGTTGGAACTCGCCGGGGTGCCGCTTCCGCGGGAGCACGACGGCGCCCCCGTACCGCCCCTGCACGGTCGCAGTTTTGCGACGTCGCTGGCGAGCCTTGTGGCACCGCCGGCCCACGACGCTCTCTGGTGGTGCCACGAAGGCCACCGCGCCGTTCGTGTGCGCGACATGAAGCTCGTGGCAGTGAAGCAGCAGCCGTGGGAACTCTACGATCTCGCGACCGACCGCTGCGAGACAAACGACCTCGCCGCGTCGCGGCCGGAGCAGGTCGCGGCGCTCGAGGCCGAGTGGAGTCGCATCGCCGACGAGTGCCGCGCGCTCGCCGCACCCACGCCGGCGAAGGACCGTGCGGGAAAGGCCGCACGGCAGCCGCCGAACATCGTCTACGTGATGACCGACGACCAGGGCTACGGTGACATCGCCGCCCACGGCAATCCAGTGATCCGCACGCCGAATCTCGACCGCTTGTATCGGGAAAGCGTGCGGCTGACCGAGTTTCATGCGAGCCCTACCTGCGCCCCGACGCGGGCGGCGCTGCTCACCGGGCGGCACGAGTTCCACTCGGGCGTCACGCACACGATCTTGGAGCGAGAACGTCTGGCCCTCTCGGCCACCACCCTACCCGACCTGCTGCGACGGGCCGGCTACACCACCGGCATCTTCGGCAAGTGGCACCTCGGCGATGAAGACGCCTACCAGCCCGGCCGCCGCGGCTTCGACCGCTCGTTCATTCACGGCGCGGGGGGCATCGGCCAGACGTATCCCGGCAGTTGCGGCGACGTCGAAGGCAACAGGTATTTCGATCCCGTGATCCGCAGCGACGGCGAGTTTGTGGCGACGACGGGCTACTGCACCGACGTTTTTTTCGACGAGGCGCTCGCCTGGATGCGCCGCTGTAGGAAAAACGAAACACCATTCTTCTGCATGATCACGCCCAACGCCCCGCACGCGCCGCTCGACTGTCCTGCGGGCTCGGACGAGGTGTACCTCGACCTCCTCGAGAAGACGGGTGTGGGCGACCCGAAGCAGCGGGCCCAGATCGCGAAGTTCTACGGCATGATCGAGAACATCGACACGAACGTCGGCCGGCTGCTCGCCGAGATCGATCGGCTCGGCATGGCCGAGGAGACGCTCGTGGTGTTCACGACCGACAACGGCACGGCCAACGGTTCGAGCGTCTTCAACGCCGGGATGCACGGGGCGAAGGGGACTGTCTGGCGGGGAGGCACGCGGGTGCCGTCGTTCTGGCAGTGGAAGGGATCGCTGCCCGAGGGCGTCGATGTGCCGGCGGTGACCGCGCATTTCGACGTGCTGCCGACGCTCTGCGAGATCGCCGGCGTCGAGATCCCGCCAGAGGTCGCGGCAACGATTGAGGGCCGCAGCCTCGTGCCCCTGCTCCGCGACGCGACTGCCGCGTGGCCCGACCGGCCGCTCGTGACGCACCAGGGCCGCTGGAAGCGTGGGCAGGCGGCGGCGAGCCAGTTCGCAAACGTCCGCGTTCGCGAAGGCCGTTGGAGCCTCGTCAACGTCGCCAACCGTCCCGACGGCTGGGAACTCTACGACGTTGCCGCCGATCCGGGCGAGACACAGGATGTGGCTGCTGCCAACCCGGACGTCGTCCGCCGCCTCGCCGAGTTCTACGGCCGCTGGTGGGCGGGCGTGCAGCGGGAGCTCGTCAACGAAAATATTGACGGCCCTGCTGAGAACCCGTTCAAGGTGGCCTACCGCCACCAGCAGGAGGCGGCGGCCACGCCTTCGGGATCATAAAGGGAACTTCGGCGTGAAGCTCAAGGAGCGGTTCGACGCGGTTGGCGTGGACTGCGAACTGGCCTATCCGGGATCCGGCGCCAGGCACACGACGGTGAAGGACTATCTCTGTGACGTCCTCGACCCGCGGGACTGAGGTCGCCGCGACAGAGATGATCGGACCAGGAAGAGGAGATGACGATGCGCGTCGGTTCGATTCCCGCCTTACTGGCGGTCAGCCTTGCCGCGGTGGCAGGTTTGCACATGGCCAGCGCCGGCGGTGACAAGAGCCCGCCGTCCCGTCGGCCGAATATCGTCTTCTTCCTCTGTGACGACCTCGGCACCGGAGACCTCGCGTGCCTCGGGTCCCAGGACATAAAGACACCCAACATCGACGCCCTCTTCGCCCGGGGCACGCGGCTCTCGCGGCACTGGGCGGGCAGTGCCGTCTGCGCCCCGAGCCGCTGCGTGCTGCTGACGGGTAGGCATCCCGGCCATGCCGTGATCCGCTCGAATCGCGAGGCGAAGCCGGAGGGCCAGGCGCCGATGCCGGCCGGCACGGTGACGCTCGCCGGCCTGCTGCGTGATGTCGGCTACGCAACGGCTGCTTTTGGCAAGTGGGGACTGGGCGGACCCGGCAGCACGTCGGAGCCGCTGGCCTGTGGATTCGAGCGGTTCTACGGCTACAACTGCCAGCGCGAGGCCCACAGCTACTATCCGCGGCACCTCTGGAGCGACCGCGAGCGGGTCGAGATCGACAACCCAGTGGTGCCGCGCGGCGGCACGATCCCGGCCACACCGCCCCCGACCGCGACTGCCTTCGCGGCCTACGCCGGAAGCACGTACTCCGCCGACCTGATCGCCGCCGAGCAACAGGCCTTCGTGAAGGCCAACGCAGGCCGGCCGTTTTTTCTGTACGTACCCACCACGGTGCCACACCTGGCGCTGCAGGTGCCGGCTGACGAGCCGTCGCTGGCTTCGTATGGCAGGCACTTCGGCGACGAAGAGCCGTACCTCGGTGGCCGGGGCTACGTGCCATGTCGCCAACCGCTGACGACGTACGCGGCCATGATCACACGGATGGATCGCGAGGTCGGTAGGATCGTGAGCCTCCTCGACGAGTTGAAACTCACCGACGACACGATCTTCGTGTTCTCGAGCGACAACGGCGGCACGATGCCGGGCATGGGCGGCCTCGACACGAAGCGACTGCGTAGCAACGGACGCCTCCGGGACTGGAAGGGCTCGCCCTACGAGGGCGGTCTCCGAGTGCCGGCGGTCGCCGTTTGGCCGGGCCGGATTCCGGCCGGCCGCGTGATCGACGCGCCGACTGGCTTCGAGGACTGGTTGCCGACGCTTCTCGACCTTGCAGGCCTGGCCGACCGAATTCCGAGGGACGTCGATGGCACGAGCCTCGCCTCCGCGTTCCTTGGCAAGGCTGCCGCGTCGGAGGAGCGGATGCTCTATCGCGAGCTCACCGAGGGCACCTGGCAGGCGGCAGTGGACGGCCGGTGGAAAGGGATCCGCCGGGCCGCAGGACCGCAGCGGCTGGCCGAGGGAGGGCCGGTCGAACTCTACGACCTGACGGCCGATCCGTCCGAGACGACGAACGTGGCGGATCGACACCCCGTGGTGACCGAACACATGCGGGCGATCCTCGACCGCGAGCACATTCCGCATCCTGACTGGCCACTCCCGTTTGCCGATGCCGCGCACGGGCCGGAGGCGAGGGCGATGCGTCCGCCGGGAGCTGCCGACAAACCAGTGTTTCTCCAGCCCGACGCCGAGGAACCGGCCGTGGACGACAAAACTGTGCGGCCGCGGGTGAAGGAGCCCGCGGCCTGACCGACTCGTGCTCCTGGATCAGCGGGTATTCTTGGGCGGCCTCGGCCCGTGGTGGGCCTCGATGGCACGATGGAATGCGAGGCAGGTGGAGCCATGGCGTCCAATCACGATCCTCGACAGTCTGGCGACGGCACGGCGGCCAGCCCGGTGGGCCTGGCTTTGTTCTGGGTCTACGTGGCCCTGTACGGCGGCTTCATGGCGCTGGTGCTCGTGCGGCCGGACCTCCTCTCGCTGCGGCCGTTCGGTGGTGTGAATCTCGCGATCGTCTCCGGCATGGGGCTGATCGCCGCCGCCTTCGGGCTGGCGGTCGTCTACATGATCCTCAGAGCAAGACGCTGAGGGAGCCGCCACGATGATTCACCAGACCTCATTCGTCGCCGTCGCCATCTTCGCCGCCTTCGTGCTCGGCGTGCTCGCGCTCTCGTTCTGGCTGGGACGCAAGGGCCAGTCGGCCAGCGGCTACTACGCCGCCCACGGACAGATCCACTGGTTCGTCAATGGGATCGCCTTCGCCGGCGACTACCTCTCGGCCGCGTCGTTTCTCGGCATTTGCGGGATGATCGCCTTCTCCGGCTACGACGGCTTCCTCTACTCGATCGGCTTTCTGGCCGGCTGGATCGTGGCGCTCTTTGTGATCGCCGAGCCGATCAAGGCCCTCGGGAAGTTCACGTTCGCCGATGCCCTCGACAGCCGGTTCAACAGCCGCGGCATCAAGCTCGCCGTCGCGATCTCGACCCTGGTGGTCAGCGTCTTCTACCTGATCCCACAGATGGTGGGCGCAGGCTCGCTCATCAAGCCGCTCCTCGGCCTGCCGCACGAGGCGGGAGTGATCCTCGTGGGCGTGACGGTCACGCTGATCGTGGTCACGGCGGGCATGGTCTCGACCACTTGGGTGCAGTTCATCAAGGGCTCGCTGCTCGTCTTCTTCTGCGGCGTGCTTACGGTGCTGATTCTCGGCCGCGGCCTGGCCGTGAACGCCGGCCGCTCCGGGGAGGAGAACCTGAGTCCCCAGGTGAAGACCGTGAAGCCTGACGGCAGCGTGCTCGTGGACGGCGTGCCGCAGTCGAAGGACCACGACCTGCGGCCGGTGGGCACGATCCGCAGGCTGCCGGAGCGATTTGGCGATGCGCAGTCGACCGGGCCGCTCGGGCCGCTCGCCTACCTCTCGGCCCTCGAGGACTCGACGATCGTCACCTGGTCAGGAAAGAAGCACGTAGACGCGGACGGTTCGCACACCACGTACTCACCCGTCGAGAAGCGCGGCTCAGACCTGCTCAAGCCGGGGGGCTATTTCAAGGGCCTCACCACGGGCAAACTGGCCGATCGGCTCGACTTCGTGAGCCTGATGCTGGCCCTGTTCTGCGGCACCGCGTCGCTGCCGCACATCTTGATTCGTTACTACACTGTCAAGGACGCCGCCGCCGCCCGCAAGAGCACGGTGGTGGGCATCGCTGCGATCGGCGTGTTTTATGTGCTCACGCTGTTCCTCGGCCTCGGCGCGATGACCTCGGGCGGCCTCGACCCCACCGACACCAACATGGCGGCGCCGCTTCTGGCCAAGAGCTTCAGCGACACGCTCTTCGCCGTGATCTCGGCGATCGCGTTCACGACCGTCCTCGGCACGGTCAGCGGCTTGATCATGGCGGGCAGCGGCGCGGTGGCCCACGACCTCGTGGAGAATGTGTTCGGCGTGCAGATGAACGACCACGAGAAGATCCGTGTCGGCAAGCTGGCGGCCGTGGGCCTCGGAATCGTGGCGATGGCCCTGGGGATCCTGTTTCGCAACTTCAACGTGAGCTTTCTGGTGGGCTGGGCCTTCAACATCGCGGCCAGCGCCAACCTCCCGGCGCTCGTCATGCTGCTGTTCTGGCCGCGGACGACGCGGCAGGGGATCATCGCGGCCGTCACGGTGGGTATGCTGGCGTCGCTGGCATGGATTCTCCTGTCGGCCGACACGTTCGAGAAGGTCTACGGGCTGCCGCGGGAGATGGCCCTCACGCCCTTCAGCCAGCCGGGGCTGGTGACGATCCCGCTCGGATTCCTCGTCCTCGTCGTCGTCTCGCTGCTCACCCCGCCGCCCACCGCTCTTCCCACTTCCCGCCGTTAGGCACGCCGATGGCCCGCAAGAAGCCCGCCCCACCGCGCCGCGATGTGATCGCCTGCACCGCCGCCCACCTGCCGGCGATCCAGTCGATCTACAATGACGCGATCCTCAACTCGACGTCACTCTATGAATACGAGCCGCGGACCGAAGCGGTGATGCGAGAGTGGTTTGCCGACCGAGAGCAGGCAGATGTGCCCGTGCTCGGTATCGAGTGGGAGCCCGGCGTGCTCGCAGGCTTTGCCACCTGGGGGCCCTTCCGGCAGCGGGCGGCCTACAAGTATTCGATCGAGCACTCCGTCTACGTGGACGAGCAGTTTCGAGGCGAAGGCGTGGGGCGGCAGCTGCTCCAGGCGATTATCGCCGCGGCGAAGAAGCGGGACATCCACATGATCATCGCGGGGATCGACGCCACGAACGTGGCGAGCGTGGCCCTGCACAGTTCGCTCGGCTTCCGCTGCTGCGGCACCGTCCGCGAAGCCGGCTTCAAGTTCGGCCACTGGCTCGACCTCGAGTTCTGGCAGCTGATCCTGCCGACACCAGCGAATCCCACCGACGGGTGACGTCCGTTCGGGTGAGGAGCTGCGCGTCGGCTGCGGGTTACGGGCGTCGCGCGTGGCTCGCACGTAGGTGCAGGTTGTCAACCTGCACAGGAATTCCGCGGTGGCTCGGGGCTACCCGCGCTCCGTCCCGCAGCCGGGTTTGGCAGTTCGGGGTCGACTGAGTGGCATGCTGGCGTTCGCAGAAAAACATAGTCGAACACGTTGCGCAGGATGGTATCCCCCGCGCGTCGGCCGCGGTATCCTCTCCGCATGCTCACACTTCCACGATTCACGTTTGGCGTCGGTGACCGGTTCGCGCACCAGGCCGAGGCCCAGCTCGCTGCGTTCGAGCGGCTCGCCGCGGACGGCGTCGTCGTTTCGCCGGTGTGGAACAAATCGAACCGCGAACACACCTTCATTGGCAGCGAGCCGGCAAGCGTCCGGGCTGCGGCGAGTGCCGCCGTCGCAGCGCGGAAGTGGCCGCATCCGTGGTTCGTCGATGCCGACCACATCCGTCGCGAGACGGTCGACAGGTTCCTCGACTCGAGCGACTTTTTCACGATCGACGTCGCCGACTCGATCGGCAAGCCGGCGGGTGAGCCTGAGGTTGCCACGTTTCTCGCCAAGCACCAAGAGCTCACCGCGCCGCTCACGATCCCCGGCATCGCCGCTCCGGTGTCGCTCTCGGTGGAGACGTCTGGCAGGGTGGCTCGCAGCTACCTGCTGGCCTGCCGCGAGGCCGGCGAGATCTTCCGGCATATCCGCTCGAAGCGGGGCGACGGTGTGGCCATTGAGGTGAGCATGGACGAGACCGATGCGGCGCAGACGCCGCCGGAACTCCTCGTGATCCTCGCCCTGCTTGCCGACGAAGGCGTGCCGCTGCAGACGATCGCGCCCAAGTTCACCGGCCGGTTCAACAAGGGCGTGGACTACGTTGGTGATCTCGCCGGATTCGAGAAGGAGTTTTCTGACGACGTGGCGGTGCTCGCCTACGCAGCCAACCGCTACGGCCTGCCAAAGAACCTCAAGCTCTCGGTACACAGCGGCAGCGACAAGTTTGCACTCTACCCCATCATCCGCCGGATCGTGGAGCGGACCGGCGCGGGGCTGCACCTCAAGACGGCCGGTACGACCTGGCTCGAGGAGATGATCGGCCTGGCCGAGGCTGGCGGCGACGGCCTGGCGCTTGCCAAGGAGATCTATGCCTACGCCTATGACCATGTCGAGGAGTTCTGCGCCCCCTATGCCACAGTGATCGATATCAACCGGACAAAGCTGCCGCCGCCGGCCGAGGTGGCTTCGTGGAACGGCCCGCAATTGGCAGCCGCTCTGCGGCACGTGCCGGTGAATCCGGCATTTAATTCGCACATGCGGCAGCTCGTCCACGTGTCGTTCAAGGTGGCGGCGAAGCAGGGGAAGCGATATCTCGACCTGCTCATCGCCAACCGCGACGTGGTGGCGAAGCAAGTCACTGAGAACATCTACGACCGCCACCTGAAGCCGCTGTTTGCGGCAGGGAAGACGGCGTGAAGTCGGCGATCACGATCTGCCTGGTGCCGGAGGCGCGACGCGGACCGTTTGTGTTTCATGACGGCCTGGAGGCGGGCTGTCGAACGGCCGCCGAACATGGCTTCGACGGCATCGAGATCTTTCCTGCCGATGCCAATGAGGTGGCGGCGGAGGTCGTACGGCCGCTGCTGGATGCCCACGGCCTGAGGCTCGCGGCCATCGGCACGGGGGCCGGCTGGGTGAGGCATGGCCTTTGCCTTTGCCATGCCGACGAGGACGTGCGGCTCCGGGCACGGGCATTCATCGCCTCAGTCGTTGATGCGGCGGGTGAGCTTGGGGCTCCGGCGATCATCGGGTCGATGCAGGGCCGGACGAGTGGCGACGTCTCCCGGGAGTTGGCGCTAGGCATGCTGGCCGATGCCCTCGGTGAGCTCGGAGCCCGCGCCGCTCGCCACGGCCAGCCGATCCTCTACGAGCCCCTCAACCGCTACGAGACCGACCTCTTCAACCGGCAGTCGGAAGCAGCCTCGTTCGTCGCAGCCAACAGCCTCGGCCCAGTCAAACTCCTCTGCGATCTGTTTCACATGAATATCGAAGAGGAGGATGTGGCCGGGGCGCTCGTGGCCTGCGGGCGAAGCGTGGGCCACATTCACTGGGCCGACTCCAACCGCCGGGCGATGGGGTTTGGCCACACCGACCCCGGGCCCGTCGTGGCGGCTTTACGAGCGATCCAGTATGAAGGCTGGCTGTCGGCCGAGGTCTTTCCCCTGCCGACGGCCTCGGAGGCCGCGGCCCGCACGATGGCGAGCCTCAGGCGGCACCTCGCGGCCTGACCCAGAGGAGAGTTCTCGATGCTCAACGGTCCCCTGCTCCACCCCGACATCCTCCGCGTGCTGGCCCAATCGGGCCATCACTCGAAAGTGCTGATCGCCGACGGCAACTACCCCGCCCTCAACAAGCGGGGCCCGCGGGCGGAGCTCGTGTCGCTCCAGCTCGTGCCCGGCGTGCCGACGGTGGCGCAGGTGTTTGAGGCGGTGCTCGCCGCCGTGCAGATCGACGAGGTCTTCACGATGGGCGTCGATCGGGCTGATTCCTATGCCGCCGCGACGCCCGGCGACCCGCCGGTCTGGACCGAGTACCGGCGGATCCTTGCCGCCGCCAAGTCTCCCTGCAAACTCGCCCCGATCGTGAAATGGGATTTTTACGCGGCGGTCGCCTCCGACGACCACGTGCTCACCATCCAGACGGCCGACACGCAGCCGTGGGCCAACCTCCTGCTCTCCGTCGGCTGCCGCACGTTTTAAGTCGCCATGATCACCACGAGATCCCTCGGCCGCACCGGCCTCCAGGTGCCAATTCTTTCCTTCGGGGCGAGTTCCCTCGGCCAGGAGTTTCGCTCGGTCACGCTCGACGAGGCGCTTGGCAGCGTGAAAGCCGCCCTTGAGTGCGGTCTGAACCTGATCGACACAAGCCCCTTCTATGGCCGCGGCATGAGCGAGGTCCTGCTCGGCGTGGCCCTTAAGTCGATCCCACGCGACGACTACCTGCTCTGCACGAAGCTCGGCCGCTATTCGCTCGAGCACTTTGACTTCTCGGCAAAGCGGGTGGCTGAGAGCGTGGACGTGTCGCTCCATCGGCTGGGCACCAACCACCTCGACATCATCCTCTGCCACGACATCGAGTTTGTGCCGCTGCAGCAGATCGTGGACGAAACTCTCCCCGCCCTGCGGAAGGCCCGGGAGCAGGGGAAGGTGCGGTTCATCGGCTTCAGCGGGTATCCGCAGAAGATCTTCCGGTTCATCTGCGATCAGGCCGATGTCGACTGCGTGCTCAACTACAACCAGTACACGCTTCAGAACACGCGGTTCGCCGAGGAGACGATTCCCTGCCTGAAGGCACGGGGCATCGGCGTCATGAACGCCGGCCCGTTCAGCGCCCGATTGCTCACCGACGCCCCCCTGCCCCATTGGCTTAAGGAGCCGGAGGCGGTGAAGGCCGCGGCCCGCGAGGCCGCCGATCTCTGCCGTGCCCGCGGGTCATCGATCGCGAAAGTCGCCCTGCAGTTCTCGCTCGCCAATCCCGACATCGCCACGACCGTGGCAGGCAGCGCTAACCCGGCAAACGTTCGCGAGTGGGCGAGGTGGGCGGCGGAGCCGCTCGATGAGGAACTCGTCCGCGACGTGCAGGCAGTCTTCGCCCCGGTGAAGAATATCGGCCACGTCGAAGGTCTGCCCGAGAACAACTAAACGCGATGCGCATCGACGCTCACCAACACTTCTGGAACTACTCGGCCACCGAATACCCGTGGATCGGTCCGGGCCTGGAACAGCTCGCCAGCGACTATCAGCCCCCGGACCTCGCCCCTCTCCTGGCCGCGGAGGGACTTGATGGTTCCGTCGCGGTGCAGGCCCGGCAGAGTGTCGATGAAAGCCATTGGCTACTGGATCTGGCTGCGGCGCACCCGCTCGTGAAGGGCGTGGTCGGCTGGGTCGATTTGCGGAGCGACCGCGTCGGGGACGACCTTCACGCGCTGGCGGCGAATCCGAAGTTCGTCGGCGTGCGGCACGTCGTGCAGGACGAGCCCGATCCGCGTTTTGTTCTGGGCGAGGGATTCGTCCGTGGCCTTCGGCAGCTTCACCAGCACGGGCTGACCTACGATCTGCTGCTGTACCCAAACCAGATGCCAGCTGCGATCGAGCTTGTAGCCTTGCTCCCCGAGCAGCCGTTTGTGGTGGATCATCTGGCGAAGCCGCGGATCGCGGCGGGTGAGATTGAGAGCTGGGATCACCATATCCGGGCGATCGCCCGCTATGAAAACGTCTGCTGCAAGGTGTCGGGCATGGTGACCGAGGCGGCGCGCCAGGGCTGGAAGCGTGATGACTTCACGCCCTACCTCGACGTGGTCCTCGAGGCCTTCGGGCCGGAACGGCTGATATTTGGCAGCGACTGGCCGGTCTGCCTCCTCGCCGGGGAATACGCCGACGTGGCCGCGATTCCGCGAGACTACTTCTCAAGGCTTTCGGTCACGGAGCAGCGGATGATCTGGGGCGACACGGCGGCGAGGTTCTACGGACTGAAGTGACACGGGGCCGCGGCACTTGCGGCGAAGGAGACACCATGCAGGCCCTGCTGCTCGAACGCCCGCAGGCGTTTCGGTTTATCGATATTCCTGAGCCGCCAGCGCCCGGTCCCGGCGAGGCGGTGGTTCGCGTCCACGCCGTGGGCATCTGCGGCACCGACTACGGCGGCTACCTCGGCAAGATGCCGTTTTTCAGTTACCCACGGATCCCAGGTCACGAACTCGGCGTCGAAGTGGTGGCGGTCGGCGCGCGGGTGACGAACGTAAGGGCCGGCGACCGGTGCTGTGTCGAGCCTTACATCAACTGCCAGAAGTGCCATTCCTGTGTCCGGGGGCTGACGAACTGCTGCGAGCACCACCAGACGCTCGGCGTTCACTGCGACGGGGGGCTGCGGCCGCTATTCACCGTGCCGGCCCGCAAGCTCCATCCGTCGCTGCGGCTCACGGCCGAGCAGAACGCGCTGGTGGAGACGCTGGCGATCGGTTGCCACGCGATCGACCGTGCGGCCCCGAGGCCCGGAGAGACGATGCTCATCATTGGCGCCGGGCCGATCGGCCTCTCGGCGCTCGAGTTCGCCAAGGTGGCCGGGGCACGGGTGATCGTGATGGACATGGCCCGTTCAAGGCTCGATTTCGTCCGCGCGTCGATGGGCGTGGCTGACACGGTGCTGGCCACGGGCACGCCCGCCGATATGGACGCCGTGAGCCGGCTTACGGACGGCCGTATGTGCGAGGTCGTAGTGGATGCCACCGGGAGCGCCGCGAGCATGGGGGCGGCGCTGGCGTTTTGCAGTTTCGGGGGTCGGCTCGTCTATGTCGGCATCACGCAAGGGGAGGTGACGTTCCACCATGCCCCCGTGATGCATCGCCGGGAGCTCACGATCTTCGCCAGCCGCAACGCCCTGTCGCGGGATTTTGCCAGGATCATCAGACTGATCGAGGATGGTACGATCGATACCCGTCCCTGGATCACCCATCGTCTCTCGTTCGCGGAGCTGCCTGCGGCCTTCCCGGGTCTGCTCTCGCCGGCGAGCGGTGTGATCAAGGCGGTGGTCGAAATGCCCTCCTGAGACTGTAGCCATGGTGCGTTCCGCTGCGGAGCCGAAGTCGTCCACGTCGCGGACCGCGGCGATCGTTGCCGTTTTCCTTCTGGCCGTGCTCGCGGCAGTTGCCGTCTGGTGGTTCTGGCCGAAGAGTGCCCAGGTGCCGCAGACGGTGGCGCTTGCCAAGAGCCTGCTCGACAACGGCGGCAAGCCTGACAATCAGGCGATTCGTCAGGTGGTGATGAACGTGGATCGGATGCCTCGCGACGAGCTCTCCCTACTCTGGCGGGCGGTGGGCGAGGAGTGGCTACGGCTGCGTCAGGAGGCGATCGACCGCTATTTCACAACGCCTGCGGCCGAGAAGCCGCAGCTGCTCGACGCAGAGATCGAGCGGCTCAAAGCCCTGAGGGAGTTGATGCTCGCCCTGAATCCGGAGGCGAACCCCAACGAACCGCCGCGGATGCCGCAAGAGGGCGGGCGTGGTCGCCGTGGCCGCGGCAAAAATGCCGGCGACAAGCCGGCCGACGAGGCTACGGCGAAGGCGGCAGCCGATCAGCGAGCGGTCATTGAGCGGTACGAGGAGGCCCTCGCCACGCATGCAAAGTCACGCAGGATCGCCCTCCCAACGTTCCGCTGACTCAAGCTTTCCGTAGCACAGGTTTTCAACCTGTGGCGTCGCGATGGGGACCATCGAAGCCGGCCGGCATCCGGGCCGGCGTTACGTGGCGTGCCGCACGACGTTTCACAGTCGGATGTCAGGGCATCTCGGCCGTCACCGCCATCACGATCGGGGCGGTGTTGTCGCCGCCCTTCACGAGTTCGATCGTTGTGATCGGCTTTGACTGCTTCGGCATCACGACCACGTGGCGGAGTTGGCGGCCTCCGAGGTCGAAGGCGAACGTGCTGCCGGGAACGTCGTTACGAGCGATGTAATCCGAGATGTGCTCCCCGTTGACGAGCGGATGCACTTCCTGGCTCTCGTCGGCGTACGTCAGTCGTACGAGCATCGACTCGCTCCCCTTGGCGGAGTGCGGCCAACCCCAGCCCGAGATGCCGCCGAGGATGTGGATCGCCTTCGCCGGCATGCCCAACGGCAGCGACACCTTTTTCGGCATCTTCGGGGGAAGATACCCCTCAGGCCCGTGAAGCATCACCACGTTGGGCACCGTATCGCCGCGCGGATCGATCAGGATGAACGGCACGCCATCGGCCTGCTTCGGACCCCAATCGGGGAACACGAGCCGCTCCTTCTCACTCTTCGACTCGTAAAACATTCCCTTCGTGCTCGACGCCGTAGCTACCTTGTCGAGCGGGAGCGGCACGTACTTCCCGCGGGCGGTGAGGAAGGCGAGCAAGTCGGCCAGTCCCTGCGGCTGGATCTGCTTTTCGAACCCGACCGGCATCAGGGAGTTGGTCGAGGGGACGAACTCGTCGATCTCATCCCGCTGGACCACGTGCCGCTTGCCCTCGGCATCGACCAGTTCGATCGACGTCTTACTTTCGCCAGCGAGGAGGCCGTTGACCACCCGCCCGTCGTCGATGGCCACGGTGTAGGCCCGGTAGTTGCCCTCGACCGAACGGTTCGGGTCGAGGACGTGAATCAGGAGTTCCTTTGCGGGATGAACCGACATGCCCGTCAACTCCGGGCCGACCTTGCCACCGTCACCAGAGTGCGCGTGGCACTTCCCGCAATGTTCCTTGAACACTGCCTTGCCGCGGGAGACGTCGCCGCCGGCAAGCACGACGGGGAGCACCTCGTCGATCACCTTTTGGCGGTCAGCGTTCGGCAGGCCGCCACCAGCCGCAATCAGCTTCTTGGCCCGCTCGCGAAGTTTCTTGTCGGGGAGTTCGGCGAGCCGATTTCGCTCCACGAGCGCGAGATCGGTGAGCCGGATCATCCCCTGCTCGAGCCGTTCAACGAGCACCGGCGTCCAGGCTTTGTTGTTGACTGCCGTACAAAACGCCGCCTCACGGATCGCCGGCGGCAGGGTGCCAGCCTTGTCGAGAATTGCCTCGGCTGTGCCGTTGGCGTTCGATCCCGCGACGGCGGCAAGCAGGCCCGCGGTGACGTCGGGGGGCGTGCGGGTGTTGATCCGGCCAAGCAACTCAGTGACGACGCCAAGGTCGGATGGTCGCAACAGCACGAGCCGCTTCGCCGCTTCGGTCCGGTCGCGATCCGTCGCTGCGGCGGTGTCGACCGTGGCAAGGAGCGACGTCGTCACGCCCTCGATCTGCGAGTCGAGCGCGTCGCTGCCGGCCCGCTGCACGAGCGTGATCAACTGGCCCTGGGCAGCGGGCGGGAGCGATCCGATCAGCTTCACGAGGGCCGCGCGACCCGCAGTGCCAAAGTCGATCGTTCTGCCTGCAGGCCAGCCGCGGGCGAGGCCGGTGAGCGCGGCGGAGGCCGTTTCGGGACTGGCCGCGGCGAGGCGGGCCACCAGCCCGCTGACGGCGGCCGCATCGCCACTGCGAGCAACGTGTTCCGCCACTCGTTCAACAAGGGAGAGCCGGGCGGGCGAGACATCGTCGGCGAGTCGCGGCTTCGCCGCAGGGGATTGGATCACAGCCGAAATCAGGACTGGCAGCACCCCCACGGCATGAATGGCGGCCGCACTGGTGGCGGCATCGGCAAGGACCGGGTCGGCCGCTGTCCGGGGATCCGCGAGCATCGCGAGCACGAGTTCGGTCGCCTCCGCTGACGGTGGAAACTCCCCCAGCGCGTCGAGGAACCAGAGCCGCACGAGCGGCGCCGCGTCGGCGGCCACACCTGCGGCACCGATCGCGGCCAGGGCGGCCTCGTCCCGCGGCAGCGCCCGGATCGCGTTCATCCGCACGCCCGCCGACGGGTGCTTCAAGGCCCCCTGCACCGCGGCGACGGCCGCCGCATCAGCCGTGGCGCCGTCGAGCGCCCCCAGCGATTTCAGCGTCCAGATTCCATGGATGGCGGCCGGGTTTAGCCCGATCTCGTCGAGTGACGCGTCCTGCACGAGCTTCGCGAGCGCCGGCACGACGTCGCGGCCACCATCGGCACGCCCCGCAGCCCGCTCGACGACCTTCCGCTGGGCCCGGACCCTCCAGAACATGTTGGTGTCGCGGAGCGTCGCCACGAGCTCGTCCGGTGCTGCGGCAGCGAGTGTCGTGCGGTGCGTCACCGCGGCGGTGGCGTTGTGCACCACCCGCCAGAGCCGGCCGTGCACCTTGTCGCGGAGCGGCGTCTCGTAGGCGTTGCCCTTGCCATTTTCGAACCCAGCGGGCGTTGGGTTGTGCTGGACGATGAAGTTGTACCAGTCGATCACCCAGACCTGACCGTCGGGGCCGACGTCGGCCTGAATCGGTGAAGTCCACTCGTCGTCACTCGCCACCAGACTCCAGGCCATGCGGCTGCGGAAGGCGGCGCCGGACGGCGTGATCTCGAAGGTGGCGACGACGTGGCCGGTGGGCTCGCAGACAAACGCAGTGCGGTTCCAGTATTCACGTGGATAGGCCCGGGCGGTGTAGAGCCGGTGGCCTGCCGCGGCCGTGAAGTGGCCGTGGTGATCGACCTGCCGCACTGGTGCTAGTCCATCGGGGCTGCTCTGTCGGGGCGCGACCTCCATGGCCGGGCTTCCCGAGATACCGCCGAGTGTGGACGCATTCCAGCCACGGACGCGTTCGTATACCCGATTGGCCAGCGGCATGTGCTCGCTCGGATTGCCGTTGGCCGTCGAGCCGAAGAGCACTCCCTCCTCGCTGAAGCCGACACCCCAGGAGTTGTTGTTGGTGCTCCGCAGGAACTCCAGCTTCGAGCCGTCGGGCTTGAACCGGAAGAAGCCCTGCTTGAACTCCAGATCCTCGTCGCCGACGCGGCCCTTGAAGCCAGAGTAGCCGACAATGCCGTAGACCCAGCCGTCGAGACCCCAGGTGAGGTTGCTCGGGCCGGCGTGCGTGTCGTAGGTACCCCAGCCGGTGAAGAGTTCCTGGTGGACGTCGGCCTTGCCATCGCCGTCGGTGTCCTTGAGATAGAGCGTGTGCGGGGCCTGAGTGACGATCAGGCCGCCGTCGTGGGCGAGCATGCTCGTACAGATCGAGAGCGGCTCGGCGAACACTGTTCGCGAGTCGAACGAGCCGTCGCCGTTGGTGTCGTCGATCCGCACGATCCGGTCGTGGCCCTGTCCCTCCCCGGGCAGGACGATGCCGTTGGGGTAATCGACGCTCTCCGAGACGAACAGCCGGCCATCCTGGTCGAAGGCGAAGGCCAGCGGCTTGGCCTGAAACAGCGGTTCTGAGGCCACGAGGTCGATCGTGAACCCAACTGGCGTGATCGCGTGCTTTTGCGACTCCGCAGGCTCGAGCGGCTTCTGCATTTCGGTGATTGGTTCGCCCATCTTTCCCCACTCGGCCTTGGGGACGTAGAAGGGCACCTTCGCTGGCTGGTATTCGAAGAGCTCCAGGCCACCAGGAGCCTTCGTCATTTCGGGGTGCGCCAGGTATGGCCCGGCAGCCGCGGGATCGCGGCCCGCCGCGTAGCGGATGCCCCGCTCGACGAGGTTGTGGAATCCGGGGTTGCTCCACGTCCGCTGGTCGTGCCCCCAGGCGGTGTAGAACACGCGGCCCTTGCCTTCGGTGCGGACCCAGGTCCAGGGCTCGCGGTGGGTTCCCTCCACCCGCTCCTCGAGTACCGTGCGGCCCCGCTCGTTGTGCTTCGTGTGGACGTAGGTCTCGTCCCAACTCGAGAAGCCGCCAAACCCCTTCATCACCGGGTGCTCGGGGGCCACGATCGCTGTTGTGAACTCGCCCGTGCCGTGCTTCTGAAACTGCGCCCCCACCATCTCGATCCAGATCGGCGAATTCTTGAAGCAGAAGCTCGCGGAGTGGAGCGGCACAAGCCCCTTGCCACCGCGGACAAAGTCTACGATCGCCGCCTCTTGCTGTGGCGCGATCGATTCGATGTTGGCATAGACGGCCAGGGCGTCGTATGTGCCGAGCACCTTGGGCTCGAGGTCGGCGAGGTTCTCCGTGTAGACGAGATCGATGCCCCGCGTCGCCAGCACTGGCTCGAGTTGGGCGAACCGTTCGGCCGGCTTGTGGTGCCCCTGGTCGCCCAGGAAGAGCACCTTCAGCGGCGAATCGGCTGCCGGGACGGACCCCATCAGCGAGGCGATGGCGAGCACACACACAAACCGAAGCATGGCATGCTCCATGGAGGCCACAGAAAAAGTTCAATCAGCCCGAGAACGACCATTCGGGGAGCTTCATGATCACGCCCCCCTTCATGGCCGACTCGTGCGCCAAAAGCCCGGTGCAGGTCCAGTTGGCGCTCTGCCGGGCGTTGGGATACGGGTCGCGGCCCTCAACGAGAGCCGTCACGAACTCGTGCACCAGATGCGGATGGCTGCCGCCGTGGCCGCCTCCTTGGGTGAACGACAGGTGCTGATGCTCGTCGGCATCGTAGACGCCACCGGTCGTGAAGGGCTGGAGCGGCTCAGGCAGAAGGTGGGCGAAGTCGGGCACGGACACCCGCTCCGGAATCTCGGGCTCCGGCAGCTTGGCCGTGTGGAGCACCGGCTCCTCCCCCTCGCAGAGCTGCCACTCAAAGCTCTTCTTCGAGCCGTAGACGTCGAAGCTCTCACGGTACTGCCGCGCCGTGTCGAAGAGTGAGCGGATCACGCGGGCCACCACGTTGCTGTTCTTGAGTTTTACGTGGGCACTTTCGATCGCGAACGGCGAGCCGTAGGTGCCGATGAGTTCCGCGCGAATCCGTCCGGATCCAAAGCAACTCACCTCCTCGGCATCTTTCCGTTCGAGCGCCAGGCACGGGCCCACGCAGTGGGTCGCGTAGTGCATCGGCGGGAGGCCCGGCCAGTAGTTGGGCCAGCCGTCCATGTCCTGCTGGTGGCTAGCCTGGACGAACTGGATCGTGCCAAGCTCTCCCTTCTCGGCCATCTGCTTGATGAACAAAAACTCGCGGGCGTAGACCACCGTCTCGGCCATCATGTATTTGAGGCCCGTCTTGGCCGACAGTTCCACGATCTTTCGGCAGTCGTCGACAGTCGTGGCCATCGGCACGGTGCACATCACATGCTTGCCAGCCTCGAGGGCCGCGATCGACATCGCAGCATGATCGGGAATCGGCGAGTTGATGTGGACGGCATCGACGTCCTTGTCTTTGAGAACGTCGGCATAGCTCTGGTATCGCCGCTCCACGCCGTGGGCCTTGACGACCTGGTCGAGTTTCTCTTTCGACCGCTGGCAGATGGCAACGAGCTCGGCGTGCGGATGCCGCTGGTGGATCGGGATAAACTCGGCCCCGAACCCGAGGCCAACGATGGCGGTGCGGACGCGACGCGGAGAGGCTGGCATGGCGACGTAGATTCCCCAGAGAACGACGTGAAAGTTGCAGTATCGCTGTCGGCGATACTGCCGTCCATGAGAAGACGCTCGGCGCTCTTGAGATTTCTACTTCGGCCGAAGGTGCCCGCCGTCCTACAGGAGGCCCAACGACGTCAGGCCTCGTGCAACGTGTGGCGTAGTTGCGCCCCGACTGCTGATGCCGTCCGGCTTGGACGGATTACCGTCTTGGCTGAGCAACCATCACTTCACGTCGAGCAGTTCGACGAGGAAGTGCAGCGTGGCGTCGGGGGGGATCGGGCCGCCGGGTGTGCCCCGCTTACCGTAGCCGAGGTCACTGGGGATCACGAGTTCGATCATCCCACCCTCGCCGACGAGTTGCATGCCTTCGGTCCAGCCCGGGATCACCTGGTTGAGGCCGAAGTCGATCGATTCGCCGCGCTGGTAGGAGCTGTCGAAGACCTTCCCGTTGTCGAGCCACCCGTGGTAGTGAACCTTCACGCGGTTCGTCGCCTTGGGATTGGCGCCCGTGCCCTTGCGGAGGACTCGATACTGCAGCCCCGATGGCGTGGTGGAGAACGTCTTGGCAGCGTCGGCGTCGACGGCGCCGGCTCCCTTGGGCAGCGTCGGGTGGGGAACGTCCTGGGCCACAGTGAACTCCATGGTGAAAAGGGTGAGGAAGGCGAGGGCGAGAAGGCTGCGCACGGGAAGGGCTCCTGCGGGTGAAAACCGTCGCGACATCATACCCGCCCGCCGCCGGTCCGTGGGCGGGCCATCATCCCCTCGATCTCGTCAGCCTCGATCGGCACGTGACTCGTGAGGTCGACCGGTCCGTTTTCCGTGACGAGCACGTCGTTTTCGAGCCTCACGGCGAGCCCCTCCTCGGGGATGTAGATGCCGGGCTCGACGGTCATCACCCAGCCGGCCTCGAGCGGGCCGTCGAACGGGGCGATGTCGTGGACACCGAGACCGAGCGAATGGCCGAGGCCGTGCATGAAGTACCTCCGGCAGGCGGGCTCCTCGGGTGAGTCCTTCGCGGCGTCGTCGGCCGTGATCAGGCCGAGCTTCGCGAGCTCCGCCGTCATCTCGACCTGCGCGGCTCGCTTCCAATCGCGGAGGTTCGTGCCCACCGTCGTGCGGGCGATCGACGACCTCAGCACCCGAAGCACCGCGTCGTAGACGGCCCGCTGCCGCGGCGTGAAGCGGCCGGTCACCGGATACGTCCGCGTCAGGTCGCTGGCGTAGTTGGCGTATGACGCGCCAACATCGACCAGCACCAGCTCGCCCTCGTCGCATGGCTGGTCGTTGTCGAGGTAGTGGAGCACGCAGGCGTTGCGGCCCGATCCGATGATCGGTTCGTAGGCCATGCGGGCCCGCCGGCGGATGAACTCTGCGGCAAGTTCCGCCTCCAGTTCGTACTCCATCACGCCAGGTCGCAGTGCCGCGAGCATTCGTTCCAGACCTGCGCCCGTGATGTCGGCCGCCCGGCGGATGAGGGCCACTTCGGCGGGCGACTTCACGGCCCGCAGCTTTCTCAGGATTGGGGCAAGCCGCTCGTAGCGGTGGAGCGGATACCGCGCCACGAGCGCACGGGCCATGCGCATATCGCGACTCTCGACCTCGATCACGGCTCGCTCGTGTTCGTTGGCATTGAGAAAAACAGCACCGCACTCGCAGAGCAGCACATGCAGCACTGACGGCAGTTCCGAGATCCAGCGGACCTTCGTGATCCCGGAGACCTTCATCGCCCGCTCCTTCGTGAGCTTCTCGCCCTCCCAGGTGGCGAGGTGCTCGCTCGGCTGCCGGACGAAGAGGATCTCGCGGTTTGCTGGGTCGCTCGCCGAGGGCGCGAGCACGAGCAGGCTCTCCTCCTGCTCGATGCCGCTGGCCCAGAAGAGGTCGCCTGCGGGATGCATCCGGAGCGCACCGTCGCCGTTCGTGGGGAGAATGTCGGCCGCATGGAGGATGGCCACCGATTGCGGGGGCAGTTGCTGCGCGAGGCGGCGGCGGTTGGCGATGAAAAGAGCGGGGTCGATCGGCAGGTGGCGCATGCGTGTTTCCTGGGATGTGGCCAACATTGTCGGCGTTTCGCCGGCGGTCGCAAGGCGAGGCGATCGCTAGACTTGGAACCTGTCTCGTTTGGACTCGAGGAGCCCTCCCCGATGGCGGCCAGTGAACCGATTCTCGTTGCCGGCGACTGGAGGCCGGCCGCCGCGATCCGTACCTACCGAGCGACCGATCCGTCCACCGGAAGTCAGCGCGATGCCGAGTGGCCGGTGAGCGGCTGGAGCGACGTGGATGAGGCGCTCGACGCCGCCACGTCGGCGGCCCGGGAGCTCGCGCTTCTGCCGCCCACCGCAATCGCTTTGTTCCTCGAGCGGTATGCCGCGCGGATCGAAGCCAGGGCGGCCGATCTCGCGGCCATCGCCCACGCCGAGACGGGCCTCGCGGTGAAGTCGCGGCTCGCCGACGTGGAACTGCCGCGGACACTCGACCAGCTCCGGCAGGCGGCCGCCGCCGCGCGGGAGGGAACGTGGCGGATGGCGATGATCGACCGCGCGAAGAATATCCGCGCCGCCGCGTCGGGGCTCGGGCCGGTGGTCGTGTTTCCGCCAGCCAACTTCCCGTTCGCCTACGGCGCTGTCACCGGCGGCGACTTCGCCGCGGCGATCGCCGCGGGTAACCCCGTGATCGCCAAGGCCCACGAGGGGCATCCCGGCGTCTCCCGGCTTGCCGCGGAGGAGGCCCTCGCCGCCCTGAAGGAGAGCGGCCTGCCCACGGCGACGGTCCAGCTCCTGCACGGACTCGACCCAGCTGACGGGCTGCGGCTCGTTGCCGATCCTCGCGTCGGCGCCACGGGTTTCACGGGTAGCCAGGTCGCTGGTGAAAAACTCTTTCGGGCGGCGAGCGCCGCGGGCCGCGTGATCTGGGTGGAGATGGGAAGCGTGAATCCGGTCGTGCTCCTACCGGAATCGCTCACGGAACGGGGCGAGGCGATCGCCGACGAGCTCGCGGCCAGCGTGACGGGCTCGGCGGGGCAGTTCTGCACGAAGCCGGGGGTGGTGTTTCTCGTGGGCGACTCTACCGGCCGTGCATTCACCACGGCCGTCGCACGACGCTTCGACGCGATCGGGCCGCAGGCGCTCCTCGGCGCCGCTGCATGCGACCGCCTCGTGGCGTCGATCGGATCGCTCGAGGCGGCCGGGGCACGGCGGCTCGCCGGCACGGTTGCGGCGTCTGGGCCCGCGAGCCATGTGCCGGTGCTCCTGGAGGTGGCCGGTCGGGAGTTACTCGCCCGGCCGGAGGCGTTTCTCATCGAGGCCTTTGGAAACGCCACACTGCTTGTTGTCTGCGACTCGCTTGAGGAACTCACGCAGGCCGTGGCGTGCGTGCACGGCTCACTTGGGGCGAGCCTCTACGCGGCGAAGGACGGCCGCGACGACAGCGCGTTTGCGGTGATCGCACCGCTGCTCGTGGAGCGGGCCGGACGAATCATCGAGAACCGGATGCCGACTGGCCTCGGCGTCGTGCCGTCGATGCAGCACGGAGGCCCCTGGCCGTCGGCCGGTCCGCCGTTTTTTTCGGCGGTGGGCTTTCCGTGGACGATCCTGCGGTTTGCCCGCCGGGTGTGCTACGACGGCTGGTCGCAGAGTCGCCTGCCGGAGATCGTCCGCGACGAGCCGCCATCAGGCAGTCCGTGGCGGTACATCGATCACACGTGGACGCGAGGGTGATGCCGGCGCCGCTCAGCCTGCCACCGCTGAAGGCTCACGGTCCAGACGGCGGCGAAACCTATCAGCGAGTATAGGCCGCTCGGCTCCGGAACTGGTGCCAGGTCCGTCGCGGCGGGTAGATAGTTGCCCGTGTCGAACAGGCCGGTGCTCAGCATGTCGGTGGCATCGATGATGTCGAAGACGCTGTCGTGGTTGAAGTCGCCGTCTGCCCAGTCAGCCGCCAGGCCGCTGTCGTAGCAGCCTGCGGACAGGAGTGTTGCCGCATCGAGCACGTCGAGTCCACCCAGCCGGCATGCACCGACCGCTCCGTGCCCGTGGTGAGCGGCGGATCGATGTATTTTCCCGACGCCCCGATCCAGCCGCAGAACGAATCAAAACCGCGGGCGAGCGGCCCGTAGTCGCCCTGGCCGAGGTGCCACTTCCCGATCAGGGCCGTTTCATAGCCCTGTTCGCGCAGCAGTTGCGGCAGCAGCACTTCGCGGAGGTCCATCGCCGCCGTCGGCCCATCGAGCGGCCGGTTGTCCTCGATGCCAAACCGGCTCGGGTAGCGGCCGGTAAGCAGGGCGGCTCGCGTGGGTGAGCAACTGGGCGTGGCGTAGGCCTGCGTGCAGACCGTCCCCTCGTGGGCGAGCCGGTCGAGGTGGGGTGTAGGGATGTCGGTGCCGCCGGAAAATCCGCAGTCGCCCACGCCCAGATCGTCCACGAGGATCACGACGACGTTGGGGCAAGGCGGGCTGCCGTGAGCGGGGCCGATCGCCGCCGTGGCGACGAGCATCCCCGCGGTCCACGCCGTACACAAGATGCTGAACTGCCTCATCGAATGATTCCCTGCCGCGCCCATGCCCCAACGCGCCTCCGTTGTTCCAACGCGACGGTCCTGTGATCCTCATGCTACCCTGCCGTCGAACCGCGGCGGAGCCTGCCGTCGTGTGCGTCATCTCATTGGACTTCGGGGCGGAGGCCGACGATGCAACTCACGCTGCTCGACTGGGCGATCGTGGCCGCCGCGTTCGCCGTCTACCTCGCCGTCGGCCTCTGGGCCGGCCGCACGGCCGGCGGCGGCTACGACGACTACTTCCTCGGGGGCCGCGGCCAGCCATGGTGGCTGTTGGGCATATCGATGGTGGCCACCACCTTCGCGACCGACACGCCTAACCTCGTGGCGGGCATCGTCCGTGAATACGGCGTGTTCGGAAACTGGCTCTGGTGGGCGTTCCTGCTCTCCGGAAGCGTGACCACCTTCTTCTTCGCCCGCCTCTGGAGGCGGAGCGGCGTGCGGACCGACGTCGAGTTCTATGAACTCCGCTACTCAGGCGCCCCCGCCGCCTGGCTCCGCGGGTTTCGGGCCGCCTACCTCGGCGTATTGTTCAACGTGCTGATCATGGCCAACGTCACGCTCGCCGCGATCAAGATCGGCGGCGTGCTGCTCGGCCTCTCGCCGCTCGTCACGGTGGCCACGGCTGCGGGCATCACGCTGGCGTATTCCATGGTGGGCGGTCTCACCGGCGTGCTCCTCACTGATCTCGTGCAGTTCGCGGTGGCGATGGTCGGATCGGCGGCCGCGGCGGCCTACCTCGTCGGCCTGCCCGAGGTGGGCGGGCTGGCGGCGCTTGTGGCCCGGCCCGAGGTCGCCACGCAGATGCCGCTCCTTCCCGATCCGGCCACCGTTCCATTCGACGCGCTGCTCACGGCCTTCCTGCTGCCGCTCGGCGTGCAGTGGTGGTCGGCCTACTACCCCGGCGCCGAGCCGGGCGGCGGCGGATACGTGGTGCAGCGGATCCTCGCGGCCCGCGACGAGCGGCATGCGGCCGGCGCCACGCTCCTATTCAATGTCATGCACTACGCCGTGCGGCCCTGGCCCTGGATCCTCGTTGGCTTCGCGTCGCTGGTGGTGTTTCCCACCGTGGAATCCCTTCGCCAGGCCTATCCGGGAATGGATCCCCGGTACGTGCAGCACGACCTGGCCTATCCGGCGATGCTCGCCCGTCTGCCGCCGGGGCTGCTCGGGCTGGTAGTCACCTCGCTGATCGCCGCCTACATGAGCACGATCTCCACGCAGATGAACTGGGGCTCGAGCATCGTCGTCAACGACCTTTACCTCCGGTTCATCGATCCGCAGGCGAGTCCGGCTCGCCAGGTGCTCGTGGGCCGGTTGGCCACCGCCGCGCTCTTAGTGCTCGGCTGTGGGCTCGCGCTCCAGATGCGGGATGCCCTCAGCACGTTCCAACTCGTGATGCAGGTCGGTGCGGGAACCGGCCTGCTCTTCATGGTCCGCTGGTTCTGGTGGCGGATCAACGCGGCTGCGGAGGTCGCCGCGATGGTGGTCTCGTTCGGGGTGGCGGCTGCGTTCTTCGCCTGGGCGCAGGTCGATCCTGCCGCAGTGCCGCCCGTCTGGCAGCAGATGCTCGTTGGCGTGGCGGCCACCACCGTCGCCTGGCTTGCGGTCACGTTCCTCGCGCCGCCGACCAACCGGGCGACGCTCGAGGCGTTCGTCGCGCGAGTGCGGCCCGGCGGTCCGGGCTGGCGGGCGGTGACCGACCGAATGCCGGCAGCCAGCAGGCCCACCGACGATGGCGACCTGTGGACGGCGCTGGTGGCGACCGTCGCCTCGACGATCGGCACCTGGGCGGCGCTGTTCGCCATGGGCCTTCTCCTCTACGGACGGGTCGCGGAGGGCGGCGTGGCAGCCATCGTCGCCGTCGCTGGCGGGCTCTTGGTACGTGCTTGTTGGAACCGGCTGTCGTTCCATTGACTCAATCGGACTCTTCTGGCCCAATACCGCCCCATGACCGCGAGTCCGACCATCCCGATCCTCACCACCCCGTACGACGTGCCGCGAGACAAGATCGCGGCGTATCAGCGCGATGGCTGGGTGCGGCTCGACGGCGTGATGCCGCTGCCTGACCTGGCTCCGTTCCGCGAGGCCATCAGCAGCCACACGATCGGCTTTGCCTCCGGGCTGGCCCCGCTCGAGCAGCGTGACACCTACGGCAAGGCCTTCATCCAGTACACGAATCTCTGGGCGGCGCACGACGACGTGCGGCCGTTCAGCCTCGCACCACGGTTTGCGAAGATCGCCGCGGATTTGATGGGCGTGTCTGCCGTCCGGATCTACCACGACCAGGCGCTCTTCAAGGAAGCCGGCGGCGGCCTGACGCCGTGGCACCAGGATCAGCAGTACTGGCCGCTCGACGGGGCCCGCTGCATCACGATGTGGATGCCGCTGATCGATTGCCCGCAGGCGATGGGCACGATGCGATTTGCCTCCGGCAGCCAACAGCTTGGCTACCTCGGCCCGCTCGACATCTCCGATAGCAGCGAGGAACGCCTCAAGCGGCTGATTGCCGAACGCGGCCATCCCATCGCCGAGGCGGGCGACATGCGGGCCGGTGATGCGACCTTCCACGATGGCTGGTGTATCCACGGCGCGCAGGCCAACGCCTCGGGTGACGTTCGCGCCGTGATCACGGTGATCTACATGGAGGCTGATGCGGTGGTCAGTGAACCCGACCACCCCAGCCGCGAGAACGACCTGAAGACGTGGCTGCCGGGCTTACGGGCCGGCGACGTCGCCGCCAGCCCGCTCAATCCGGTGGTTTGGCCGGTGGTCTGTCCCGGCTGAACGTCTCCCCTACGGCGCCGCCACTTTCCAGAGTGCCGTTTCGCTGCGGAGATACACGCTGCCGTCAGCCACGGCGGGGGTGGCGGTGAACGTGCCGGGCAGTTCGTTCTCCGCGATGATCTTCGGCTCGCCATCGGTGGAGACGAGAAACGTCTTTCCCTCCTTGTTGGCCGCCACGAGCATGGTGCCCACGAGCAGCGGACTGGCCCAGAACGATCCCGCCAGCCGCACCTGCGCCCGGATGACGCCGTCGGTGGTGCTGCCGATGGAAAGCACTCCGGCCCGGTTGATCGCCGCGATCGAGTCGCCCCAGGCGACGGGGCTGGCCATTCCACACGAGAGCTTGGTCGATCGCCACTCCGGCTTCACCGCATCCTCGGCACCGCCCACCGGGAGCCCGGGCGACAAGGCTGCGATGCCATCGCTCGGCACGTAGAGCCGTCCGGCCGCTTCGGTGGTGGTGGGAATCTCCGCACACCGCGACTTCCACGACCAGACGATTGTTCCGTCGGCGATCCGCCGCACCTCGACGCCGGCGGCGTTTTGCAGGAGGACGCACGTACCATGCGCCGGTGTGTCGATGGCCAACGGGCTCGACCAGCAGCCGAGCCTCTCCCGCGACACGCTCCAGCGGTCTTCTCCGCTAACGGCGTCGATTCCCGAGGCAAAGGCGTCTCCTTGGCAGTCGATCTGCACGACCACCGTGCCGTCGATGATCCGCGGACTCGACGCCATGCCAACGTCGTTGCCGCTTTTGGGATGCTCGACGGCGAGATTCCGCTGCCAGAGCAGCCGCCCGTCGAGATCGACCGCGATCAGGTCGCACGAGGAATAGAGGGCGACGATCCGCGTGCCGTCGCTGGCGGGGGTGCCGGCGGCGATCGCGCTTGTGGGATGGCAGAGCGTGCGGCCCGTGGCCCAGAACGTGCGGTGCCAGCGGACGCGGCCCGTGTTCCTGTCGAGTGCCAGAATGTGCAGCCGGTCCTGCCGCGGACCGCTCGACGCGGTGACCACCACGAGGTCGCCCACCACAATCGGGCTCGACGCGGCCCGGCCCGGGAGGTCGGCCTTCCAGGCGATGCCATCATCCGCGCTCCAGCGAGTGCGAATCGGCTGATCGGCGGCAATGGCCCGGCCCAGCGGCCCCCGAAACTCCAGCCAATCGGCGGCCCCTGCTGCGGCCGCGACGCAGAGGGCAGTCGAGCATGCGACGGCCGCGCAACACGCACGGCGAGGCGCTGCCGGCCAGCGCGGCAGTTTAAGGCGTGCGTGCATCGTCGGCCTTTCCGGGTGTGGTCTTCGGTATCGCCGATTCCGCCTGCGTCGCCAGCGGCTTGCCGAGCGGATCGCAGATCCGCAGCCGAAACCGCCAATCGACAGCCCACGGCTCCGTCTGCTCGTTCTGGCAGCACTTCACCATCACGGTGTTGGTGCCCGCGCGAAAATCGGCCGTGGCGACGTACTGATCGATGGCCTCCGACGCATGGTAGATCTCGTGCGCCATCAACAGCCTGCCGTTGACCCACACGGCGACGGCGCACGGGCTTCCGATGCGGACCTCCGCCGGCCCCTCGGGCATCTCCACCGTGGCGACGGCATAGGCGAGGACTTCCTTTTTGGTCTCGATCGCGGCGTTGAGGTCGATCGTCCCTTGCTTGTCGGTCGAGGTGACGGCCTTCCAACTGCTGGTGTCGGGCAGCGCTGGATCGCCCATCTCGGGCGGATACTCCTTCGCGAAGCCGACGGGCGTGGCCGCGTCGCCCTTCGTGTTGTCGAAGGCCTCGCTCACCCGCCACGTCCGCACGAACCCGAGCACGTCGGCGAGATCGATCGGCTCGCCATGCTCGGAGAACCACGTCACGATCCGCTCGATCTGATCGACGTCCCGAGCGGCGGCGAGTGCCCGGCGGTAGGCGTTCTTTCGCGGCGCATCATCGGCTTTGTCTGCGGCGGCAAGCAGCTTCTCGACGGCCTGGCGACGGAGTTCAGATGCAGGATCGTCCAGCATCGTGTCGAGCATCGCATCGGCCCGCGGGGCATCGCGGTCGCTCAGCCAGAGATGCGCCAAACTGCGAACCCGAGGGGCCTGGGTGACATCCGCCACGACGGTGGCAAGGTCAGCGACGGGGACTGCGTCGCCGAGCCTGGCGACGGCCCGATCGAGACCACTGCGGAGCCAGTTGGCGCCGCCGGGCGTGGCGGTTCCCATGGGTTGGAGGCAGGCGACGAGCCAGTCGGCGGGTATCAGGGCGATGCGATCGGCCTGAAGGGCGAGTTCCGCATGTCCGCTCGGCCCAGTGGCATTGGCCAGGCGGGCTGCGACGGCTTTGGCCTCGGCGATGGTGTGCGGCGGGGTCGCGATGTCGCGAAGGTCTAATCCGGCCGGCGGCGGCACGGCCAGCCGCGCGGCGAGCAGGGCCGCGTGCTCCGCGACGACGTCCGCCCGATTCGCATCGGCCGCGACGTTCACCGTCTCCAGTGGATCCTCGCGCATGTCGTAGAGTTCGCGGGCCGCGATGCCGCCGTCGTTCTGCCGCCACTCAACGTACCGCCAGCGGTCAGTCCGCACGGCGTGGCCAAGGAGCGGGCCGAGGGTTTTGTCTTTTCGCGGGTAGACCTGATAGGCGGGCTTTCGAGTCGGCAACGCCGGCTCGTCGAGCAGCGGCACGAGGCTCTCTCCCTGCAGGTGCGCCGGCCGAGGGATGCCCGCGAGATCGCAGAGCGTGGGATAGATATCGACGAACTCAACGATCGCCGTGGATCGCTGGCCGCCGCGCCGGCCCGGCGCCACG
>CAMBSN010000034.1 GCA_945870505.1 Candidatus Kuenenia stuttgartensis | reverse complement strand
CAACGTCCGGGACACGCCGCCGATCCTCACCGTACCCGACCCCGAAGACCGGCCCCGCTTCGCAACGCTCGAAGGCGAGATCCCTGCCGCGAAAGCCGCCGTTGAGATGCGCAAGCAGGCCGCCCGCCCCGAGTTCGATTCGTGGGTGAAGGCCTTCACGCCTGATTCGATTGCCGCGATGCTCCCCCGGGAGACGCCGCTGGTGCACCTGCCCCTTGCCGAAGGCTCGGGATCGACGACGCACGCATCCCTCCTCGGCAAGGAGACCGACCTCCCGCTCACCGCAGCCACGACATGGCAGGCAGGGCCGAGCGGATCGCCCGCGGTCATGCTGGACGGCAGGGCGGCCGAGTTGCCGGGTAGCGGCGACTTCGAACGCGACGAGCCGTTCAGCGTCACCTTCTGGCTGCGGCCACAGGGCAGCAGTTCGGGCGGCGCCGTGATTGCCCGCATGGACGAGTCGCAGGAGCACCGCGGCTGGGACGTGTGGATGGAAGACCGCCGGATCGCGATGCACCTGATCCACTCCTGGCCCGAGGACGCCATCAAGGTCGTGGCCGAAGCCCAACTTCCTCCTGATGCCTGGACGCTCATCTCGATCACCTACGACGGCTCCGGCAAAGCCGAAGGCGTGGCGGTCTCCTATGACAGCAAGCCACAGAAACCGAGGATCGACAAGAACCAACTCCACGAGAAGTCGATCAAGACTTCCGCGGCGCTCACGGTCGGCAGCCGCTCGAAAGGTGGTGCACTGAAGGGCGTTGGCCTTGCGGACCTCTCGATCTGGGGCCGGACATTGTCGGCCGAGGAGGTGGCGGCATGCTGGCGAGCACACCGGCTTCGCGCCATCGTGACGATGCCGCCCGACGAGCGAGTCGCAGCGGCGGGTGATCTCTACGACGGCTGGATGCTATCCGACGAACAGTACAAGACGCTGTCCGCCACTGTCGGCACGCTCGAGGCGGAGATGGCCACGCTCAAGAAGCGCGGCACGATCGCCCACGTGATGCACGAGAAGCCCGAGATGGCGAAGGCCCACGTTCTCGAACGCGGTGAATACGACAAGCGAAAAAACGAGGTGCAGCCCGAGACGCCCGGCATGCTGCCGCCGTTTCCGGAGTCGCTGCCGAAAAACCGGCTCGGGCTCGCCCAGTGGCTGCTCCTGCAGGACCATCCGCTCACCACCCGCGTGACGGTGAACCGCTTCTGGCAGGAGGTGTTTGGCACCGGCCTCGTGAAGACGAGCGGCGACTTCGGGATCACCGGGGAGTTTCCGATCCACCCCGAACTCCTCGACTGGCTGGCGGTCGAGTTCCGCGAAGGGGGCTGGGACGTCAAGCGGCTCTTCCGGCTGATGGTCACCAGCGCCGCCTACCGGCAGGCCGCCACTGCCACGCCCGAGAAGCTCACCAAGGACTCCGCCAACCGACTCCTTTCCCGCGGGCCGAGGTTTCGCATGGACGCCGAGATGGTCCGCGACCACGCACTCGCCGCCAGCGGCCTGCTGGTCCAACAGATCGGTGGACCGAGCGTACGGCCCTACCAGCCCGAGGGCGTGTGGGAGGCCGTGGCCATGGAAGGCAGCGACACGCGAAACTACGTCCGCGACAAGGGGGAAGGGCTCTACCGTCGCAGCATGTACTGGTTCTGGAAGCGATCAGCGCCGCCGGCCTCGATGGACATCTTCAACGCCCCGTCGCGGGAAAACTGCTGCGTCAAAAGGGAACGAACCAACACGCCACTCCAGGCGCTCGTCACGCTCAACGACCCGCAGTTCGTGGAGGCGGCGCGGGTCCTCGCCGATCGGGCGCTGGAACTCGCAGCCGGCGACGACGACCAGCGGCTCGAGTTCATCGCCGAGCGGCTGCTGGCGCGGCGCTTCTCGGCCGACGAGTTGCCGGTCGTGAAGAAGTCGCTCGCCGATCTCGCAGCCTGGTATGCCGCCCACCCCGATGACGCGAAGCAGCTGATCACCGTCGGCGACTCGAAGCCCCGGGCAACCGACGCGGTGCAGCTCGCCAGCTGGACGATGCTCACCAACGAGCTCATGAACCTCGACGAGGTCCTCTGCAAATGAATCCTCCGATCCGCTCGCCCCTCGATGCACTTGGCCTAAACCTTACCCGTCGCCGCTTCTTCGAGCAGGGCAGCCACCTGCTGGGTGGCGCGGCACTGGCGTCGCTCGCTGCCCAGGATGCCGTCCGCGGCGCGGCCTCCGTGGGTCCGGCGATCGACCGTGTTGCCGGCGCGATCGGCCCGCACTTCGCCCCCAAAGCGAAGCACGTCATCTACCTCCACATGGTCGGCGGCCCGCCGCAGCAAGACCTCTTCGACTACAAGCCGAAGATGGACGACTGGTACGACAAGGACCTTCCCGAGAGCATCCGCAACGGCCAGCGACTCACCACGATGACGTCGGGGCAGACGCGGTTTCCGATCGCGCCCTCGAAGTTCAAGTTCGTCCAGCACGGCCAGTGCGGGATGTGGATGTCGGAACTCCTGCCCTGGACCGGGAAGATGGCCGACGAGATGTGCTTCATCCGGAGCATGCACACCGAGGCCATCAATCACGAGCCCGCGATCTGCTACATGCAGACGGGCAATCAGATCGTCGGCCGCCCGTGCCTCGGTTCGTGGACGAGCTACGGCCTCGGCAGCCTCAACAGCGATCTGCCCATGTTCGTCGTGCTCGTGGCCCGGTCAACGAAGCCGGAGCAGGCACAGGCGATCGGCGCCCGGCTCTGGTCGAGCGGCTTCCTGCCGGGTGAATACGCCGGGGTGAGCTTCCGGAGTGCCGGCGATCCGATTCTCTACATCAACAACCCGCCGGGCGTGTCCGGTGCCGTCCGCCGCGCCACGCTCGACGGCCTCCAGGCCTTGAATCAGCGGACGCTCGAGCAGATCGGTGACCCGGAGACGCGAACGCGGATCGCCCAGTACGAGATGGCCTTTCGCATGCAGGCGAGCGTGCCGGAACTCACCAACATTGCCGATGAATCGGCCAGCACACTCGCCCTCTACGGCGACCAGGTGAAGGACCCGGGCTCGTTCGCCAACTCGGTGCTGATGGCGCGGCGGATGGTGGAGCGGGGCGTGCGGTTCGTGCAGATCTACCTCAACCACTGGGACACCCACGGCAACGTCGTCGGCCGCCTCACGAACGGCTGCAAGGACATCGACCAGCCCTGCTACGGACTCATGCAGGACCTCAAGGCCCGCGGCCTGCTCGACGAGACCCTCATCATCTGGGGGGGCGAGTTCGGCCGCACGGTCTACTCGCAGGGGGGCCTCTCCAGGGAGAACTACGGCCGCGACCATCATCCCCGATGCTTCACGATGTGGATGGCCGGCGGCGGCGCGAAGGGGGGCACCATCCACGGAGAGACCGACGACTTCTCCTACAACATCGTGAAGGATCCGGTGCACATCCGCGACTTCCACGCCACGGTCATGCACCTGCTCGGTTTCGATCACGAGCGGTTCACCTACCGTCACCTCGGTCTCGACCAGCGACTCACCGGCGTCGAGCACGCCCGCGTGGTGACGGACCTGATCGCCTGATCGGGTGGGTTTTCACAGATTCATCGCGCGACCACGCATGGCGATCAGTCGCGTGCAGCCGATATACTTGTGATCCCTGAGTACGGGACGAAGATCGTCCCGATTCGAGATCTTCCTCCACGCCGGAGTCTCTGATGCCCTGTCAGTCATCGTCCTGCGGCCTCTTCCGTGGCCGCGTCGCTGGAGCTGCCTGCTTCGTCCCGCTCCTGCTGACCCTCGCGGCCACGGTGATCACGAGTGTCACCGACGAAGCCACGGGGCAAGACACCGATCCGTTCGCCACAGCGCGCGAGATTCTGGCCATCCCGCCGCGGCCCTCCCGCCCGGCCCTGCCTCCCAGCCGGCTCCCACTTGAGGTGCTCGACGGCGAGCGGATCGCCTTTCTGGGCAACTCCACCGCCGAACGGATGAGCCTCTTCGGCCACTTCGAGGCCCTCCTCCACCAGCGTTTCCCCGGCAAGCACCTCGTGGTCCGCAACTTCGCCCGCCCCGCCGACGAGGTCGGCAATCGCCAGCGGCCGGGCGACTACACGAAGCTCGATGATCCTGTGGCCGCCTTCGGCGCCGATACCTACATGCTCTTCTTCGGCTTCAACGAGTCGTTCGCCGGCCCGGGGGGCGTGGCCACGTTCACGGCCGACTACGAAAAGCTCCTCGACGAACTGGCGCAGCAGTATCCCCGCGATGACACGAAGGCCGCGCCGCGGTTTGTGATCGTGTCGCCCATCGCCGTTGAAGCTAGCGGCAGTCCGTACCTGCCCGATGCCGAGGCCCAGAACAATTCGCTCGCCCTCTACCGCGACGCCGCGAAGGCCGTCGCCGAGAAGCGGGGCCTCGCCTTCGTTGACCTCTTCGACGCCACCCGGAAGGAGTTCGCCACGCAGCCGGGCCTCCAGCACACCATCAACGGCTGCCACGTGAACGAGGCCGGCGACGCCTTCGTCGGCGGCCTGCTCGACCGGTCCCTGTTCGGCGGTCCCGCCGCGAGCCAACTCTCCGCCCCCACGTTTGAAAAGCTCCGCGCCGCGATCAATGACAAGTCGTGGGTGCACATGCAGGATTACCGGATGGTCAACGGCTGGTATGTCTACGGAGGCCGTCGCACGTTCGACACGGAGACCTTCCCGCGGGAGTATGCGAAGATCCGCGGCATGGCGGCCGTCCGCGACGCCCGCATCTGGGACATCGCCGAGGGCAAGCCCGTCGCCGGCACGCCCGACGACTCCGCCACGGGTGATTTGATCGTGCCGAAGACACGGTTCGGTGAACCCGGACAGGCCTACAGCGAGAACAAGGAAGGTGGGCCGGCGATCCTTCCGCCCGCCGAACTGATCAAGACCTGCACCGTCCCCCCCGGCTTCGAGATGAAGCTGTTTGCCGACGAGACGAAGTTCCCGGAAATCGCCAAGCCCGTGCAACTGGCCTTCGATTCGAAGGGCCGACTCTGGGTCTCGACGATGCCGAGCTACCCACAGTGGAAGCCGGGCGATGCGCCGCCGACCGACAAACTCGTGATCCTTGAAGACACCGACAAGGACGGCTCGGCCGACAAGAGCACGGTGTTCTACGACAAGCTCCACTGCCCGACCGGCTTCCAGTTCTTCGACGGCGGTGTGCTCGTGATGGACCAGCCGCGGATGCTCTGGCTGAAGGACACCGACGGCGACGACAAGGCCGACGTCGTGGTGCACGTGCTCGACGGCTGGGCCACGGAAGACACCCACCACACCGCCGGCGCCTTCGAGGCCAGCCCCAGCGGCCTGCTCCACATGCTCGAGGGTGTGGCCATGAGCACGGCCGTCGAGACGCCGTGGGGTCCGTTTCGCAACTACGGTTCGTCCGGGGCCTACGTGCTCGATCCGCGGACGTGGAAGATCCGCCACTTCAAGACGCCCGGCTACGGCAATCCCTGGTGCTACGTCTTCAATGAGTGGGGCCAGGGCATCTGCGGCGACGGCACCGGCGCAGCGCAGCACTGGGACACGCCCCTCTCGGGCGCCCAATACGGCGGCCGCAAGGGGCTCAATGCCGTATTCGACACCGAGAATATGCGGCCGGTCGTGGGAAGCGACTACCTCCGCACAAGGCAGTTCCCAGACGACGTTCAGAATCAGTTTATCTACGCCTGCGTGATCAACATGAACGGCATCCCGCGATGGACCATGTCCGATGACGGTGGCGGCTACAAGGGCGAGCGGGTGCGGCACGACCCAGCCGACCCCAAGACTCCCTTCGACCTACTCAAGAGCACCGACAAGCACTTCCGGCCGGTCGATCCCCAGATCGGCCCCGATGGCGCGCTCTGGTTTGGCGACTGGGCGAACCCCCTGGTCGGCCACATGCAATACAGCCAGCGCGACCCCAATCGCGACCACGTGAAGGGGCGGATCTACCGGCTCTGCTACGCGGAAAAGCCCCTGCTCGCGCCCGAGACGCAGTTCGGGAAGTCGACCCGCGACGTGCTCAATCAACTCAAGGCCCACGAATGGCGGACGCGGTACCGCGCCCGCGCCGACCTTCAGTCGCGACCACGAGACGAGGTACTCTCTGCGGCGCGGCAGTGGCTCGGCACGATCGGCTCCGATCCTGATGCCGACCGCCTGAAGACCGAGGTCCTTTGGCTCCAGCAGAGTTTTCATGCCGTGGATCGAGGCCTCCTCAGCGACCTGCTGCAGGCAAATATGCCCGACGCCCGGGCCGCGGCCACGCGGGTGCTCGCCGACGAACGGGACCAGATTCCAGGGGCCATCTCCCTGCTGACCGCCAAGGCCACCGATGCCAACCCACGCGTCCGCTGCGAGGCGGTCCGCGGCCTGAGTTTCGTTCCCAACCTTGATGCCATGAGGGCGGTCATCGCCGCAGCCAACGTGGAGCCGACCGACCGCTACGTCGACTACACGTGCGATGCGGCGCTTGGGGCAAACATTGGGGTCTGGAGGGGCGAGTACGACGCCGGCCGATTCGTGACGGACGATTCCCGTGCTGAGAGCATCATCGACAGCGTGCTCGGCCTCGAGAAGAAGGCCCAGGAGATCGTGCCCTATCTCGCGATCCTCACCAGCAAGGATCCGCAGCCCGAGGAGGCGCGGAACAAGGCGATGCAGGCCCTCGCCGACGTCAGGGGAGGCGATCGCCAAAACGGCAAGGTCGTGTTCCGCCGCGTCTGCGCAGCCTGCCACAAGATCGGCAAAGAAGGATCAGACTTCGGACCGAACATGGACGACGTCGGTAAGCGGCTCTCGCCCTACAAGCTCGTCGAGTCGATCATCAATCCCAACGCCGAGGTCGCCGAGAAGTATCTCTCCACGTCGGTCCTCACGAATGACGGCCGGAGCATCGTCGGCCTGCTCGTCAGCGAGACGCCGGAGGAGGTCGTGATCTTCGACGGCAAAGAGAAGAAGACGGTCGCCGTAGCGGACATCGACGAGCGAACGCAACTTCGGCAGAGCAGCATGCCGGAGGGCCTCGCGGCCACGCTCTCGCCCAACGAGTTCCTCGACGTGATCGTGTTCCTGAAGTCTCTGAAAAAGTAGTCGAGCCCAACGGGCGTTCATGGCCACGCGTTCCATTCATCCTCCGAGGCGTGACGCGGTTGCCTGGCTCGTGGTGGCCGCGGCCGTTGCGGCGAGAGCCGCCCAGGGCGTCGATTTCGCGCACGAGGTGGTGCCGATCCTGCGAAAGCACTGCGGCGAGTGCCACACCGGCGACGCTCGGCAGGGCGGCTTCTCACTCAACACCCGCGAGGATCTCGTCGCCGGGGGCGATTCAGGCACGCCCGGGCTCATCCCGGGCGCATCGGCCACCAGCGAACTCGTGGCCCGGATCACGAGTGATGATCCCGACTATCGAATGCCAAGCGACGGCGAGCCGCTGCCGCCCGAGGCCGTCGCCGTCCTGAAGGCCTGGATCGACGAGGGGGCCCCATGGGAGCCTGGCTTCGCCTTCAAGGGAACCGCGTGGGAGCCCCCGCTCGCCCTTCGCGAGGTCGTGCTGCCACCGGCCGTGGACGGCCGTACGAACCCCATCGACCGCGTCGTCGATGCCGCGCTTGCGGCGCACGGCGTGCCGCAGCCACCCCAGTGTGACGACCGCACCTTCATCCGCCGGGCGAGCCTTGATCTCGTGGGCCTCCTGCCCAAAACCGAACGGGTTGAGGCCTTCGTGGCTGACGCCGATCCCGGGAAGCGGCAGCGGCTCGTCCGCGAGTTGCTCGACGAAGACGTCGCCTACGCCGACCACTGGATGACGTTCTGGAACGACCTTCTCCGTAACGACTACACGGGCACGGGCTTCATCACTGGTGGCAGGCGGCAGATCACCACCTGGCTCCACCGCTCGCTCGCCGCCAACGTCCCCTTCGACCGGTTCGTGCGGGAGCTCGTCTCGCCCGCCGACGAGTCGCGCGGTTTCATCGACGGCATCGTCTGGCGTGGCACGGTCAACGCCAGTCAGACCGTACCAATCCAGTTCGCCCAGAACGTCGGCCAGACGTTTCTTGGCATCAACCTGAAGTGCGCGAGCTGCCACGACAGCTTTGTCGATCGCTGGACGCTCAGGCAGACCTACGACCTGGCCGCGATCACCTCCGAGCAGCCGCTGGAACTCGCCCGATGCGACAAGGCGACCGGCGTGATGGCGACCCCGGCGTGGATCTTCCCAGACCTGGGGCAGATCGATGCCACGCTGCCGCCACCAGCCAGGCTCGCGCAACTCGCCGAGATCATGACGAAGCCGGGCAACGGCTGGCTCTCGCGAACGCTCGCCAACCGCCTCTGGCACCGGCTCATGGGCCGCGGCATCGTGCATCCTGTTGACAGCCTCCGCACGCAGCCGTGGAGCGAGGATCTGCTCGACCTGCTCGCTGGCGATCTCGTGTCGCACGGCTGGGACGTCAGGCATTTGCTCGAGACGATCTGCACGTCGGAGGCCTACGCCGCGGCAACGCCGGCCGTCGAGGGCCTGCCCCGGGGAACCGACTACGTGTTCCGTGGCCCGCTGCCGCGGCGAATGACCGCCGAGCAGTTCACCGACGCCGTCTGGACGCTCGCCGGCACGGCTCCCGCGAAGCCCGACGCCGAGGTGCTCGCGGCCCCGGCCCCGGCCTCGCTGCCGATGGTCCGCAGCGCGCTCGTGAAGGCGACGCCGCTGATGGTCGCCCTCGGCCGGCCGAACCGTGACCAGGTCGTCACGAGCCGTCCGTCGGATCTGACGACCCTGGAGGCGATCCTGTTGGCCAACGAGCAGTCGCTTGCCGACGAGATCGCCAAGGGAGGCGGACGGATCCTCGCGGAGCAGGGCCCCGATCCCGATAGAATCGCGTCGTGGATCTTTTCGGCCGCCCTCTCGCGGCCGCCGACGGCGGACGAGGCTGCCGTCGCCCGGGATCTGCTGGGCCCGACGCCGACCGCGGAAAACGTGGCTGATTACCTCTGGAGCGTGGTGATGCTGCCGGAGTTCCAGTTGGTGCGATAATGAATTAGGAGCATCCGACATGAAAAGCCGCCGTGAGTTCCTTGAGTGTCTGGCCGCCGCCGCGACCACCACGCTCGCCCTGCCAGAGCCACGGGCCCGCGGCTCCGAACCGGGCCCGCGCATCGTGCATCCCGCGCCCCGGGCCGACGCGATGATCGTCCTCTGGATGGCCGGCGGCATGGCAGCACCGGACACGTTCGACCCTAAGCGATACAAGCCGTTTGAGCCCGGCCTTGCGGTCGCCGACGTGATCAGCACCTTCCCCGCGATCCCCACCGCGATCGACGGCGTGCAGATCTGCGACGGCCTGCCCGAGATCGCCAAGGTGCTTGACCGGGCAACGCTCATCCGCTCGCACGTCCAGCCTGATCTCGGCAGCATCCTCCACTCGCGGCATCAGTACCATTGGCACACGGGCTACGTCCCGCCACAGACCGTGGCCTGCCCGCATATCGGCGCGTGGATGGCCCGCGTGCTCGGGCCGCGCAACCCCGTCATGCCGGCGTTTGTGAACATCGGCCAGCGACTCGAAGGAGTGGGCGAGAACGAGGAGATCAAGGCGTTCACCACCGCCGGCTTCTTCGGCAGCGAGTTCGGACCGATGAACCTTCCCTATCCGGAGCAGGCGGCCCTGGCCGTACGCCCCCCGGAGGGCATGTCGGCGGAGCGGTTCGCCGAGCGGTACGCGGCCATGAAGCGGCTCGCGGCGGCATCGGCACACCGCGAGTTCACCAGCGACTTCCACCAGGAGTCGATGCTCCGCAGCATCGACAATGCTCACCGGCTGCTCGGTGCCAAGGAGCGGGAGTCCTTCGACATCACGCGCGAGCCAAAGGAGGTTCAAGAGCGGTACGACACAGGTCGCTTCGGCCGTGGCTGCCTGCTCGCACGGCGGCTCGTCGAGAATGGGGCCCGCTACGTCGAGGTGACCACCGAATACGTTCCTTTCGTTCACTGGGACACGCACGAGAACGGCCACGAACGGTTGGCGGCCCTGCACGCTGAGATCGACCGCCCCATCGCGGCCCTCGTCCGCGATCTCGAGGAGCGTGGCCTGCTCGATCGCACGCTCGTGGTGATCGCCAGCGAGTTTAGCCGTGACATGATCACCGAAGGCCAGCCCGGCTCGGATGCCAAGGACCAGGCGAGTTCGCCCAAAGACTTCCTGCAGCTGCCGGCCCACTACGGCCAGCACCGCCACTTCACCGCCGGCTCCACGGTGGTGGTCTTCGGCGGCGGCATGAAGCGGGGTTTCGTCTACGGAAAAACCGCTGACGAGCGGCCCTGCATCGCAATCGAGAACCCGGTTTCGATCACCGACCTCCACGCCACGTTCTTCACGGCCATGGGCATCAGCCCGAAGACGGTCTTCGATATCGAGAACCGCCCCTTCTACGCGACGCTGGATGGCAAGGGCCACGCGGTGGAGCCGTTGTTCGCGTAACAGCTTCCAGCGAGGTAGGCGGAGGGATCGGGACGAGGATGGCGAGCGTCGGCTATCCTGCCGTTAGCGAGCCAACTCGGCCCGTCCCGCAGCCGGGTTTCCCCCGTTGGATGCGAGCCGCGGTATCCTGCCACGATGGTCTGGGAACACACCTACGATCCGCTCGGCTCGCCGATCCTCTCCACGCTCGTGGCGGCGGTGCCCCTCGTTGTGCTCCTCGGGCTACTCGCCTTCGCCAGATGGTCGGGGATGCGGGCGGCAGTGGCAGGATTGGCTGCAGCGCTCATGATCGCCGTCGGCGTGTTCGGGATGCCGGCCGATGCGGCAGTCGCGGCCGCGGTGCACGGCGCGGTCTTCGGCCTGTTTCCGATCGGCTGGATCATCGTGGCGGCGATGTTTCTCTATCGGCTCTGCGTCGAGGCAGGTGCGCTTGACGTCATGAAGCGGTCGGTCATCGGGCTCTCCGCCGACCACCGTCTCCAGGCCCTCCTGATCGCGTTTTCCTTCGGTGCCTTCCTGGAGGGGGCGGCCGGGTTTGGCGCCCCTGTGGCGATCTCCGCTGCGCTGATGGTGGGCGCCGGGTTTCCGGCCCTGGAGGCGGCGTGCCTGGCACTCCTTGCCAACACGGCGCCCGTGGCCTTCGGTGCCCTCGGCACGCCGATCATCACGCTCGCGAAGGTCACTGGCCTCGACGAACGGGCCATCTCAGCGATGGCCGGCCATCAGCTCCCCTTTTTCTCGCTCATCGTGCCGGCCTGGATGGTCTGCATGATGGCGGGCTGGCGGGGCCTCGCGGGCGTCTGGCCGGCGGTGCTCGTCTGCGGCGGCACGTTTGCCGCGGTGCAGTATGCGATGGCCACCTTCGTCGGTGCCGCGCTCGTCGATGTGGTCGGGGGCGTGGCGAGCCTCGTGGCCCTCGCAGCGTTCCTGCACTGGTGGAAGCCCGCGTCGGTCTGGCGTCACGGTCACGGCTGGACCAATCGCACCGCAGTTCCGTCGGCGCACCGGGATACCACCGCGCGGATCGCCTGGGCCTGGATGCCGTGGGTATTTCTGTCCCTGGCGGTGTTCGCGTGGGGCCTGCCCGCGGTGAAGGCGACGCTCGAAGGGAAGGGGGAGCCTCCCCGCTTGCCGCGTGTCGCCGTGGCGCCGGAACTCCCGGTGCCGTTCCTTGATGGCCGGGTCGCAAAAGTGCCCCCCGCCACCCGTGAGTCGCGGGAGATCGAGCGGGCGACATACCGCTTCAACTGGCTCTCGGCCGCGGGCACCGGAATCCTGGCCGCGGCGCTGGTGTCGATCCCGTGGCTCGGTGTCTCCTGGCGGCGGGCCGTGGCGATCTGGCTGGAGAATCTCTGGTCGCTCGGCGAATCGCTCGCCACGATCGCCGCCATGCTTGCGATTGCCTTCGTGACCCGTTCCTCCGGCACCGACGTCACACTCGGCCTCGCGCTCACCGCCACGGGCGCGGCCTACGCCTTCTTCGCGCCGCTCTTGGGTTGGCTCGGCGTGGCCCTCACCGGCTCCGACACCTCGAGCAACGCCATGTTCGGTAGCCTCCAGCGGGTGACGGCCGAGCAACTCGGCCTCGATCCCCTCCTCGTCTGCACGGCCAACAGCACGGGCGGCGTGATGGGGAAGATGATCGACGCCCAGAGCATCGTCGTCTCCGCCACGGCCACCGGCACGCACCGCCGCGAAGGCGAGATTCTTCGCCGCGTCTTCCCGCACTCGCTGGCTCTGGCGGCGCTGATGGGCCTGCTCGTCTGGCTCCAGGCAGGGCCACTTTCCTGGATGGTTCCGACGTCCCGCTAACGAGACCTGATTCACCTATGGCCGACACCTTCTTCTCCGTCACCAATACCGTCGCCCTGCTCGCTTGGATCGCGCTGGTGCTCTTCCCAGCGCGGCGAGTGGTGTCGCACGTGCTCTGCGCGATCCTCGTGCCCGCCGCGCTCGCCTGCGGCTATGCCGCGGTGATCGGTTGGAAGATGACGCAGGACGGCCCGCCACCGGGTGACGTGATGACGCTTGGTGGCCTGAAGGGCATGTTCGCCGACGACTGGGTGTTCGCGGCGGCCTGGGCCCACTACCTCGTATTCGACATGGTGGTCGGGGCCTGGATTGCCCGCGACGCTGTCCGGCTAGGCATCCCCTGGCCACTCCGGACGATCTCGCTGCTCCTCACGTTCCTGCTCGGACCAGTGGGATTTCTTCTCCACGTGATCACACGATTCGCCCTGCGGCGGGCGGTGGCGACCGACGACCACAGCATGTTTGATTCTTGATCGAAGGAGATCGTGATGAGGTCACTTCTTTGTTTAGTTCTCGTGCTGCTGTTCAGCGGCAGCGCCTTCGCCGAACGCGCCGTCTTCACCTTGCTCAAGACGGTCAAGGCCGCCGAGCTCACCAGAATCCTGGACGAGGAGAGAGCCACGTTCCTTTCCACCCACGACGCACACCCCGACTACACGCTGCCGCCGCGATCGACCGCCACCAACGACGTCGAGCTCTACACCGTCCGCTACGAGTCCGTGATCCCCGAACTCGGCAACCGAAAGATCACGGCCTCCGGCCTGCTGGCACTTCCCGTCCTGCCGGACGGTAGTCGGATTCCCGCGATCATCTACGAGCACGGGACGGTGTTCGGCAAATACGAGGTGCCCTCCTACTCGTTCAAGGACCAGAACCCCACACCGCATCCGCACTACGACGGTGCCTACGAGACCCGCTTCATGGTCGGCCTGTTCGCCGGCAATGGCTATGCCGTCATGGCCGCCGACTACTTCGGGATGGGCGACAGCGCGGACGCGCCAGAAGCCTACTTCGTCAAGGCCAGCACGCAGCAGGCCAGTTACGACTTCTACCTCGACGCGCTGGAGTTCATGGACTCGAAGAAGATTGCGCCAGCGCATCTCTTCGTCGGCGGCTGGTCGCAGGGGGGGCTTAACGCGACCGGCTTGCTCGAAAAGCTCGAGCGTGAAAAAGTCGCGGTTGCCGCCACGTTCACGGCGTCGTCACCGAGTGATCCGTTCGCGGCCCTGAACGGCCTCATGTATCACCCCCGCCAGGGCCTCGACGCAGTCTGGCTCAACACCATCGTCGCGCTCTCGGTCTTCTCGTTCGAGAACTACCACCACGAGAAGGATCTGGCGAAGTCGGTGATCGCCCCCGACGCCTACGACAAACTGCGATCGATTTACAATCGGTCGTACGGAGGGCCGGAAGGCTTGATGACCCTGCTCGGCACGTTCGGAGAGCGGCCGCTGCTCGGCTACTTTCGCGACGAATACCGCGACCCGGCCTATTTCGCGGCGTCGAGATACGGGCAGCTCCTCGCGGAGGCCGAGACCTACCGACAGCTCTTCAAGTCGCCGGTGAAGGCCTTCTATGGAACGCAGGACGAGGTGGTCAAGGAGCCGATCGGCCAGCTCTCCGCCAGGTACCAGGCCATCATGATCGGGAACGAAGCCGACCCCTCCCCAAACACCGTGATCGCCGAGCCGGTGCCGGGGGCCGACCATCGCCGGACCTTCATCACGGCCGCGCCGGCGGCCAAGGCCTGGATGGACGAACTCAGGGCCCGAGACGCCAGCCGGCCGCGGTGACACGACGACGGCCGAGCCATGCCCACGCCGTCGCGACGGCGGGTACCCCCAAGCAGACCAGCGACACCACGAGCAGCGCTGCCGTCGCAGGGACGGTGCCAAACCGCGCGCGGCCGAGCGCCGTCTGGACCAGTGCGTAGATCAGGAAGAGCGTCGATCCCGCCGACGCCATGGCCACGAACTTCCAGCGCACGGCCTCGGCGAGCCCCACCCGCCTCATAGCCCAGGCCAGCATGGGCAGCCACTGCACCGCGTGGATCACCACGCCGTGCGGAAACTTCGGCACGCCCGCCGCACCGAGCCGCGTAGGGTCGAGCCCCTGGTCGAGCCGCGTCTCGCCATGCATCCCCACCCAGATGCCAAGCAGGCACGAGACGAGGAGGAGCAGCATGCCGGCCCGCGCCGCAAGCAGCATGTCGGCGGTTCCGGTAGGTCTTCGCAGCAGGAGCCGCAGGGCGAGGTCGGCGATCACGAGCGTCACCGCCACGATCAGAATCCCCATGGTGTCGAACAGAAACGAGTCGAGGGGCGTGTCGCGATTGAAGTGACTGCCCACGCCCCGCCACCGTTGAAGGTCGATCAGAAACACCTCCACGAACAGTGCCCACCCCGTTGCCGCCGCGAGCGGCACGTCGGCCCGTCGCATCGGCAGCATCGACCACACCCACCCAAGCGAAATCGCGGTCAGGCCGCCGGAGATGCCAAACAGAATCGGCTTCCGCCAGGTGACCGCGCCTTCCCACGGGCCGCCGAGGACGGCCCAGACGGGCAGATGCGCGATCCCGCTGGCCAGCATCACGGCCCCCAGCACGGCAAGTGGCCACGCCCGGCGATCGGTCCACCAGGAATCGGCACGGGTCTCGGAGGTGTTCGCGGTCATGCGGTGGAAGTGTAGGCGCCGATCCTCCACACTGCCGCTCATGCACACACGAACCTTCGGACGGACGGGCTGGCAGGTATCGGAGATCGGCTTCGGGGCCTGGGGCATCGGCGGCGGGGCCTGGGGCGGTGCCGACGACGCCGAGTCGATGGCGGCCGTGCAGAAAGTCTATGACTCGCTCGTCCGGCCGCTCATCCATCATCGGTGGTAGCAATGCTGGGAACGGTAGCCACCACCGTGGACGATATCGACGTCCTCGTCGTCGGTGCCGGCGCCGCGGGCCTGTTCACCGCCACCTGGGCCGGCCGCACGGCGGCGGCAGCCGGTCAGCCGCTCTCGATCGTTGCCGTCGACGGGGCGAGAAAAATCGGTGCAAAAATCCTCGTGGCGGGCGGCGGGCGGTGCAATATCACGCACCACGCGGTGAGCGAGGCCGACTACGCTGGCGGCACTCCGCCGGCGATCCGCAAGGTGCTCAGGCGATTCACCGTCGCCGACACAGTCCGATTCTTTGCGGAATCGGGCGTGGAGTTCTACCGAGAGGTGGATACTGGCAAGCTCTTTCCCGTCACCGACTCGTCGCGAACGATCCTCGACGCACTCGTCCGCGAGGCGGTCGCGACGGGTGTGCGGCTCATCCACCCGGCTCGCGTCACGGCGGTCGGGCCCACGGAGACGGGCTTTCGGGTCACGACGACTGCCGGCGAGTTCCTCGCGAAGCGGGTCATCCTCTGCACGGGTGGAAAATCACTCCCCAAGTCCGGCTCCGATGGTAGCGGCTTCGATCTCGCACGGTCGCTGGGCCACTCGCTCGCCGATCCGATCGTGCCGGCCCTCGTGCCGCTGGTGCTTCCCGCCGAGCACTGGATCACGTCGCTCTCGGGCCTCGCGCTACCCGCCACGCTCACGCTTCGCTCAGGCTCGGGCAAACGACTCCACGCAACGACTGGCAGCACACTGTGCACCCATCGTGGCCTCTCCGGGCCGGCCGTGCTCGACATCAGCCGCCACTGGCTCGTGGCCCGGCACGCCGACCCCGCGGCGACGCTCTCGATCAACTGGCTGCCCGAGGAATCGGCCGAGTCGATCGATCACCTGCTCGTCGATGGCCAGCGACGCGGCGCCCTCGCCGTGCTTCGCCAACGCGTCACGGAGCGGCTCGCCCGCTGCCTCTGCGAACAGGCCGGGGCGGCGCCGACAGGCGACCTCACCCGCGACGCGCGGCGGGCGGTGGCGGCGGCGGTCGTGGCCACGCCGCTGCCGATCATCGGCGACCGCGGCTTCACCGTCGCCGAAGCGACGGCCGGCGGCGTTCCGCTGACGGAAATCCGCCTCGAAACAATGGAGAGCCGTATCAGCCCGGGGCTGCACTTCGCCGGCGAGGTGCTCGACGTCGATGGCCGTATCGGCGGCTTCAACTTCCAGTGGGCCTGGGCCAGCGGCTACGTGGCCGGCGCGGCGGCGGCAACGGCCGTTCTGCGGGCGACCGCAGCTGGAACGGCCGACGCGGATTCGGCTGCGACGGTCGACGAGGCGAAGACCTCGTAGCGGAACGAACCGCCCGTCAGGTCGAGCGTGCGTGGGTCGCGCGGAGGTCGACTCTTCAGCAGGCGGCCGACCGCCTCCTCCACGTCCTCGTAGGGGATGTCGGCCGCATCGGCACGGCCCAGCGGCCAGCGGAGGTGATCGGTGGCGCCGATCGCCGTCAGAAGCCGTTCGCTGAGCGTCGGCGTCACCTTCGACGAGCGGATCACGATCGACTCCGTCCGCCACGGCGACCAGCGATTGGGGTCGGTTGGGCCGATGATGACAACGACAGGCACGCCGCCGGAAGAGGCGAGGTGGACGAGCCCCGTGTCGACACCGACGCAGAGATCCATCTTGTTCACCAGCGCCGCGGCGTCGGCCAGCGGTACCAGCTCCGAGACGTCGTGCACGTGCGATGCCACGTCCGGCCCCACGGCCTCGCGGAGGGTGTCGTGGGCCGCGATGTCGGTCGGTCCTCCGCAGAGCATGACCTCGCAGCCCCGCGACTCGACGAGCCACTGGACGAGCCGCTGCCAGCGGTCGGCCGGCCAATGCTTGAGCGCGTCGGTCGATCGCAAAGCCAGGAAGACCCGCTGCCGGCCAGCTGGAAGCTGATCGACCAGCGGGCCAATGCGAGTGGCCGACGAGGCCGGCACCCAGTTCTCGTTGCGGGCGTCGTCGATCGGAAACCCCTCGGCCCGCAGCAGGTCGAGATAGGTCTCCACCTGGTGCCGGCCGCGACGCCGGCGGACCCGGCGGGTGAGGAGCGGACTCGACTCACCGGCGAACCCGATGCGACACGGAATCCCGGCGAGCTTCGCCAGCGCGGCGGCCGAGAAGGATGGCTTGAGCAGGTACGCCCGCGTGTAGCCGCGGGACTTCAGCCAGTCGGCCTGCGCCTGCAGGGAGGCGAACGTGGTAGCGAAGCCCCCGCGGCGTTCCCGTGGCGGACGGCTCCAGGTCACGCGGCCGTCCACGTAGGGACAGTTCGCGAGCACCGCCCGCGGCCCCCCCTCGGCACAGATGTCGATCACGGCGTCGGGGTGGGCCAGCCGCAGGTTCCGCAGGAAAGGGACGGCCAAGAGCGTGTCGCCGATGTACTGCGTGCAGACGACCAGGATCCGCTCCCGCGGCCGCGTCGATTCGTCCCGCGGCGTGTCGCTCATCGCGCGAAGCCCACGAAGAAGCTGAAGAGTTGCTTGCTGTCGTACGGGGCGTAGGCCACCGGGACGGCGAAGTCGAGCGCGATCGGGGCCGGCCCCATCGCCGGTAGCGTGATCCGGAGGCCCACGCCCGGCGCCACTCGCATGTTATTGATCGAGACGTTCGACTCGACCGTGCCCACGTCGGTGAACACCACTCCGCGGAGCGTGTCGTCGGCGGTGATCGGGAACATGTATTCGATCGTGTTGAGCCACTCAAACGGACCACCGACGATCGCCGCAGCCTGGCCCGGCGCCGGCTCACCGCCGGAGGGGGTCTGCCGCGGGCTCGCCCCGCGGAACACGAAGCCGCGAATCGTGTTGTAACCACCTGCGAAGAAGTTGTCGTAGGCCGGCGTGTTGTCTCCCGACACGCCGAGCACCGAGCCGATCGAGAGCACGTGGCGGCCGGAGCCGTCGGGACGCTCGTTGAGCAGGAAGTACTGCCGCGCCTCCGCAATGCCGCGGGGATACACAAACGTGCCGATCACCTGCTCGAACTCAAACGTGGCGAGATGCCCCTGCGTGGGCAGGAATGGGCTGTCGCGGGTGTCGTGGACCAGGCCCGCGCTGAAGCCATAGACGGAGTTGGTGCCGAGCATGTTTTCGATGTCGGGCGTGATGAGTCGCGGATTGAAGACGTCGACGCTCTCGCCACGGAAACCGGTGTTGATCGAGAGGTCCGGGGCGAACTGGAACTGGTAGCCCAGCCCGATGCGGCCGCCGGTGCGAGCCTCGGCCCAGTCGTAGAAATACCGGGTGAAGTAGGAGGCGGAGAGGGACAGTCCGATTCGCGTGTCGAAGAGGTAGGGCTCCTGGAAGGTCGCCATGTACCGCTGCAGCTGCGTGCCAGGCGCGGCCTCGAGACGGAACCGCTGGCCGGCGCCGCGGAAGGCGGTGCCGTTCTTGATGTCGTCCCAGCTGCGGGGCAGGCGGAGGATGTCGAAGTTCTGCTCGTCGACCACGATGTTGCCGACGAGGCCGGCGTTGGAGTTGACGCCGGCACCGATCATCAGGCGGCCGGTCTGCGTCTCTTCGGCATCGACATCGACGACCACGTAGGGCTCGTTGCCCGGAAACACCTGCATGGGCTCGGCGGCGAAGTCGGGCACCATCCCCGGCTGCTGGAAGGCGGGCGGCTGGTTGGGGTCGAACTGGGCCACCGGCGTGGCGCCGAACGGGCCGCCCCCGGCCATGGCGGGCTGGATGAAGGGCTGCTGACCGGGAGCGACAGCACCAGGAAACGGTGGCGCCACAGGCTGCTGCACGGAGTAGACGGGCGCGGTCGGTGCGACCATCCGCGAGTAGTCGACGGCGGTGGGGGCCGTGGGGGCGAGTGGCGCACCGCCCCAGCCGGGCTGAGCGACCGGCTGTGCGGCGACAGGCCATCCCTGGGCTGGCTGTTGTTGCATGACGGGCACCTGAAACGCACCCTGCGGCGCGACCGGCTGACCGACGAACGGTTGCTGGGGAACCGCGACCGGATAGCCGGGGCTCTGGCCGCGCCACACCGGCTGGGCAGCCGTGGCGGCGGGAGCCGCCACGGGCGCGGACGCAGGCTCCTGGCCACCGTCTGTCTGCCCGGAGTCGTCGTTCCACTCACCCTCGAGCACGAGGTCGAGCACGGCCTCGTCGTCGGGGCTCTGACCCCGGAATCCTGGCGGCCGTGCGGGCTCCGGCTCGCGGGCGACGCGGGTGTCGTCCGGGTCGGGCTTCGAGAACACGATCTTCGGCCCCTCGCCCTTCGACGCATCGGCGAGGAAGAGGCTGCTCGACTTCAGCCGCCGCTCGTCGTCGCGGAGTTTGCGGATGTCGAGAATGTCGCCGGGCCGCAGCGAGAGCCGGTTGAGGACGGTGCTGTGCCGCGTGTGCGGGTGGTCGCCGCGGATGCGGATGTTGATCTGGCCGACGCGATACCGCTGACCCTCGGAGACGTTGTAGACGAGGTCGAGCTGGCCCGGCTCCTCCAGAAATCGAGGATCGGCGCGGATGTCGGCGAACACGAAACCCCGCCCGCCGTAGATGTCGCGGATCAGGTTCAAGTCGGCATCCATCTTCGACTGGTTGAAGTGCTCGCCTCCCTTGAGCTTCAGGTCCCGCTCGAGGAACTCGTTCATGAACTTGGTGTTGCCGTTGAAGGAGACGTTGCGGACGGTGTACCGAGGCCCCTCACTGATTACGAACGTGAGGTGCGTCCAGTCCCGGTCGCCCTCGTGGACCACCTCCACCTCGCGGCCTACCTTGGCCTGGAAGAAGCCGAGGCTTCGGTAGTAGGCGGTGAGCGTTTCGACGTCTTGCTCGACCACCTCGCGGTCGATGTTGCCGCCGATGAACCAGAGCACGCCTGGCTTCGACTTGATCTGGGTCAGCAATCGCGCGTCGCTGGCGATCGTGTTGCCGACGAAGCTCGTCCACAGCGCCTTGCGGTTGCGGCCCTCGTCGATGAGGAACACAGCTCCCTTGTCGCTCGGCTTGTCGCCCTCGACCGTCGTCACGCGGGCTGTATCGAAGCCCTTTTCGTGGTAGTGCGACTCGATTCGGCGGCGCGCCTCCTCGACCACGTAAGGATCCATCGCGTCGCCGACGTCGATCTCCGACTGCTTGCGGAGGGCACGGGTGGTCACCCGCTCGTTGCCGACGTACTTCACGTAGCGGAGCATCGGTCGCTCAACGACCTGAAAGACGACCACGACCCCCTCCGCCACGCGGACGTACTTGGGGTGGACGTCGACGAACTTTCGCGAGCGGTGGAGCGTGCGGACGTCCTCCTCGATCGCTTGCGCATCAAAGATCTGTCCTGCGCGAGTCACGAGCTTCGGAAGCTTCGATACGTCGGTGGCATGATTGCCCTCGATTCGCACCTCGACGATCACGTCGGCCGTAGCCGCCGCCGGCGCGTCGGAGACCGCCGGCAACGGCATGGGTTCGGCCGCCGGCTGGGCAACGCACGTCGCCGCCGCGAAAACGACCGCCGTCGCGAGCGCGGGAAGCAATCGCCGGGAGGTGATGGTGGTGAACACGCGGATGGCCATGGGGGGAGCTGGTACCGGGGGCACCGGCGAAAGCCGCGGAGAAATAGCCGACCGGCACCAGCGGCCACAAGCCGAAAAGGACGCCGCCCAGCAGCGGCCCTGCGACCTGGGCCCATATGCGGCGAAACCGTCCAGACGGCGGCTGAGCCGCCGCGTCTTGCCCAAACGACGATGCTTGACTCGCCCGCGCCAACCGCTGTATTTTTGAGGGATTCCCGCGTGTTTTCGCGTGCCTCACGCGGTGCTCGCGCCCCTTGGTCCTCGGCTCCCCCGGCCGCCGGCCCCGCTATGCCGCCGTTGGTCATCGATCTGCGCCGAACCGAGGATGCCCGCGATGTGGTGCATCGTGCGGTTCAGGCGCTTGCCGAAGGGTGCTGCGTCGCGTTCCCGACGGAGACCGATTACGTCGTCGCCGCGAGCGGCCGCCGCGATGATGCGGCGAACCGGCTGGCATCGATCGTCGTTCCGCGTCCTGGCGAGCCGCTCTTATCGCTGGCACTGAAGAGCGCCGACGAGGCGATCGACTGGGCACCGCGGATCTCGCCGACGGGCCGTCGGCTGGCACGGCGGTGCTGGCCGGGCCCCGTGTCGATGCTGGTGCCGGACAACCACCCCGAGAGCCTCGTACACCGCCTGCCTGAGGCTTCGCGGGCTGGCGTAGTGGGCGACGGGCGGCTACGGCTCAGGGTTCCAGGCCACCAACTGCTGGCGGACTGCATGCGGATGCTGCCAGGCCCAGTGATGCTCGCGGAGCCCGAGTCTGGCGGCAGCCTCGCTGTCACCGCCGCTGACGTCGTGTCCTCGGCCGGTAGCGTGGTCTCCCTCATCATCGATGACGGCCGCACGCAATACGCCCAGCCTCCATCGACGATCGAACTCAGCGACCGTGGCTTCCGCATGGTGCGGCCCGGCGTCGTCGGCGAGGAGGCGCTCCGCCGCCTCTCCAGCCTCATGGTGCTCTTTGTCTGCACGGGCAACACCTGCCGCAGCCCGATGGCCGAGGCGCTCTTCCGCATCATGGCCGCAGAACGTTTGGGCTGCGAACCAGACGAGATCGAGCGGCACGGGGTGGTGGTCGCCAGTGCCGGACTCGCCGCTTGGGGGGGAGGGCCCGCGAGCATGGGAGCGGTCGAGGCGATGCGAGAAATGGGGGGCAACCTTGGCGGCCACGAGAGCCAGCCGCTCACGGAGTCGCTCGTGGCCCAGGCAGACGTCATCCTCACGATGACTGCTTCCCACCGGGCCGCAATCCTTGCGCAGTTTCCCGAGGCTGGTGGCCGGCTGGCGATGCTTTCCCCCGACCGCCGCGACGTGATCGACCCCGTTGGCGGTTCGATCGACACCTACCGCAGTTGTGCCCGCCAGATCCACGGGCATTTGACCGCCAGAATGGATACACTCGGAATCGAGCCTCCGGACGCGTGACCGCCCGGGGCGGTGACCGGCTGGCGGAAGGAGCGAGGAGTTCGGGAATCCATGCGGATAGCAATCGGCAGCGACCATCGGGGTGTGGCGTCACGCAAGCGGCTCGTCGGACTCCTCGAAAGGATGGGCCACGAGGTCATTGACTGCGGATCCGACGGTGATCAGGCCGTTGACTACCCCGACATCGCCGCCGATGTGGCCCGCCGCGTGAGCAGCGGGGCCGTCGACCGTGGCATCCTTCTGTGCTGCACCGGCGTGGGCATGGCGATCGCGGCAAACAAGTTGCCCGGCGTCAGGGCGGCGACCTGCCACGACGAGGTGACCGCCGAGATGAGCCGGAGGCACAACGATCTCAACGTCCTCAGCCTGTCGGCGGAACTGATCGGCCCGGAGGTCCAAGACAAGATCATCCGCACGTGGCTCTCCACCCCGTTCGAGGGTGGTCGGCACGCGCGTCGGGTCGCGAAGATCGCGGCCCTGGAGACGGCCTGCAAGGGCGCTCCCGCTGGCGGCTGAAGCAGGCCGCCGCCTGCCTCCCGTAGCCGCAGGTTGGCAACCTGCGGTTCCATTTCCAGCCGTCTGCATCACCGTGCGGCGTTGACGCCTGATGGACCTTCCGGCGTGGCAAATGGGGCCGCGGTGGCAGACCGCGGAAAGTCGTCGTGTCGTAGCGGTCATGCCGGCAGCAGGGCCAAAAAACCACGAAAAAGCCCGCCGAAAATCGTTGAAGCGGCTTCCAGCGTTGGTATCGTCGGATGCATCCCGCCGCCTTCGGACACGTTGTCTGAGGCCGGGAACTCCCCCGAGGAATCTCGCTGGCATGCCCCTCGCCCGCCATCCTGACCCCGAAGAAGTCGATTGCCTGCTGCGGAACGGCGAACTGCGGACGGCGATCGAGCCCTATCTCGACGAGTCGATCTGGGAAGTCGATTTCCGCAGCATGACGACGCCGGTGGAGAACCGTTTCCTGGAGTCGATGCTCGCCTGGGAACTTGCGCCGCTGACGCCGGTCGCTCGCTGGTTCGACCCGCAACTCGCACTGCAGCCTGCCTGCACCCTTGACGACGATCAGGTCCACGAGCGGCTCTGGCTGACGATCGACGCGCTCTATGAGAAGCGAATCGTCCTCGACTTCACCGACCACCTCTCCGACCGCGAGTTCTACTCGCTGATTCGCCGCGACATCCTGCCTGCAAAGATCAAGCAGGTTGATGTGCCCGACAACTACGTGCACTGGGACTGCAGCGCCACGATCGACGGCGACGAGAGCGTCTGGTTGGTCTACTACGCCAGCGACGAGGAGCGGGAGGAGTGGGGGCTCGAGGAGGGCCGCGACCCACCACCGAAGCTGGTGCCGCCCTATCCACGGGCCCTGCCGGTCGCCCCCTGAGGCTCACGCGACGGGTGGACGGCCGACGGTGTCGTAGCGGCCGAGGAAAACTTCCCCGCCACCCACGACCTGGCCGATTCTCGGAGGCGATCGGGGGGCATATGCTTCCTGCTGAGATCTGCCCGCCCCTGGAGCTCTCCCATGCGTCCCGCTTTGCGTTCGCTCGCCCGCGCCTGGTTGGCGGCGGCGCTGCTGCCCTCCTCCTTGACTCACGCGGCCACGCCTGAATCGATCCGCGCGGCGATCACCAAAGGCTCGGCTTTTCTGGTCGAGAAGGAGCAGGCGGCCGACGGTAGTTTCTCCGCCGAGGTGGGCCCGGCGGTCACGGCGCTCGCCGTGGCGGCGCTCGTGCGGTCGGGCACACCTGCCGACGCACCCGCGGTGAAGAAGGGGCTCGCCTACCTGCTCTCGTTCAAGCAGCCTGACGGCGGCATCTACGCGCCCGGGTCACCGACCGCGAACTATGAGACTTCGATCGCACTCTTGGCGCTCGCCGCCTGCAACACCGACGGCTCGCTCGACGACACGATCAAGGCTGCGGCCGACTATGTGAAGCACCTTCAGTGGGACGACGGCGAGGGCAAGGGTCCGGCTGACCCGGCCTACGGGGGTGCCGGCTACGGCAAGAAATCGCGGCCCGATCTCTCGAACACGCAGTTCATGGTGGAAGCGCTTCGCACGATCGGCACCAGTGAGAACGACCCGGCCATCCAGCGGGCGTTGGCGTTCGTATCGCGGACACAAAACCTGCCAGGTCCCCACAACACCACTTCCTTCCCGGAGAAGAACCCCGACGGAGGCTTCTACTACACTCCCGCCGCGGGCGGCGAGAGCCAGGCGGGCACGACGCCGAACGGGGGCCTGCGAAGCTACGGCTCGATGACCTACGCCGGCCTCAAAAGCATGATCTACGCTGGCGTCACCAAAGACGACCCGCGGGTGAAGGCGTCGCTGGCCTGGCTGGCCAAGCACTACACCTTCGAGGAAAACCCCGGCATGGGCGACGCGGGGCTTTTCTACTACTTCCACACCGCCGCCAAGTCGCTCGACGTGCTCGCCGTGGAGACCTTCGCCGACGCCGCGGGCACATCACACGCTTGGCGGGACGAACTCTCCACGGCGATTGTCGCCCGCCAGCGCGAGGACGGCGCCTGGAAGAACGGTAACGACCGCTGGATGGAGGGAGAGACCGACCTCGCCACCGCCTACGCGCTCCTAGCGCTGTCGTACTGCCTGCCGAAGTAGGAACTGCGCCGTAGCAACCGGCCGGTGACATGCTGGCTTTCCAATGGAAAAGCTGCGTGTCCCCGTCACGCACGTGGGTGCAGGTTGTCAACCCGCACCGGAGTCTCGCGGCGGCTCGTACCCGTGCACGCCGACCCGCCTCGAGGCTGTTGGCGGGCTGATAATGAAGTGACCCGCTACGCAGCCTTCGCGGCAGTCTTGTAGAGATACGGGTTCATCGTCGGATCGTTGTACATCTTCATCTGGCGGAACAGGCGGAGGGGCCGCTGGGCGGAGTAGATCTCCCCGAGCAAGCGGTCGGTCGCCTGGATGAGGTGGGCCCGCTGCTCGTCGAGCACCACCATGCGGGCGGCCGCCTTCTCGCGGTGCTCCTGAGTGGCGTCCTTCCGCTCGATCTGCTCCCGCATGTGGTAGCGGCGGAGTTCGAGGATCGAGAGCCGGTCGATCGCAGCGCCGGGAGTCTCCGTGGCAGCCGGGGCCATCGGGGCGGCGGCGATGCCGCGGGTGGTGAGGTCGCCCACCAGCCAGTCGTCCACCTTCTCGATGCAGTCGTTGCGGAGTTGGTTGTAGCGATCGATCGCCCGCTTCACCTGCGCGATCCTGCCGTCGGTGACGGCAGGCGAGCGGGCGATGTCTTCCTCATGCCAGAGGAGGAAGTTGTAGCGGTGTAGGTCGCAGATCCGGCCCTGGAGCCCCTCCTCGGTGTGCTCCGGCTCGAAGTGGTGCCAGTGATCGACGAGGTGCGTGAGCAGGGAGTCGATCGTGGCCATCTCGGCGGGACGGGTGGCGGACTTCGTCATGCTGGAAAACTCCGGGTCGATTGGGGGTGATCGGTGTGCTGGGCCGCTCGTCGGCCGCCCGGGTCAGGCGGCGCGGAGGACGAGACAGAGATTCGAGCCGCCGAAGCCGAAGGAGTTGCTCGCGGTCACGCGGATCCGTCGCGGACGGAAGACGTGTGGCACGTGGTCGAGCCGGCACTGCGGATCGGGGCGGTCGAGGTTCACCGTCGGCGGTGCGGCCTGGCGGTCGATGGCCGCGAGGCAGGCGAGCGCCTCGAAGGCGGCGGCTCCGCTAATCATGTGCCCCGACATGCTCTTCGTGGAACTGACGGGAATGCCATCGGTGGCGTCGCCGAGCGCCATACGAATCGCGCCCGCCTCGGCCACGTCTCCGACCGGGGTGCCGGCCGCATGGGCATTGATGTAGTCGATCTCGTCCGGGCTGATCGCCGCGTCGGTAAGCGCCGCGGCAATCGCCCGGGACGCATGAACGGGGTCACTGCTAGGGATCACCATGTGGGCACCGTCGCTCGACATCCCGACGCCCGCAAGTTCGCCACGCACGGTGGCGCTTCGGGAAGCCGCGTCGGACTGCCGCTCGAGCACGAAGAACGCCCCACCTTCACCCATCACAAAGCCATCGCGATCGCCGTCGAATGGCCGCGAAGCCTTCACGGGGTCGTCGGTGCGGCGGGAGAGCGCGCGGAGGTTGTAAAAGGCGGCGATTGACGTGGGGCTGAGGATGTCGCAGCCACCGACCACGCAGGCGTCTACCCAGCCGGCGTCGATCCAGGTGCGGCCCATCGCCATGGCATAGCCGCTCGAGGCACAGGCGGCCGCCACGGTGACGGCGGGACCGCGCAGGCCGAGCCGCCGGGCGAGACGATGGACCACGGTGCGGTCGCGGCCGTCACCGAATACGGTGCTACCGCCGGACAGAAAGTCGAGTTCCCATGTCTTGAGGTGCTCGGCACCAAGCCCCAGCACGAGTCCGATTCGTGGACCGCCGCTGCGGTCGATGCCGGCGTCGACCAGCGCCGAAGCCGCCGGGGCGAGACACAGCCGCTCCAGACGGCCGAGCCGTGCGAACTCATCGGCGGACAGTCCACAGGCATCAGGCCGTGGCGTCGGGATGTGGGTGACGGGCGCCGCAAACTGCACCGGCTCCCGGGCATACTCGCCCGCGTCAATCGCCTGCACGCCCGACCGCCCAGCCAGCAGGTTCTCTGCGATCTCCGTGAAGCTGCAGCCGAGCGGAGACACCGCCCCGATGCCGGTGATCACCACGGGCTCGACGGTCGAACGATCGACGGGACTCATGCGGCCTCCCGACGGCGTGGGCTGGCGATCTGCTCCGCCGGCGGCCGCACCGCCAGCCGGACCTCCGCGCCCCACGGGCAGGAGATACCCCAGGCGGTAAGCGCCGAACCCGCGGCACACATGTCGAGTGCCCGGCAGAAGTCGGCCAGCGATGTGCTTTCAGCGGCTTCCGACTGGGTGCCCGGGACGTGGAGCGTGAGCGTCAGGCGGTCGTGCGCCGCCCCCGACTCGGGAACGAGCAACAGTGCGACCGCTCGGCAGACGGGGTCATTGATCGCCGCGCCGGAGGAGTCGAGCTCCGGCTCGGTGTCCCACGCGCTGGCGAGCAACCAAACGGCGTCGCAGTGTGCCGCGGCGCCGCCGTGAAACAGCGTCAGCGCCGTGAATAATCCTTCTGCCAGAGCGTCGGGGCCGCCACCAATCCCGAGGTGCGGACCGTGCATGCCCAAGGCCACGCTCACCGCGCCGGCAAGGGAATGCAATGAGCACTGCGGCACGATATGCGGCGAGATGGTGACGGCGCCTCCCACGCGAAGCTGTGCGAGCGACCGAGCTGTCGCTATTCGGCCGGCTTGACATGGCGCGCCCACCACACCGCAGCGGTCGAGCGGTAGCGGCTCGGGCAGGCGTGCTATCGCATCCAGGACCGCTCGGACGGCAACCACCGTCTGCTCGTCGCAGTGCCGGAGGAACCGTGGCGGCAGCGACGGGCCACCCGCCGGCAACGGCGCATCGCGAAGCATTGCCACCGCGGAGAGCGGAGCCTCCACGATGGCGTGGGTGCGAATCCCGCAGTCCCGGGTCTCGCGGCGATGGCGGAAAGGTAGTTGCGTCATGGCAGCGACGTCCGTGTCGCGTGGTAGTTCATCCGGTATCCCTTACGGCACGTCAGGCGGCGTGGCGGCCCGGCGTGGCGGCCAACTTCCGCTCCAGCACGTTGAGCATGTCGCCGATGGTGGCGATGCCCTCGAGCAGTTCGGTCTCGATCTGGATTCCGAAGCGGCTCTCCATGTGGAGCACGAGGCCCGCCATGTCGAGTGAGTCGAGGTTGAGCCCCTCACGGAGGGACGTCGATTCCTGCAGGCCCGGGTACGTCTCGCCGGTCTCCTTCTCGAGCAGTTCGTGAACGACGGTCGACAGTTCCTGGCGGGTCATCGCTGGCCTCCAACGGTTGCGCGGATGGGAAGGCGGGGAAGATAGCGGACGAGTCGCGAGCGGCGAAGAGCAAAAACCGGTGCAATCTTGGCCTTCTCCGGCCCTTACGGTTCCGTCATGGTGCTCCATTGGGAGCTGCCGGAGCCGCCCATGTCGCACCCATTACAGACACTCGCTCGACCGTGGATGGCCCGCCTGCTGGCGGCAGCCACGGTGGCCTACACGGGCGTGCTGGTCTTCGCGACTCACTATCCCAGGCCCGAGGAGTTGCTCGGCCCAAACGCACCGTCCGACAAGACACTCCACTTCGTCGCCTATGCGGTGCTTGCCGCACTGGCGACAGCAACCTGGCTCACGGCGCGTCGCACGGCGAGCCGTGGCATCGCCGCACTGGCGATCGCCCTCTGTGGCTTCGGGGCCATCGACGAGATCACCCAGCCGTTCTTCCGCCGGCACGCGGATCCGCTCGACTGGGTCTACGACTGCATCGGGATCGGGATCGGCATCGCCGCGGTCGTGTCGGTTATGGCACTGGTCCGCCGCTTCGCCCGGGCTCAGTAGTTGGGCGTGGGAGCGCGGTAGTCGTCGATCCGCACCGAGCGAAACCAGTCGACGGTTTTCGCCAGCCCCTCGCGCAGCGGCACCGCTGGCTCCCAGCCGAGATGCCGCTTGGCCAGCGTGATGTCGGGCCG
>CAMBSN010000033.1 GCA_945870505.1 Candidatus Kuenenia stuttgartensis | reverse complement strand
CAGGCGAGGCACTTCTTCATCACCTCGACCTTGAGCTTGGCGTCCTTGTCGGCCCCCTTGGCCGCCCGCTCCGCCTTGGGGATCAGGTTCTCGAGGTGCTGAATGTCGGCCAGCATCAGCTCGATCTCGATCGTCTCCATATCGGAGAGCGGATCGACCTTGCCGGCCACGTGGATCACGTCGGGGTCGTCGAAGCAGCGGACCACCTGCAGGATCGCGTCCACCTCACGGATGTGGGAAAGGAACTTGTTGCCGAGGCCCTGACCCTCGCTCGCCCCCTTCACGATCCCGGCGATGTCCACGAGCTTGAGCGCCGCCGGGATCACCTTCTGAGGCGGGATGAACTGTGTGATCCGCTGCAGGCGGCCGTCGGGCACGCTCACCATCCCCTCGTTGGGATCGATCGTGCAGAAGGGGTAGTTCGCGCTCTGCGCGGACTTTGACATTGTGAGAGCGTTGAAGAGGGTGCTCTTGCCGACGTTCGGCAATCCGACGATGCCTGCTTCCATAGGTGGGCTCCGCGCGCGAGGGTTCCGGGGGCGGCATCATACGGCTTCGTGGCTCACTCGGTAAGCCGCCCGGGCGGACGGTGAAAGCCTCGGCTTCGGACGGGAAGGATATCCCGACTCGCCTCACCTTCCCCCGATCCGCTCGGGCTCCCACGGGACGCCGCTGAGCGGAGGTGATAGTCGCCCCCGGAACCCGGATCGCCTAGAAAATGAGGTGATGAAAACCGGCTCTATCCTGTCACGCGACTTTTTTGACCGGCCGGCGGATCGGGTGGCGCGGGAGTTGCTCGGGGCGTGGCTCGTGGTGCCGGGGCCGCAGGGGCGGTCGACGCAGCATGTTGTGTTCGAGACAGAGGCCTATCTCGGGGCCCACGACCTCGCCTGCCATGGCTCGAAGGGGATGACGAAGCGAAACGCCACGATGTTTGGCCCGGCGGGCCGCTGGTACGTGTATCTCTGCTACGGCATGCACTGGATGCTCAACATCGTGACCGGAAGCGAGGGCGTGCCGGCCGCGGTGTTGATCCGCGGCGTCGGTGAGCACGCGGGGCCGGGCCGTCTCACCAAGGCCCTCGGCATCGACGGCTCGTTCGACGGCCGGCCAGGCGCGAGGCAGGGCGGGCTCTGGTTCGAGGCCAGCGGCATCCGCGTGCCACCGCGGCGGATCAAGCGGACGCCGCGGATCGGCGTGGACTACGCCGGCGACTGGGCCAAAAAACCGCTCCGGTTCGTCGTCGATCCGGCCCACCTTCGTACAATGCCCCAGTCACGGAGACGCGAGTCATGAATCGTCGAAACGCGGTCATCACCATTGTCGTGGGAGCGAGCATCATCATGGGAATTGGAGGAGCAGGGGCGGAGGAGCCGAAACTGGCGAAGGCCACGCTGGCGGGCGGCTGCTTCTGGTGCACGGAGGCTGTCTATGCCGAACTCAAGGGCGTGAAGAGCGTCACCAGCGGCTATATCGGCGGCCCCGTGCCCAACCCGACCTACAAGGACGTCTGCACTGGCCAGACCGGGCATGCCGAGGCGATCGAGATCGAGTACGACCCGGCGGTCGTGTCGTTTGCGAAGCTTCTGGAGGTGTTCTTTGCCACGCATGACCCGACCACGCTGAACCGCCAGGGAGCCGACATGGGCACGCAGTATCGGTCATCGATCTTCGTGCACGACGACGAGCAGAAGCGGGTGGCGCAGGAGGTGATCATGACGCTCAACCAGGCCCGCGTGTTTCCTGGCCCGATCGTCACGCAGATCGAGCCGGCGACGGTGTTCTATCCGGCCGAGGACTACCATCAGGATTACTTCGCCAAGAATCCTTTCCAGCCCTACTGCCAGGCCGCGGCGGCACCCAAGGTGGCGAAGGTGCGGAAGGTGTTCAAGGATCTGGTGAAGTGATGAAGGCCGACGACCTTCGTCGCGGCGTGGAGTTCGCGATTGCCGGTGACTGGGACGAGGCCCACGAGATCGCTCAGCGGCACGAGGGCGACGCCACGGCCGACTGGCTGCATGCGGTGCTCCACAAGATCGAGGGCGACGCAGGCAACGCTCGCTACTGGTATCGCCGCTGCGGCAAACTCGAGGTGGCTGGCGATGACGCGACCGCGGAGTTGGAGACGATTCGAGAGTCGCTCAAGCCGTAGCACAGGTTTTCAACCTGTGGCGCTCTGCTCCCCACGTAGGTGCAGGTTGGCAACCTGCACATGCACCCCGCGGCGGCTCGGGGCTGCCCATGCCCCGTCGCCGGACGTTCGCGTCGGGCATCCTGCCCGACGCTCTCTGCGTGTCCGCTGCGCTTCGGCATCCTGCCTCCGCTTGCTCCCACAGCCCGGCTCCCGGGGCACGGGCAGCCCCTCGCTGAGTTCGTGCCTTTGAAAGCCGTAGGCCGTGAGGCCTCGGGCGACTCTCGCTGGGCTCCGGGTTCATCCTGGACCCGTCCCACGCCTTACGGCGTTGGGCTTGGACGGGGACTGCCCAAGGCTGCAACGGCCATGGATGGCGTTGCAGCCTTGCCGTGAGGCGTCAGCGTAACGTGTTGTCGGCCCGGAAGGCCGACGCCCGGTCAGGCGAACCTCGGCTTCGCCCACGCCGGGCCCAAGGCTGCAACGGCCATGGATGGCGTTGCAGCCGTGCCGTTACGCGTCAGCGTAACGTGCAACAAGCTCGCCCGCTTCCACGGGAGTGCCTGGGGTCACCAAGACTTCGGCGAGCCGTCCATCGCGCTCGGCGTAGACCGTCGTCTCCATCTTCATCGCTTCGAGCGAGAGGAGCTTCTGTCCCTTCGTCACCACGTCGCCCGGCTTCACGGCCACCGTCACGATCAGCCCCGGCATCGGGGCACCCACCTCGCGGGCGTCGCCGATCACGGCCTTTGGCCGCTTCTGCACCTTCGCTTCAAGGCTCTTGTCGGCCACCGACACGCTCCGCGGCTGGCCGTTCAACTCGAAGAACACGGTTCGCGTGCCGTCGGCGTGTGGCTCGCCCACCGTCAGTAGGCGGATGAGAAGCGTCTTGCCCGGCTCGATGTCGACCGAAAGTTCCTCGCCCGGCTTCGGCCCCTCGAGGAAGGCCGGCGTCGGCAGCACGCTCACGTCACCGTGTTTGGCCCGATGCGCGGCGAAGTCCGCGAACACCCGCGGGTAGAGGAGCCACGAGAGCACCTCGCGGGGCGAGGCCGTGCGGCCCACGATCTCCGCCACCTTCTTCTCGGCGACCGCGAAGTCGGCCGGGGCGAGCGACTCGCCGGGGCGACCGGTCACGATGTCGGCCTTGCGGACGATCCGCTTGACGACGTCCGCAGGAAATCCACCGGGCGGCTGGCCCATCCGGCCCGCCAGCAGGTCGATCACCGACTCGGGGAAGGCAAGCTCGCGGGAGTCGGTCAGCAGGTCCGACGCCTGCATATTGTTGGTCACGAGCAGGAGCGCGAGATCGCCCACCGACTTGCTCGTGGGCGTGACCTTCACGATGTCGCCGACGAGGTGATTGACGTCGGCGTAGGAGCGGCAGACTTCCTCCCAGCGGTCGCCGAGGCCCAGGGCCTTGGCCTGCTCCAGGAGGTTCGTGAATTGGCCGCCGGGCATTTCGTGGAGGTAGAGGTCGGGGTCGGGCGCCTTCATGCCGCACTCGAAGGCGGTGTAGTGCTCGCGAACCGCGGCCCAGTAGTGGGAAAAGTGCCGCAGCGGCTCGGGGTCGAGGCCGGTGTCGAGCGGCGTGTTGCGGGCCGCCTCGACCAGCGCGTTGAGATTGGGCTGGCTCGTGAGGCCGGCGAATGACGCAAAGGCGGCATCGACCACGCTGGCACCGCTCTTGGCCGCTTCCAACGCCGCGGCCACCTGCGCCCCCGAGGTGTCGTGGGTGTGGAAGTGAATCGGGATGCCGATTTCAGCACGCAGCGCCGACACCAGTTTGCCCGCCGCAAACGGCTTGCAGAGGCCCGCCATGTCCTTGATGGCGAGCATGTGGGCGCCCGCCTTTTCCAGTTCCTTGGCGAGCTTCACGTAGTAGTCAAGCGAATACTTCGTCCGCTTCGGGTCGAGCACGTCGCCCGTGTAGCAGACGGCCGCCTCACAGATCGCGCCGCTCTCGACCACGGCGTCGATCGCCACCCGCATGTTGGGCACCCAGTTGAGCGGGTCGAACACGCGGAACACGTCGATGCCGCTGGCCGCCGACTCCTTGACGAAGGCTCGCACGATGTTGTCGGGATAGTTCGTGTAGCCGACGGCATTGCTCGCCCGCAGCAGCATCTGGAAGAGGATGTTTGGAATCCGCTCGCGGAGTTGCAGGAGCCGGTCCCACGGACACTCCTTGAGAAACCGCATCGACGTGTCGAACGTCGCCCCGCCCCACATCTCCAGCGAGAAGAAGCCAGAGCAGAGCCGGGCGTAGGCGTCGGCCACGGACAGCATGTCGTGGGTCCGCATCCGCGTGGCTAGCAGCGACTGGTGGGCGTCGCGCATGGTTGTGTCGGTGATCAGGAGATGCTTCTGCTCACGGACCCAGGCGGCGAACTTCGTAGGGCCGAGTTCCTTGAGCTTCGTGCGCGTGCCGGCCGGCGGCGGGGCGAAGCGGTCGTAGTCGGGGAGCGGGGCCGGTTGGCGCCGCGCCGCGGCAGGCCGCCCCTTCACGAGCGGGTTGCCGTTGACGATCACGTCGGCGAGGTATTCCAGCACCTTCGTCGCCCGGTCGCGGCGGATCGGGAAGTCGAACAGGGCGGGCGTCTCGTCGATGAACCGCGTCGTGCAGTTGCCGGCGAGGAAGTCAGGATTCGTGACGAGGTTGATGAGAAACGGGATGTTGGTCTTCACCCCGCGAATGCGAAACTCCTGCAGGCAGCGCTCGATGTGACCGGCTGCCTCCTGATGCGTCAGGCCGCGGGCCGTGACTTTCACGAGCAGCGAGTCGAAGTAGGGCGTGACGACGGCGCCCGAGAAGGCGGTGCCGGCGTCGAGGCGAATGCCCATGCCGCTGGCCGAACGGTAGGCCGTCATGCGGCCGTAGTCGGGGAGGAATCGGTTTTCGGGATCCTCGGTGGTGACGCGGCACTGGAGCGCCGCCCCCATCGAGCGGATCGCCTTCTGGTCGCCGAGGCCGACCTGCGGGTCGGAGAGCTTGTGGCCCTGGGCGACGAGCAGCTGCCGCCGCACGATGTCGATGCCGGTGATCTCCTCGGTGACGGTGTGCTCCACCTGAATCCGGGGGTTTACCTCGATGAAGTAGAACCGGCCCGTGTCGGCATCGACGAGAAACTCGACGGTGCCCGCGTTTTCATAGCGGGCAGTGCGGCCGATGGCGAGCGCTGCCTCGCAGATCGCGTCGCGCGTGGCGGGGTCGAGGTTTGGGGCGGGGGCGAGTTCCACGACCTTCTGATGCCGCCGCTGCACGGAGCAGTCGCGCTCGAAGAGATGCACGAGGTTGCCGTGCAGGTCGCCGAGCAGTTGCACCTCGATGTGCCGCGCCCGCTGGATGAACTTCTCCACGAAGACGGCCGCGGAGCCGAAGGCCGTCTTGCTCTCCCGCTGTGCGCTTTCGAGCGCGACGGCGAGTTCGTCCTCGCCGCGGACCACCCGCATGCCGCGGCCGCCGCCGCCGTGAGCCGCCTTGAGGATCACCGGCCAGCCGAGTTCCTTGGCAATCTTCAGGGCGTCGGCGTGGCCGACAACGGGCTTGGCGCTGCCGGCGAGGATCGGCACGCCCGCCTTATGGGCGAGGTCGCGGGCGGCGGTCTTGTCGCCGAGCGTCTGCAGCAACTCGACCCGCGGGCCGACGAACGTGATGCCGGCCGTGGTGCAGGCCGCCGCAAACTCGGGGTTCTCCGAGAGGAAGCCGTAGCCGGGGTGGATGCCGTCCACGCCGTGGGCCTTGGCGAGGGCGACGATGCCGTCGATGTCGAGGTAGGAGCGGATCGGCTCCCCGGGCTTGCCTACGAGATAGGCCTCGTCGGCCTTGAAGCGGTGCAGCGCAAACCGATCCTCGTGAGCGTAGATCGCCACGGTGCGGATGCCGAGCTCGTGGGCCGACCGGAACACGCGGATCGCGATTTCGCTGCGATTGGCGACGAGGAGTTTGGTGATGGGCCGCATGGCTTGTGATGGGTGATGCTGGGGTGAAGATGGATCGGGACAGAACCGCACGATTTCCCCGCGGAACCGCCTGCGGGCAACAATGTACCGGCGGTCCCCCAACAGGACACCCAGACGGGCGTTTCAGCGGGGCTCCGCGGTCCACGGGCCGGTCATCCAGCGGCGGGTGGCTTCCGTTCCTCGGCGTAACTCGGCCGCAGGTAATCGGGGAGCAGCGTGTGCGGGTCGTCCACGTCGCCCGCCTCGGCCCTGGCGCGGGCGATGGCGGCCGCGTCCGCAGCCAGCGGATGCCACGCCTCCGGCGGTGCCACGGCGAGGTCGTTTCGGGTGGCGTACCGCTCTGGTGCCGCATCGAGGGCGGGGCCGGTGATGCGGCCGCCGGCAGGGATCGACTCAAGCCATGCATCGAGCGGCACAAGGGCCGGGGGGCTGACCGTCCAGCCGTCAGCCGTCGGCGTGGCGATCGCCGCAAACACGTCCCCGCGGCCGGCGTCGTAGGCGATCGCCATCGGTTCGTCATGCCAGCCGGCGACCCGAGCCGCTCGCCGCGCGAGCACGTCAAACCCAGACACGCCGACGAGCCTCGCGCCGGTCGTCCACGCCAACGCCTTCGCGGCGGCGACGCCGACCCGCAGGCCGGTGAACGATCCGGGGCCGCGGATGACGGCGACAACATCGCTCGGGCCGAGGCTGCCGAGTGCCTGGGGGCCCTCGCCCCAGCCACGAGCCGCCGCCACCTCGGCGAGCGCCTCGGTGAGCACCCGTGCGTGGCCTCCCGCCGGCCCCAGCGGCCGCTCGGCCGAGCCGTCTGGGTCGACCGCGGCCACCGATCCAGACCCCAGGCTTGTGTCGATTGCGAGAATCCGCATGGTTCGGTGCTGCGGGGCCTGGAGCCGCGTCCTTGACCGTGTGGGAGGGGGGCCGTAGTCTCAATTTTCGCGGAAAGCCAGCGCTGTCGGGGCCCGCGACGCCTGGAGTTTACGTGAAGCGGGCCATCATCAGTGACGTCCACGGCAACCTGGAGGCACTCCAGGCTGTCCTTGAGGATATCGACCGGGAGCGGGTTGACACCGTCATCTGCCTCGGCGACGTGGTCGGCTACGGCCCCAACCCCTGCGAGTGCGTGAGGCTGGTGCGTGAGCGAAGCAGCCTGGTAATCCTCGGCAATCACGACCAGGGGGCCCTGTTCGACCCCGACGGCTTCAACTCGGGGGCGGAGCGGGCGATCCGCTGGACGCGGCACCAGCTTGAACTGCACGACCGCATGCCGCGGAACTCCGCCGATCCGCTCATGGACTTCCTCGGCGAACTCCCGCGGACCCATGCCGACGGCGACTTTTTGTTCGTCCACGGGTCGGCTCGCCGGCCCCTCGACGAATACGTTTTCCCGGAGGACATCTACAACCCGCTCAAGATGGAGCACATCTTCGAGCTGATCGGCCGCTACTGCTTCCAGGGCCACACCCATATCCCCGGCGTGTTCACGATGTCGCCGGAGTTCATCTCGCCGAGCGTGCCGCGGGGCGATTCGGAGGTGGCCCTCGAACTGCCGGCGACGAAGGCGATGATTAACGTCGGCTCGGTGGGTCAGCCCCGCGACAACGATCCCCGGGCCTGCTACGTCGTGGTCGAGGGCGACCGCCGCGTTCGGTTCCGCCGGATCGAGTATCCGTTTGAGACGACCTCCAAGAAGATTCACGCGATCCCCGACCTCGACAACTTCCTCGGTGATCGCCTCGGCCAGGGCCGCTGACGCCCGCCGCCCGCCGTTTTCCCCCCACCCGCTTCCGAAAGACTTCCCGTGGACCGTCGCTACCTTCAGTTCTTCGTCATCTCGCTGGCGATCATCGTGGGCAGCCAGGCGCTGCAGACGTGGCTGTTTCCCGCGCCTCCCAAGCCGGTGGCCGAGGAGGCTGCGGCGGCCGAAGGCGGCAGCGGTGTGGCGGAGGAAACGGCCGAACCGGCCACTGCGGCGGCCACAAAACCGCCTATCGCCGCAGCCGACCTCTCGATTGGCGAGCCCTCGGTCGCTGCTCCCCGCGTTCGCCGGACGCTCGGCTCGCTCGATCCAGCCGCGGCTCGGATGCTCGTCACCCTCACGAGCCGCGGGGCCGCGGTCGAGCGCATCGAACTGGCGGACGAGAAGTTTCACGACCAGGATGACCGCTCGGGCTATCTCGGTCACTTGGCGGTCGAGGCCGGCGATGGCGGCTGCCGTGTGGGCGTCGTGGGGCCGGGCACCCCCGCCGCGCGGGCAGGGCTGAAGGTCGGCGATGTGATCACGAAGGTGAACGGCACGCCCACGTCCGATGCCGTGGCGCTGCGGGAGGCGCTCGTCGTCACGCAGCCGCGCAAGAAGGTCACCCTCGAGGTGCTTCGCGACGGAACGCCGATGTCGCTTGATGCAACGCTCGACCGCCGGCCCCTGGAGGTCGTGCGACCCGAATACCGCTCGGCTCCCGTGGACGATCCCGACGGCAATCCTCACGACCCGCTCTCCTTCCGGCTCTCGCTCGAGTCCCGCGACGGCAGGAAGCGGCCGGCGGAGCCGCTCGCCGAGATCCCTGGCCTCGAACTCGCCGACGTGGACTGGCAACTTGACGAGACGGTCGATCCCTCCCGGGTGCGGTTCACACGCACGCTCCCCGGCGGACTTACCGCAGTGAAGGAATACCGGCTCGCCTCCGAGGCAGAGTCGGCCGGCGACGCGGGCTACGGCCTCGAACTCGTCGTTGGGCTCGAGGCGGCGGGCAGCGACGCCACCGTCGCCTACGCACTCGACGGCCCGACGGGCCTGCCGACCGAGGGATGGTGGTACACCCAGCGGGTTGCCCGTGACTGGGGTTCGTTGGCTGTTCGCGACGTGGCGGTGCGATTCGTCGGCAAGCCGGGCACGATCGTCAGCGGCCTGAAGGTCGCCGACGACAAGTTGGAGCATCCGTCATCGCGGATTGGCGAAGGCACGCCACTGTCGTTCGCGGGCGTCGACGCCCTCTATTTTGCGGCGGCTGTGATCCCCGACCAGACGGGAGCCGAACGGCCCGCGCTCGCGGAGGTGCGGCCCCTTGCTGTGGGCGAAGTGCCAACCGCGGCCCGCAAGAAGCTGATCAACGTCACGAACCGGCTGGTGTCGCAAGACCTCGTCATTCCCGCCGGCAGTGCCCAGCGGCACCACTACCGGATCTTCGCCGGTCCGAAGCGGCCCGAACTCCTCAAGCAATACGGCGCGCCCGATTCGGGGATGGACGACCTCGTCTACTACGGCTGGTTCGGCTGGGTCGCCCGCCCCATGATCGCCATCCTCCACGCCCTCCACTCGGTGATCGGCAACTACGGGATCGCCATCCTCCTGCTCACCGTGCTCGTCCGTGGGGCGATGTTTCCGGTGAGCCGCAAGCAGGCGCTCTCCTCGCAGAAGATGCAGGAGTTGCAGCCGGAGATGAAGGCGATCAACGAAAAGTATGCCGACGACCAGGTCAAGAAGACGCAGGCCACGCAGGAGCTCTGGAAGAAGCACAACTACAACCCGATGGGCGGCTGCGTGCTCGTCTTCATCCAGGTTCCGATCTTCATGGGGCTCTACCGTTCGCTCGCCACCGATGTCGAGCTCCGGCAGGCGCCCCTGTTCAGTTCGGCGATCCGCTGGTGCTCCAACCTCGCGGCCCCCGACATGCTCTGGGACTGGTCGAAGGTGCTCCCCGCCTTCCTCACGGCTCCCGAGGGCTGGCTCGGCCCCTTCCTCAACCTCTTTCCGCTGGTGACCATCGGCCTGTTCCTCTGGCAGCAGAAGCTCTTTATGCCGCCCGCCATGAACGACGAGCAGAAGATGCAGCAGCAGGTCATGAACTACATGATGTGGTTCATGGCTCTGATGTTTTTCAAGGTGCCCTGCGGCCTCTGTCTCTACTTCATCGCCTCGAGCCTCTGGGGCATCGCGGAGCGGCTCTGGATGCCGAAGACGCTGCCCGCGACGGCAGGCGGTGGTCGCGTCGTGGATGCGTCGTTCGCGCCGGTCGGCAAGGCAACGGCCAACGGGGCCGCGACGGCGGCCCGCGAGAAGCGGCAGTCGCGGAAGCGAAAGTAGGGTTAGCCTCCCGATCTGTAGCCGTAGGTTGGTAAACTGCGTGCCCTTGTGATCCCCGTAGCACAGGTTGTCAACCTGTGTGTCCGTGTCTCGCGTCGGCTCGGGGTCACCCATGCCCCATCGCCGGACGCTCCCTGCGGCCCTCCAGGCCTCCGCTCGCTCGATGCTGACTTCGCTTCGCCATCCATGGCTTCGCTCGTCAGCAACGCCGGCTCCCGGGGCACGGGCGACCCCTCGCTGGCACCATTGGACGCATCAAGGAAGCCCCGAGCGCCAGCGACAGGATCTCGGGTGCAACTGAAACGTGGGCTATCGTCCCGGTCCGTAGCCGCAGGTTGGTAACCTGCGGTGAGGAAAGTCGCGGCGGGCATTGAGCCTGCAGTGACACGCTGTCGGGCGCGGTGCTCTTGCAGGTTGATAACTTGCACCTCCTTTTTCAGCCAAGTCAACGGTTTCCCACAGGGCAGGAAGAGCCTCGACCATGTGGTCTGCCAGTGAACTCATCGTCGCGCCGGCGACCGTGCCCGGGGCCGGGGCCCGAGCGGTCGTGCGCCTGGCGGGCGACGGGCTGGGCGAGTTGCTGCAGTCGCTCCTCACGGCGACGGCATGGCCAAGGCACGGTGAACGGCCCCGGGTGGTGCGGGCCACGCTCGCCGCTGACGGGCTGGGACGCGACTGGGGCCAACTGCCCGTCGAGGTGCTCGTCTGGCCGGGGCCCGCAGGGCCGATCGGCGGGCCGCTCGCCGAGGTGCAGTTGCCCGCCTCCGCGCCCCTGGTCGATGCGGTGATCGCGGAAGCATGCCGGCTGGGCGCGAGGCTGGCCCGCGGCGGCGAGTTCACGCTCCGGGCATTTCTCGCCGGCCGGCTCGATCTCGTGCAGGCCGAGGCCGTGCTCGGCGTGGTCGATGCGCGGACCCCCGCGGAACTCACTGTCGCCCTCGATCGACTCGGCGGCGGGGCCGGGGCGACGCTGGCACGCGTGCGCGACGATCTGCTCGACCTCCTCGCCGACATCGAGGCCTCGATCGACTTTGCCGACGAGACGACGCCAGACGCCGTGCCGGCGCAGCCTGCGTGGCGGCCGTTCGCCACCCGGCTCGACGGCTGCCAGGACGCGATCACTCGGGCCGCGGCGACGCTCGCGGGCCGCGATGCCGCCGCCGGCGACCTGCCGCGGGTTGTCCTCATCGGCCGGCCCAACATCGGCAAGAGTAGCCTCTTCAATGCCGCCGTCGGCCGCGATGCCGCGCTCATCGCCGACGAGTCGGGAACCACCCGCGACTCGATCGAGGTCCGCGTTCCCAGCGGGCTCGGCCGCGACTGGCTGCTCGTCGATCTCGCGGGAGTCGACGCCGCCGTGGCCGCGAGCGGCGACCCGATCGACATGGCAGCGCGGGCGCGGGCCGTAGATGAGGCCTCGCGGGCCGACGTGCTCGTGGCCTGCCGCGATGCCAGTGATGGCCCGGCGGCCCCGGCGATCGAGGGCCCCAGTCACCGGATCGATGTGGTCACGCGGTGCGACCGAGCCGCGGCGGGCTGCGACTTCGCCACCGCGATTGCCACGAGCGCCGTGGCCGGGCAGGGGATCGCGGAACTGAAGGCCGCCATCGACGCGGCCGTCGCCGGTCTGCCCGCGCCGGTGTCGGCCACGTTGCGAATGCGGGTCGCCGCGACCGCGGCCAGCACCGCCGTCGCGCAGGCCCGGCAGGCGGTTGAGGAGGCGGTCGCGGGGCGGGGGATCGACGAGGCCGTGGTGGCCGGCAGCCTCCGGGCCGCGGCCGAGTCGCTCGCCGAGGTCACTGGCGCCGCCATCGGCACCGACCTGCTCGATCGGATCTTCTCACGGCACTGCATCGGCAAGTAAGTCGGAGGCCGAGGGCGTCCGCCCACGCTGGACGCGGTGTCTGGTGGTGGTTCGCCCCACGCCTCACGGCGTTGGGCTTGGACGGGTTTCGTAGAAGCCGACCGGCCGTAAGGCCGCGGGCGTTCCCCAAGGTCGTGCTACCGGCGGCGCTTGCGGCCGCGAGGGGCCGGCGCTTCGGGCTTGTCCTGCTTGTCCGGTGGGTTCTCGTTGAACTTCTCGGCCTGGCCCGTGAGTTCGTAGAGAAACCGGCTCGGGCGGCCGGGCTTGCTCTTCCCCCACTTCGTTCGCGTCAGGCACATCGAGAGCATCAGCCGCCGCTTTGCGCGGGTCACGCCCACGTAGCAGAGTCGCCGCTCCTCGTCGATCGCCTGAAGGCTGTCGGCGAGCGAGCGGTGATGTGGAAGGATGCCCTCCTCCATCCCCACCATCCACACGCAGTCGAACTCGAGTCCTTTCGCCGCATGGAGCGTCATCAGTCGCAGCACGTTGTTCTTCGGCTTGTCGTCTTGAAAGCGGTCTTCCTGCTCCTCAACCTGGAGCACGAAGTCGTCGAGGAAGCCGCGGATCACCGCCGCGAGGTCGCGCTGCTCCGGTCGGGCCCGCTCGTGCTCGTCGAGCGCGGCCGCCACCTCCTCGACGCACGCCCAACGGGTCTCGGCCTCGGCCGGATCGTCCTCGTATTCCTTGTTGAGAAATGTCCGGTAGCCGGCCGCGTCGAGAAGGGTGCGGAGTACGGCCGCCGCCCGTGACTGCCCCGGCACCGCAGGCGGGGCCGCGTCGCGGAGGGCTACGAGCCGTGACACTGCGTCAACGCCCGACCGCGCCGCCGGCGAGAGCCGGGCCGAGTCGCGGCGGGACAGCAGTTCCCGCCAGAGGCTGTGGCCGGCGGTGGCCGCGTCGGCCCGCGCCTGCTGCACGGCTGACCCGGCGAGGCCCCGCGGTGGCACGTTTGCGATCCGCGCGAGCGCCAGGTCGTCGTCTGGATCGACCAGCACCCGCAGAAACGCCATCACGTCTTTCACCTCGCGGCGGTCGAAGAACGAGCGGCTGCCGACGAGTTCGTAGGGGATCTGCCGCCGCCGCAGTTCCTGCTCGAATGTCCGCGTCTGTTCGCCGGTGCGGACAAGGATCACCGCCTCGGAGGGATCGACGAGCCGCTCGCGGAGCAGGCTCTCGACGTCGGAGACGATGCGGCGCGACTCATCCACTTCGTCCTGGGCCTGAATGATCGCCGGCGGCACTCCGGACGGGGCGTTTGAGACGAGCGTCTTGCCGTGCCGCCGCCCGTTTCGCTCGATGAGGATGTTTGCCGCATGGATGATTTCGGGCGTGGAGCGGTAGTTCTCCTCGAGCCGCACGATCTTCGCGCCGGGCCACCGCTTCGCGAAGTCGAGAATGTGGGAGACCTCGGCACCCCGCCAGGCATAAATCGACTGATCGTCGTCTCCCACCACGCAGATGCTGCGGTGGTCGCGGGCGAGGGCGGAGAGGATCCGTTCCTGGATGCCGCTGGTGTCTTGGTACTCGTCGATCAGCACGTGGTCGAAGCGGCCTGCCTCCGCGCGGCGGACGTCCTCATGATTCGTGAAGAGTTCGTCGACGAGGAGCAGCAGGTCGTCGAAGTCGACGGCGCCGGCCGTCTTGAGGGCAGTCTGGTAGCGGCGATAGCCGGCGGCGGCGAGCGTCCAGCTGTCATCGGCGTCGGCCGGGACGGCGTCCATCGCGATGTCGGCTCGAACTGCGCGACTCTTCCAGCGGCTGACGCGGTCGAGCAGGTCGGCCGGCCGCAGCACCGTGTCGGCGATCTTCAACTCCTTGAGCACCGTCCGCGCCGCCGCCTCCTGCTCGCCGCGGTCGATGATCGCGAAGCGGTCGGGATAGCCAAGACGCGCGGCGTGCCGCCGGAGGATCCGCACGCAGAGCGAGTGGATCGTGGAGATCTCAGGCTTTTCCTCGGAGCCCTTCTTGAGACCCTTCTGGGCCCGGGCGAGCATCTCGCGGGCCGCCTTGTTGGTGAACGTCACAGCGAGGATTCGCGCCGGCTTCGCCCCACGCCAGACGAGGTGGCCGATGCGGGCGATCACCACGCGGGTCTTGCCGGTGCCGGCGCCAGCCAGCACGAGCAGTGGCCCCGGGGCCGCGTGCACAGCCTCCTGCTGGGCGGGATTGAGCCCCGAGCTCCGCGGGGCGGCGGAGGACGGCCGCGGGGCCGGGCGGTCGGCAGGTGGTGCGGCGTCTGCCGAAGGGCCGGCCGGCGCCGCCACGGTTGAGGATGGCGGAAGGGACATGGGCGGAATCTACCACACCGCCCGGCCGCAGCGACGCCGCGAGTCTGTGATCGTCTTGACGCCTGCGACGCATGCGTCTCTATTTTTCGGCTTCGACCGCAGGCCCAGTCTGTTCGCCTGGTCGACCACCGGAGACCTTTCGACATGCAGCCCAACGACCTTGCCGAGATCGACGACAACGACCTCGCCCAGGCGACGATGTCGATCGTCGACCGGATCCGCCCGCACCTGACGACGATCCTCGCGGCCATCGGCATCGGGTTCGCCGCCATGGCGGCTTGGACGCTGGTCTCCGCGCAGCAGGCTGCGGAGAAGGCCAAGGCGTGGGACGAGTGCCTCGCCGCCGTCGCCAGCCGCGATGCCAGCCGGCTCAGTGCCGTGTCCACCCGTTTTCCCGACTCTGCGGCGGCCGTGTGGTCGCAGATCCTCCTGGCCGACAATGCGCTCTCCGAGGGGGGGCGGATGATCTTCGTCGATAAGGCCATGGGCCGTGAGCGCCTGCAGGCGGCCGCCGACACGTACGCAGCGGTGATGTCGCAGCGGCCCGAGGCACTCGCCGCGGAGCGGGCCACCTTTGGCCTGGCCCGCGCCCGCGAGGCTCTCGGTGAGCTCGAGGCCGCCCGCCGCGGCTACGAGACGCTCGTGAAGGAGTATCCGAAGAGCCCGCTCCGAGGCCTTGCGGAGTCGCACGCCGCAACGTTGACGCGGCCGGCCACCGCCGCTTGGTACGATTGGTTCGCCAAAGATGCCAAGCCCACCACCACCCCCGCAGCCGAACCCACCGCCTCCGGAACCGCAACACCGGCCGGGTGAAGAGGCGAGTTTCGTCGTCGCTGAGGAGCAGGCGGGCCAGCGGCTCGATGTGTTCCTGGTGGCGGCGTTCCCGGCCTACAGTCGATCGTTTCTGGCGCGGGCGATCGACAAGGAGGCCGTCCGCGTTGACGGCCTGACGGCCCGGGCATCGCACAAGCTCCGCAGCGGGGAACTCGTGCGGTTCACCGTGCCGCAGCCGCCCCGCGAGGGGCCCGTCGCCGAGGAGATTCCGCTCGAGTTTCTCTACGTCGATGCGTGGATGGCGGTGGTCAATAAGCCTGCTGGCATGGTGGTGCATCCCGCGAAGGGCAACTGGAAGGGGACGCTCGCCGGTGCGCTCAAGTGGCACCTGGAGCGCGAAGGGGGCAGCCTGTCGACGGCGGGCGGCCCAACCCGGCCGGGCATCGTCCACCGGCTCGACCGCGACACGAGCGGCGTGATCGTCGTGGCGCGGAGCGAGGAGGCGCACCACGCGCTGGCCCGGCAGTTCGAGCAGCGGACGACGGCCAAGACCTATCTTGCGATCACGCAGGGTACTCCGCGATTCGACCGCGACGAGATCGACATGCCGATCGGCATCCATCCCTACCAGCGGGAGAAGATGGCGGTCCGCCACGACCACACCACCAGCCGCGAGGCGGTGACCCGGTACGAGGTGCTGGAGCGGTTTCGGGCCGGCACCCTCGTTCGCGTGACGCCGCAGACAGGCCGCACCCACCAGATCCGCGTGCACCTCGCGGCCATCGGCTGTCCGGTGCTCTGCGACGGCCTCTATAGCGGCCGCACGCTGATCGAACCGGGCTTTCTCCGGCTCCCCGCGGGGCCGCCGCTGCTCGATCGGCAGGCGCTCCATGCGGCGAGCATCGCCATCGATCACCCCGCGTCGGGCGAACGGCTGACCTTCTCAGCGCCGTTGCCGTCCGACATGGAACGCATGCTCGCGGCGCTGCGGTCCGTGGGCAAGGCCTGAACGGAGGATGCCGTCGTCGGCGAGTCCCCCTCGAGCAGCATCGCCCGCGGCAGCGTCGAGTCGATGACCCGCGACAGGGCGATGACGAATCCCACGGCGCCGTCCCGCCAGCCGCTCCGGAGCACGTAACTCTTGAGGAAGGCGGTCAGGCCGCGGAGCGGCATCGTCAGCGGGCTCGTTCGCTGATGTTTGCCCCGCATGATCTCCGCCTTGAGGGGAGCGTAGCGGAGTGACCGCGCGAGCACATCGCCGCACGAGGCGTAGCTGTAGTGGAGGATCGAGCCCGGCAGCAGGATTGGCGACCGCGAGGCCTCCACCTCTTCGTGGACGGGCAGCGGCTTGAACGATGCCGTGCGGCGGTTGAAGAGCCGGAGCACGCGGTCGTCGCTCCATGGACCGTGGCGGACCTCGCGGCGGCCGACGAAGGTCCGTCGTCGCAGCGCGTAGCAGGCGGCGGGATCGTCGAGGGCCGCCGCGCGGACGGCCTGCCGGGCGTCGTCGTCGAGCACCTCATCGGCGTCGATCGCGAGGATCCAGTCGTGGCTGGCGAGTTCCACCGCCCGCCGCTTCTGTGGCCCGTAGCCAAGGAAGTCTTGATGCTCGACCCTCGCGCCGGCGGTCCGTGCGATCGCGATGGTGCTGTCGGTCGATCCGGAGTCGAGCACCAATCGCTCGGCGCAGAAGTCGACGGACGCCAGGACCGCCGCGAGATGGCGTTCCGCATTTTTTGTGATCACCACCGCCGAGATCGGTGGCAACCCGCCGGGATCGCCGGTCGGTGGCGGGGCATTCATGGGTGCATGTCGGGCGGAGGCTCGCCCGGCGCGTCGTCCGCGGCCCGTTCGCCGAGGCTCTCGGCCGTCTGGAGGGGGAACTCGAGGACGAACGTGCTGCCCTCGCCGAGTCGGCTGGAGGCGTGGATGTCGCCGCCGTGCTCGCGGAGGATTTTGCGGCTCACGGTCAGGCCGAGCCCCGTGCCCTTGGATCCCTTCGTGGACACGAAGAGCGTGAAGATGTCGGCGAGGGTCTCGGGCGATATGCCGGCCCCATTGTCGGCGATGGTGATCCTGGCGACGCCCGCCTCGCGGTCGGCCGCGGCGGTGATCGTCACGGCGGCGTCCGCCCGGCCCTCCACGGCGTCGAGGGCGTTGGTGACCACGTTGAGCACGGCCCGCGCCATGCCGGAAGGGTCGAAGAGCAAGGGCGGCAGGTCGGTGGGCGGCCGCCAGTGGATCGTCGCCCCCGACTCGGTCGCCCGTTGCTGCACCGTCTCGACGATGTCGTCGACCAGGGCCGCGAGGTCGGTCGGCAGCGGATCGGGCTCGCGCTCCTTGCTGAAGGTGAGCATGTCCATCACCAGCGACGAGATCTTGTCTTGGTTGCGGCGGACGATGTCCCAGCCCTTATGAAGCACACCGAGGTCGTCGTTTTCCAGCCCCATCTCCACGAGGTAGCTACCGCCCCGGATGCCCTGGAGGATGTTCTTGATGTGGTGCGACAGCGTGGCGATCGCCTGGCCGGTCGCCGCGAGCCGCTCCGACTGCACCATCGCCGAATAGTAGGTGGTGTCTTCCACCGCGAGGGCCGCCTGATGGCCGATCGCGATCATGAGTTTGAGGTGGTCGTCGCTGAATCGCCGCTGCCCTTGGTCAACCGCGTCGATCAGCGGCGTGGTCGTGTCCACGTAGATCAGGCCGACGGTGTCGTAGCGGCCCCGCATGGGCACGCAGATCGCCTCCCGCACGCCCGTTCGCACCACGCTGTTGCCAGAGGCGAACCGGTCGTCCTCCTGGGCGTCGCTGGTGAGCACGCCCTCATGGTGGTCGAGCACGTAGTCGAGGATCGTGCGGCTGATCTGCATCGTGGCGGCGTCACCGGCCTTGCGGTCGCGGCGGGCTTTCGTTCGGAGTTCTCGGCTCTCGGGGTCGAGCAGCATGATGCAGCCCCGGTCGGCCTCCACCCACTCGAACACCAGCTGGAGGATTCGGCCGAGGAGTTCGTCGATGTCGAGCGTGTGGCTCACCGCCAGCGACGTGCGATACATCACCTGGAGGTTGCTGCGGGCCTTGGCTAGCCAGCGGTTCTGCGACTCCTCCGGGGCGGCGAGCACGATCGAATCATCCTCCCGCATCGTCCGCACGATCCGCGAGCCGTCGCCCGCCTCGGTGGTGGGCACGATGTCGACCGCGGCGAACATCGCGGGATCGTCGCCGTCCTGTGCGTAGATCAGGACGGTCCGGCCGAGCCGGATGCGGTCGCCGCTGGAGAGCTCGGAGCGTTCGATGCGGACGTCGTTGACGAACGTCCCGTTTGAACTCTTGAGGTCGCCAAGCAGGTAGGTGTCACCAACCCGGCGGATCTCGGCGTGCCGCCGCGAGACCTCGTGGTCGTCGACCTGGACGGCGTTTCCGGCCTCGCGGCCGAGGCTGACCGCCCCCTGATTGGCATGAAATTCGAAGCGGGTGCCGCGGTTACGGCCCTGGATGACGAACAGCGACGGCACGGTGGACTGGTCCGGGACGGGCGAAGACTCGGGGGGAGCCCCGATTCTCTCACAGCGGGCAAGCCGCTGGAAGCGAACCTCGGCCGATCCCGGCGGCGGCGTAAAATAAAGGCGGTGGAGTACCGGACATCCTGCGAGGAGGCGAGATGATGGCGGAGACAGCCAAGGAGAAGGCTCTGGTTGGTATGCGGGGCGCGATCGCCGGAATGATTGCCGCGACCGCCGTCATGGCATGCGGCGCCGAGTCGACGTCAGTGCCTGACGGGCCGGTCTCCGCGCGGCTCCGCGCCGCGGTCGAGTGGCTGGCCGCGCCGGAGCGGGAAGGTCGCGGTCCCGGGACCGAGGGCATCGAGGCCGCGGCCGACTGGGTGGCGAGGCAGTTTCGGGCGATCGACCAGCTGCAGACCCGACTCGTGGGCGACGGTCCGTTCCAGCCCTTCGAGATGACCCTCGAGGCCACGCTCGGGCCCGCGGATCGCAACCTTGTCGAACTCGTCGGCCCACCGAGCGCTGACGGCCGCCCGATGGTGCTGCCGCTCGAACTCGGCCGCGACTTCACGCCGCTCGCTGGCGGCGGGAGTGGGGAGTTCGATCTACCGCTGGTGTTCGCTGGCTACGGGATCACCGCGCCGGCGGAGCACTACGATGACTACGCGCCGCTCGGCGCTGCCGCGAAGGGAGCGGCGGTGGTGGTGCTGCGGCAGGAGCCCCAGAAGGACGATCCACACAGCGTGTTTGACGGCAACCAGGCTTCGCAGCACGCCGCGCTCGCCCGCAAGGTGGCCAACGCGTCGGAGCACGAGGCCGGTGCCGTCGTGTTCTGCAACGACGCCGATGCTGACGGCGACGCGCTGATGGCATTCACGCGGGCGGGCGAGGGCTCGAACGCCCGGACGATGCCTGTGCTGCACCTGCGGCGTTCCACCGTGGACGACGTGGTGCGTCGGGGCATGGAGAGGCCCCTCACCGATATTCAGAAGGGCATCGATGACGGTCTGGAGCCGGCCAGCCGGCCGCTCGACGGCTGGCGGATTCGCGGCCGCGTGGCCATCGATCGCCGCGAGGCGACGTCCCGCAACGTGCTCGCCTTCCTGCCTGGCACGGGTCGGCCGGCCGCCGGAGACGCCCCCGCCATCGACGCCAGAGAGCTGGTGATCCTGGGGGCCCACTACGATCATCTCGGCTACGGCGGCGAGAACTCGACGGTGCCGGGCGAGAAGGCGGTGCACCACGGCGCCGATGACAACGCCAGCGGCACGGCGATGCTGGTCGAGGTGGCCCGGCATCTGGCCGCCGAGGGGCCGTTGCCTCGAGGCGTGCTCTTCATCGCCTTCTCCGGCGAGGAGCGGGGCCTGCTCGGCAGCGGCCACTATGCGGCCAACGCGGTGCTGCCGCTTTCCGACACCGTGGCGATGGTAAACCTCGACATGGTCGGCCGTCTCGCCGATGACAAGGTGATCGTGCACGGCACCGGCACGGGGATCGGCCTCGAGGAACTCGTGGACCGGCTGGTGGCCGAGCATGGCCTCACGGTGGCGAAGGAGCCCGGCGGCTTCGGTCCGAGCGACCACGCGAGCTTCTACGCAAAAAAGGTGCCGGTGCTCCACCTCTTCACCGGTTCGCACGGCGACTATCACCGCCCGAGCGACACGGTCGACAAGATCAATGCCGCCGGCATGGAAAAGCTCGCCGGCCTCGTTGCCGACATTGTTCGCGATCTGGCCACGCGTTCCGATCGGCCCGCCTACGTGGAGGTTGCGGCGCCCGCCTTCGCCCGCGGTGGCGACCGTCCCTACTTCGGCAGCGTTCCCGACTTTGGCAGTCCCGGGAACGGCTACTCGATCTCCGGCGTGGCCAAGGAGTCACCGGCCGCGAAGGGCGGCCTCAAGGGGGGCGATCGAATCGTCCGTCTCGGTGCGAGCGCGATCACGAACCTGGAAGACTTCGATAGCGCGCTCCGCAAGCACAAGGGAGGCGACACGGTGCCGGTGGTTGTCGTCCGCGACGGCGCCGAGGTGACGCTCGACGTCACGCTTGGGGCGCCGAAGTGACACCTTGAGGGGCGGCTCATGCGCCTATCAGCCAAAGCCGGCTGCGGGACGGGACGAGTTGGCTCGCCAACGGCAGGATAGCCGACGCTCGCCATCCTCGCCCCGATCCCGCAGCCTGTCCTCGTGCGCGCTCAGGGCACGAACTCAGCGAGGGGCTGCCCATGCTCTGTCGCCGGCGTTGCTGACCAGCGGAGCCAGGATGGCGAAGCGCAGGCAGCATCGAGCGAGCGAAGGGCAGGATGCCCGTAGCGAGCGTCCGGCGGCAGGGCGTGGGCAGCCCCGAGCCGCCGCGGGATCTCGACCCGACGTGGAATGCTGGTGCAGGTTGACAACCTGCACCTACGTGGGAGCCAGGATGGCGAAGCGCTGTCAGCGTCCGGCGATGGGGCACTGGCAGCCCCTCGCCGGTTCGAAGCGAGGTGATGTCAGTCCGAAAAGCAGTCGGTTTTCCGCGGCGATGTTGCCCTTGAGTCGGCGGGGGCCGGTCGCCATCATCCCGCCCGCGTCGGCAATCTCGGCGGCCATGGATGGCCGCCTCGGTGGTCCGGCCACCACAGATTCGGCCCACGTTCCGCAAGCAAGGAGAGCATTCCGTGAATAGGCATCTGGCAATCTTCGCACTCGCGGTCGCCGGGGCACTCGGTCAGACCGCCGTCCATGCCCAGGCGCAGCCCGCGCCGGCCGCTGCCCCCGCGGCACGGGCTACAGCGCCGGCCAGTCACGCCGCCGTGATCGACGTGGGCTACGTCTTCAAGAACCATGCTCGCTTCAAGCAGGCGATGGACAAGATGAAGGACGAGGTGATGCAGGCCGAGAATGCCCTCAAGGCCGAGCGCGACCGGATCAACAGCCTGATGGAGACGCTTAAGGGCTTTAACGTCGGCACGCCCGAGTACAAGAAACTTGAGGCCGAGGTGGCCAAGGCGCAGGGCGACTTCAGCGTCAACGCCCAGCTCCAGAAGAAGGACTTCATGGACCGGGAGGCGAAGGTCTACCTGCAGGTCTACAACGAAATCGAGCGGGCCGTGAGCCAGTTTGCCCGCGATAACGGGATTGCGGTGGTGCATCGGTTCGACGGCGATCCGGTCGATTCCGCCGATCGCAATCGGATCCTCGGCAGCATCACCAAGCCGATCGTCTACTACGATCCGCAAATCGACATCACGCCGGACGTGCTGCGGATGCTCAATGGCGCCGCGGTCGCCGGTGCGCCCGCGTCGCAGTCGCAGCCGGTTCGCTGATCGTAGGACCGGCGTTGATTCACCGGGCCCGGAGGGGCGTCACGGACGACCCTCCGGGCCTGTTCCACCCTCCACGCGACCCGCATGCGCCCTCAGCAGACCATTTGCCGCGCTGTCTCGATCTCCGGCACGGGGTATTGGAGCGGTCGCCCGGTCACGGTCGATTTTCTGCCCGCCCCGGCGGGCGCGGGCATCGCGTTCGTGCGGGCTGGTTCGGACGTGCCGGTTCGCATTCCTGCCACGGTCGATCATCGGGTGGAGGCGACGGCGCGGACAAACCTGGCCTCGGCCGGCGTCCAGGTGCAGATGGTGGAGCATGCGATGAGCGCCTTGGCGGGACTCGGGATCGACTGCTGTCTGGTGCGGGTCGACGCGGAGGAGATGCCCGGCCTCGACGGCTCATCGCAGGCCTTCGTCGACGCGATCGACGCCGCCGGCAGTGAGTCGCTCGGTGCGGCCGTCGAGCCGCTCGTCGTCGAGGAGGCGTGCCGCGTCGGCGACGATGACGCATGGGTCGAGGTCTCGCCGCCGCGATTCGCCGGCCTCTCGGTGGAGTACGAACTGGACTATGGTCCCGGCCCGATCGGCCGGCAGACACTCTCCGTCCATGTCACGCCGGAGGCCTATCGGACGGAGCTCGCCTCGGCCCGCACGTTCATCTCGCAGGACGACGCCGCGAGGCTGAGGGACGCCGGGTTGGCGGTCACCGTCGGCTACGGCGACCTGTTGGTCTTCGGTGCCGACGGGCCTGTGGGCAACTCGCTCCGCTGGCCGGATGAGTGCGTTCGCCACAAGGTGCTCGACCTCGTGGGCGACTTGGCGCTCGTGGGGCGACCGCTCCACGCCCACGTTCGGGCTCGGCGCAGCGGTCATCGACTCAACGGGGCCATGGCCGCGCGGCTCGTTGCGGGTCAGGGGAGGCGGGCCTCGGCCTGACATCACGTGGCAGACCACGACCAGCGTGACGACGAGCAGATGCCGGTAGCGGGCGCCGTGGGGCGACCGCCGGCGATTCATCCCACGGCCGTCGTGGAGGACGGTGCGCGGATCGCCGATGACGTCACGATCGGTGCCTACTGCGTGATCTCGTCGGGTGCCACCATCGGTCGCGGTTCGGTGCTCGCCAATCATGTGACGATCGCGGGCCTGGTCACAATCGGCGAGCGGAACCGGGTTTTTCCGAACTGCGTGATTGGTGGTGAGCCGCAAGACGTGAGCTACCGCGGCACCGACACCCGGGTCGAGATCGGCGACGACAACGTGATCCGCGAGGGCGTGACGATCAATCGGGCAACGGAGAAGGAAGAGGGCTTGACCTCGGTCGGCAGTCACAACTTCCTGATGGCCGCCTCCCACGTGGCCCACGACTGTCGGATCGCCGACCACGTGATCATCGCCAACGGCACGCTCCTCGGCGGCCACGTTCGCGTGCACTCGCGGGCCTCGCTCTCCGGCGTGGTCGCCGTGCATCACTGGGCGACGATCGGGTGCTGTTCGTTCGTGGCCGGGCTCTCGCGGGTGCTTCACGACGTCCCGCCATTCATGCTCTGCGAGGGTTCGCCCGCGCGGCCCCGGTGCATCAACGTGGTGGCCCTGCGGCGGGGCGGGTTTTCGCAGCCAGTCATCGAGGCGATCTCAGAGGCCTACCGGCTGCTCTATCGGGCCAAGGTCGGTGTCGAGCCGGCGCGAGAGATCCTGCGGTCGCAGGGGATGCTCGTGCCCCAGGTGAACGAGTTGCTCGAGTTTCTCGAGCGGCAGCAGCAGGGGCGGCACGGCCGCTCCCGGGAACGGAGGAAAGCGGCATGAAGCGAATGAGAGTGGCGGTCGTTGGCTGTGGGCATCTTGGGGCCATTCATGCGCGGCTACTCGCTGCCCGTGCGGATGCCGAACTCGTGGCGGTCGTCGATCCGCTGCCGGAGTCGCGCGACCGCGTCGCTGCCGCCCATGGCTGCCGGGCAGTTGCCGAGCCCCGGGATCTCGTCGGTCACGTCGATGCGGCGGTGGTCGCGGCCCCGACGGGCCTGCACACCGGCGTGGCGGTGCCACTGCTCGAGGCCGGCATCGACCTCCTCGTCGAGAAGCCGATCGCGGCTGGCGTCGAGGACGCCCGAGCGATCGTGATCGCCGCGCGTCGCTGCGGAAGAACGGTCGCCGTGGGCCACGTGGAGCGGTTCAATCCCGCCTGGCAGACCGCGGCGGCGCGGGCCGGTGCCGCCACCTTCATCGAGGCGACGCGGACGGCGCCCTTCACCTTCCGCTCGCTCGACGTGGGCGTGATTCACGACCTGATGATCCACGATATCGACCTCGTGCTCTCGCTCGACCCCGGCCGGCTCGAGCGGGTCGAGGCGCAGGGCATCGTGGCCACCGGGGGCTTCGAGGACGTGGCCCGCGCCAGGCTCGTGTTCGCGTCGGGGCTTGTCGCCGACCTGACGGCGTCGCGGATCAGCCCGACGGCCCGTCGCACTGTTTCGATCTGGTCGGCCGACGCCTTGCTGCACTGCGACCTGACCACCAAGACCGTCGAGGTCGTGTCGCCATCGGAAGGCGTGCGAACGGGTGAGTTCTCCGCCACCGCCGTGCCCGTGGCCGAGCGGGGTGCGATGAAGGACCGCTTCTTCACCGACATCCTGCCGTTCGAGACTGTCACCGTCGCCGATGCCAATGCGATCACCTGCGAGCACGACGACTTTCTGGCCGCCATCAGGGAAGGGCGTCCGCCGCTCGTCACGGGAGCCGCCGGGGCGGCGGCCGTGGAGATCGCCGCGCGAGTCATCGACGCCTTGGAATGCACCCGATTCGGTCGCGGCCGTACCGGTTCGGCCGGTCGGGCCCCCACGATCCCTATGTTTCCCCATCGGAAGACCGGCTGATCGGCAGATTCGCGTCGGTCGGCACGATCGGCATGCTCGCCGCTGCATGCGGCGACGGCGAGGTGCCGATATCGAGAATGGCTTGCTTCCCACGGACCGCTCATGCGACGCTTCATTCTCACGCTCGTGCTCGTCGTGCTCGCCGCCGTCGGCCGTGCCGCGGCGCCGGTGGAGTTTGACGGGTTCGGGCTGGGTAACTTCGAGGGCACTGGATCGATCGCGGAGGAACTGGAGCGAATCGAGGCCGCTCGGGAGCGAGAGAACTTTGGGAGCATGCCGGAACTCGCGGTCGCGATGCAGGGGGCGGTCGGCCGCGACGCCCCGCCGGCGCCGATGACGGCGGAACTCCGCAGTCGCATCGCCCGGTTCGACGTCTCGGCCGGCATGCTGGCCGATTCGAACATGGTCGCCGAAGGGCCGGCCCGGTGGATGGGTCGCGTCGGCGTCTCCAACGACCGCGGCGACGGCCGCGAGTCGCTCGAACTCCGCACCATGGTGGGCAACAACGCAGAGTGGGGCCTGGTCGGCGTCGAACTTGGCCCACGGATCGAGCGGCGGGTGGGAAAGGGCGTGACCGTGTTCCTCGACGGTAAGGCCGAAGCGCAGGCGATGCGATCGGCCGAAACCGGCTGGTGGTCGATGCCGGGCACATCGACCGACGGCTCGTCGATGGTGGGCGTGGCGGCCCGCACCGGCCTGACGCGTTGACTGGGGTGAGTTCGTCCTCCCTCGTAGCACAGGTTTTCAACCTGTGCCTGTCCATCGCGGCGGCTCGGGGCTGCCCGTGCCCTGGAACCGGACGTTCACTGCGGGCATCCTGCCCTGCGCTCGCTCGATGCTGACTTCGCTCCGCCATCCATGGCTGCGCTTGTCAGCAACGCCGGCTCCGGGGCACGGGCAGCCCCTCGCTGAGTTCGTCTCCCCTCGTAGCACAGGTTTTCAACCTGTGCCGTATCAGGCGAGGTCGCGGTCCTGGAAGAGGATCAGCGCCACGAGCAGCGCGAGCGTCGAGTAGAGGGCGGCGTAAAGCGCAGCCCAGCCGAGGTAGACCCAAGGCACAGGGGTGCCGCCCACCACCGCCGCCTCGATCGTGAAGTGGTCGAGCACCGGGAGCAGTGTGGCGATCAGTTTGCCGAAGAACCGCACGATGGCGAACTTGCCGACGCTCGACTGCACGATCAGCGGCACGAGATGGCCGAGCGCGTAGACGGTGAAGCAGATGATCAGGTTGGGAACCATGCCGAGCCGCGTCGAGACGGCGAGGCTCACGGCCGCCATCAGGATCGTCTCGAGGAGCGAGAGCACCAGTCCGGGCACCACCGTGATCATCTCCTCGGCGCAGTCCCGCCAGAGCGGATCGGTCTTCGACGCCTCGCGGGCGTCGTAGACCACCTTCAGGCTCGTGGTGGCCAAGAGCACGCCGCCGAGGATCAGGAACACGAGCGTTGCCACGAGCACGAGGCCGGCGAACTTGCCGAGTACAAACTGCCAGCGGGCCAGCGGCTTGGAGAGCACGGTGAGGGCGGTGCGGCCCTCGATCTCGTCGGCCACCGAGATGCTCGCCGTCCAGACCACGACCAGCAGGGCGAGCACCTTGATCAGCGTGAGCCCGCTGTCCTTGAGCATTTTCACGTCTTCGCCGAACGTGTTGTAGGGAATCACGATGAAGGCCAGGAGCAGGGCGATGCCGGCGACGATCGCAACCGTGAACACCGGCTGCCCGATCGCCTCCTTCGTGGTGGCCGAGGCAATGGCGGCCAGCCGCGGCGCACCGAGTCGGAAGAGTGAGTAGGCGGCCACGACACCCGCGAGCGTGACGAATGTCCAGGGGAGGACCCCGGCCTGCGGATTCTCGGCCGCCAGCCGCCAGCCGATCGAGAGCCTGGCCGGGGCAGTGCCGTCGTTGGTCGCCTCCAGCTTGGCCCGCTGCCCGACGAACGGATTGGTGGCCCCTTCGGTCTTCGTCCACGACCAGGGCGTGCCCGCGGCCAGGGAGACCTCGGCCTCCTTGACGATCGCGTAGCCCTCCACCGGCTGCTGCGTGCGAACCAGCAACGGCGCGTCGCTCTCCATGCGAAGATCCGCGAGTTCCTGGGGACGGAGGCTGAGCGGGATCTCCTGGAGCTTGGTGCCGGGCTCGACGACGATGGTCCGCTCGAAGTCGTTCGTCGACCAGAGTCGCGTGAGCGACCGCGTCACCTGATCGAGCGGCACCAGGGGCGTGAAGGCGAAAGCGGCGGCCGAGTAGGCGAGTAGCAGCCAGGCGAGCGGCCCGAGGAACCCGTCGCCGAGGCTGACGCGGGCCTCGGCGGCGATCCGCGGGGCCACGAGTCGGAGCAGTCCGTAGGCGACGATCGCGGCGACGAGCGTGGCGGCGGCGGCGGCCCCCACCATCCAGATCGGCGGGAGGGCGATCAGCCAGCGGTTGGCATTGGCGAACAGGGGCACGAGCATCGGGATCAGCACCAGCGGGGAGACGGGAGCGGGTTTTCAGAGACCGCGATTACCGACCGGGATTATGGCTCGCCCGGCGGTGCGGCGGAAGTCGCCACCGCCGTCAGCCCTCTCCGTCGGGCCCGGCGATGACTGCTGCCGCCGGGGCATCGAGCGGCCAGGCCTTCAGCACCCGATGCACGTCGTCGAGCATCACGCCCTCGACGAGGCGGAGGTGTTCGGAAACGGAGCGATAGGTGCGGTCGTGCGACCAGTCGAGGCCGATGTCGAACAGCCTTCGCCGGGGCTTCTCGCCCCCGAGAACCACCCGGCTGGCAAGCTTATTGCGGGCTCGCTCAAACTCCGCCTGCTCCACGCCCTCCGCTGCAGCTGCCGCGTAGATATCGGCGATCCGTTCTCGGAGCGTCTCCACGTCGGCGGCATCGCACGAGAGCTGCGTGATGAACAGGCCCGCGTCGAGAAAATCCTGGTAGAGGCACGCGGCCTGCTCGGCCTCGCCAGAGTCAACCAAGCCCCAGTAGAGCCGGCTGCCCGACGAGTCGCCGAGGAGGATCGCGAGCAGGCGGGCCGCATGCCGGTCGCCATGGAACTCGTCAGGGGCGGCCACCATCCAGACGGCATAGTCGAGGGCGGCGGTGGCCTTCACGATCCGCTCGGTTCCGGGGTGCGCCGCCTGCCGTGGCGGCTGCGGCCGTCGCCGTTCCGTGGGGGCGGCCGGCTCCCAGTCGCCGCACAGCCGCTTCGCCGACTCGACGAGCGCGGGAAAGTCGACTGCACCGCTGGCCGCGAGGACCATCGTGCCAGGGGCGTAGCGGAGACGGTGATAGTCGCGCATCGCCTCCACCGGCAGGTTGGTGATCGACTCGACCGAGCCGAGGACGCTCCGTGCCAGCGGGTGCCGGCCGAAGTAGGCCGCGCGGCAGCGGTCGTCGGCGCCGAAGGGAGGCTGATCGTCGTACATCCGGATCTCTTCCAGGATGACGAGCTTCTCGGTGTCGAAGTCCGCTTCGCGGAGCGCCGGCCGCATCATCGCCGCGAGCAGATCGACCGCCTCGTGCTGCTGTTCCGGCAGGACCGACGCGTAGTAGACGGTGTCTTCCTCGCTGGTGAAGGCGTTGGCGCTCGCCCCCATGGCGTCGAAGCGGTGGTTGATTTCGTCGCCGGTGATCCCGGGTGTGCCCTTGAAGACCATGTGCTCCAGGAAGTGGCTCACGCCGGAGACGCCGTCGCTCTCATCGCGAGAACCGGTCGCCACGAAGAAGCCGACGCTCGTCGAAACCGCCGCGTCGGACGTCTCCGCGATCACGTCGAGGCCGTTGGGGAGCCGTTCATGCAGGAAGGGCATGTGGCACCTCCAGCGGCTCTCGGCCGAGCGACACGACGGTCAAGTCACGGGGCGGATGGGCGGCCAGCCAGGCCTCGATCGCGGCCACGTCGAGCCGGTCGTACCGCTCCAGTTCCTCCGCGAGCGTCCGCAGGGCCCTGAGGTGATACCACTGCCGGGCGATGGCGCCAGCCCGTGCGGCACTCGATTCCTGCTGCATGATCAGGCCGCTCTTGGCACGGGCTTTCACGCGATCCACCTCGTCGCGAGTGATCGTGCCCGGCAGTCGGGCGATCTCGGCGAGCATCACGTCGAGCGTCTCCTGGGCACGA